>NZMW01000010.1:309258-618516 GCA_002694685.1 Balneola sp.
GATCAGAATTTACGGGCGCATTGGGGTTCAGCTCAAAGCTCCTCCAGGTAATATCCACCTCTAAATCCGGGAGTTGCTCCAGTGCTTGCTCAAGGTGTCTTTTACCGATATAGCAGTAGGGACAAACAACGTCAGACCAAATCTCAATTTTCATTCCAAATACTCATTTTTGTGATGGTGTTAGTTAAATAACTGCAAGTCCGAACAGAAGGTTCAAAAGGTGGAGGTTAACTTGCGGTGGGTTGCTCTTTTTCGGATGAAAGTCCTATAAAAGCCAGCCCTGTTGCTACTATGACCGAACCAATAGCGGTTAGCAAGATCGTCTCCATGGGAACATGTTGATCGAGCATCCATCCCATCAAGAAAGGACTTATAGCGGTACTGAAGACCATAATAGAGGCAAATAATGAACGAACGGTGCCAATTACATTTTCACCATAAAGTTCCGTTAAAAGCGCCGATTTTGTCGTGCTTCCAAGACCCATCGTAATTCCTACTAGTGCCATATAGACAAAAGCAGACCAAACGCCTGATTGAAGAAATGCTATAAATAAACCAGCGCCAAAAGGAATTAGGTAGAAAGGGTAAATGGTTGATGCACTCCACTTATCTATTAAAGGGCCGATGCTTAGCGAACTTATAATTCTACTGCCCGCAAAGAACACAAAAGCTGAGGCGATAATAGCAGCTGTCCAGCCCAGTTGTTCAGCAATGGAAACCTGATACAAGAATAACCCGGTTACCCAAAATGGAGGGAGTAAAACTGCGGGAAGGATTAACCAAAACCTCTGTTCCGTTAGTACTTTCCTATACACGTGAGCCGTAGATGAGTCGTCTTGATTAGAAGCTTCTTTAGCTTTTTGGTTGGTCTCCTCAATTTCGGTTTTATGCAAAACGTAAAGTAAAAATGGAATGAAGGCCAAGACAATTACTGCAGCTATAATTCCCCAAGCCATTCTCCAGCTTACAACGGCTAATAAAGCAGCCATCAATAAAGGTAAGATGCCTTCCCCAAGTGGATAGCCAAGACTGGATACACTCAATGCTTTTCCACGCTGTAATTTGAAATATCTTGCCATTGCCGTTTCAGCAGTGTGACCGCTTAATCCTTGTCCTGACAACCGGAGCATTAAGATTGCGGCAAAAAGAAAAGCAATGTGCCAGGATAGGGACATTGTTAATGCAGCCACAAACAGTCCCGAAGCTACATAAAGACTGTAGCGGCCAATTGGGAGGTGATCAATCCACTTACCCATGTAAGGCAGAATAGCCGCACTTGATAGCGTGGCTAAAGAATAAATGGAGCCAAAAGCAGCATTAGAAAGGTTGAAGTCCGCAAGGAAAAAAGGGACAAAAAGTGAAATCAGGAATGTCTGTCCGAAACTGGAAAAGAAGGTGAAAGACAATCCAAAGCTCAGAACTTTTCTCTCTCGAAGAACGAAGCTGATGTAGTTCAATGTGTTAGCGTACTTAAAAATTATGAGTGAGTGAGCTCCAAAGATACCGCTATTTCTATTGAACCAATATTATGAGGTGGCAGTATTACTCTATGCTTAGTATAAACCCACTCTATGTAAGCGCTTTGGTTAGGCTAACAAGCTCTTCAGGCTATCTATGCCAACGGGCTTTTGAATGAAGTCAGATACTTTTTCATCCCACTCAACACGGAAAAGGTCTTCACTTCTTTTATCAACTTGTGAGCTGATAACAAAAACTTGAATTTCTTTATCCGCTTTGTCTCTTATGGATTGAAAAGCCTTCAGGAAATCCCAGCCATTCATTTCTGGCATATCAATATCCAGTAAAATTAAGTCCGGCAGTTCTTGATCGGAAGCCTGTATTTCTTTGATGCCTTCGAGCGCTTTTCGTCCATTTTCAAAGGACATAATTTCATTATCAGGAAGGTGATTCTTGATAATCTTTGAAACCCCGTAGGTGTAAATTTTGTCGTCGTCAATAATACAAACGCTCTTCATTGAACTCATGATAGTTTAATTTTAAAAGTTGTCCCCTCGTTGGGTTTGCTTTGGACGTCTATAGAACCTCCCATAGACTCAATTTGGTTTTTGGTAATGAAAAGGCCAATCCCCTTCGAATTCTTATTTTGGTGGAAGGTGTTATACATTCCGAATAATTTCTCCCCATGCTTTTCGAGATCTATTCCTAAACCGTTATCCGAAACTTCGAGATGCACACTGCCTTCCCGTTCTTCAGCTTTAACAGCAACCTCAGGCTTACGATCAGGGTGGCGGTATTTTATAGCATTTGATAATAAGTTGAGAACAATACTTTCCAGATAAGCAGGATTATATTTCAGACTAAGATTGGCTGGAATATCTTTTTGAATATTCACATTATTAGCGAGCCGTTCTGTAGTGAGGATTTCCTCAATTTTATTAACAGTCTCTTTAAGGTTTAAGGTCTTCATCTCACCTTTAGAGCTGTACTGCTGATCAATGATTTCATTTAAGTCTGAAATGGACTCATTCAGTCTTTTTGAGGCAACTCCAAGATGTTCCAGCAACTCTTCTTTTTCGGTATCTGATTCTTCCATGTCATAAAGAGATAAGAGCATAGAAATATTGCCCGCATGATTCCGAAGATTATGAGAAACAATATGTGCAAAATTCATTAAGTGTTTATTTTGCTCTCCAATGATATCAAGGCTACTATTTAGCTCAATCTCTTTTTTCTTCAGCTGTGTAATATCAGTAACAACAGATAAGACGGCCGGCTTCCCGGAATCAGTATTAAAGAAGGGGACTTTAATAGTTTGATGCCAAACCTCAGAGCCGTCCTGTAGTGTAGTTTCTTCTTCAGGAAGGTGGTGCACTTCTTTGCTCTGTATAACTAATCGATCAGCTTCCAAATAGTGTCTTGCTCGCTCTTCAGAGACCCCGATTTCGACATCGGTTTTTCCAACAATACTGGTCGTTGTCTCTCCAAAAAATGTTGCGGCAGACTCATTAGCCATCAGATATTCACCGTCAATATTTTTGATGAAGATCAAGTTTGGCGCAAAATCGATGACTTGCTGAAGCTGCTTTCGGAGACGGGCAATACTTTCAAAAGCCTCCTTCTCCTCTGTGATATCGGTTATATATCCATAACCTATTACAGAACCATCAGGCTGCTTTTCTGGACGCGCCTTCCCGCGGACCCAACGGAGACCTTTTTCGGGCAGAACTACTCTATAATCAATATCCCATTTTTCCAGTGTTTGAAAAGACTGTTCTATAGATTCGGCTACCCGGGTCAAATCTTCTTCATGAATTCGGTTAGCAATGGGAGTAATAGTTTCTTTTACATCTTCAGGATTTAGCTCATAAATATCTCGAATGCCGGCACTTGCATAGGGGAAATAGGCCTTGTCTTCTGTTGTTTGGTGGTAGAGGTAGAAAAACCCTGGAACCTGATCGGAAAGTCTGGAAATCATGGCTTCATTGCGCCTTAATTCTTCCTCTGCTTTTTGCTGACTCGTTACATCACGCGTAATCCCAAACGTACCTACTACTTCTCCCTCATCATTGTACAAAGGCATTTTTGTGGTTGATGCCCAAGTCTCACCTTCCCCGGTTTCCGAAACAGACTCTTTTTCAACTTTATGGATAATGGGTTCTTCGGTCTCTATAATCCTTTGTTCATCATCATAAGCTGCTTGAGCGTGGCGTTCTTCAAAAAAGTCAAAATCCGTTTTACCCACTACATCTTCTGGACTATCCAGCCCAAATTTTTCAGCACAGCTTTCATTAATAACAGTAAAGCGGCTCTCAAGATCCTTAAAATAAATGCTGTCCGGCAGGTTGTGCATCAGCTTTTCAAAAAGAATAGCCTTCTCCCGGAATGAAATATATTTATGATCGGGGTTAACTATTTTTTCCGCAACTCCGGCTACTACGAGAGGTTTATCGTTATCCCAATCAATGACTTCACCTCTCCATTCCAAGGTAAATGCTTCATTATCATGAATGTCATTGTGGGTAGTTTTTACATGAAATGGCTTTTTTTGATGACTACTCAAATGTTCTTCAAGAGTGGCTTTTAATTTTTTTAAGTCACTGCTGCTAAAGAAAGACTCTGCCTCGTTGAATTGATCAGGTAAGTCATCGGGGGTACATCCAAAGAAAGAGGAGAAGGTGTTACTAAGCGATAAAGTATCATCAGAGACATCCCAAGACCAATAAGCTTGTTCAATAGTAGTTTCTTGAGTTTTGAGATCTTTCATAGTGCTGAATTTATACTCATCTGCAGGAAGAAAAATTACTTATAAATACTTAGCAGAAATTAAAGTGATTGTTCCTTATCGGCTTTCTTCTATCATTCGCAAGCGGGTAGCTTCAAACTCGTCACCGGCATTCCAGGTTTGTAATTCATCGGCATTCAAAGCTCTGAAGCCGGTTAGAAAGAACAATCGAGTGTCAACTTCAGCCCCTGCTAAATCCCAGTATTGGTTAATTTCGTCATTCACGGTGTGGTAATTTGCATCCGCCACGCTGTCTCTCAAAGCTAAAAAGTTGTCACCCTTTCCAATGTACTCTGTACCAGCGTTGGGGAATATTGCAGGGATTCCAATTTTGGCCATGTTGAAATGGTCGGATCGGTAGAAATAGCCGCGCTCGGGGTATGGGTCTGGCTTTACGGTGCGGCCTTGCTTTTGAGCTTCTTCTTCAAGCAAGTCGCTGAAAGAACTCCTGCCATAGCCAATAATAACTACATCCTTTGTCTCTCCATAAACATTCATTCCATCCAGATTGATGTTAGCTGTAACCTTTCCGGGAGCAACGGTAGGATTTTCAGCCCAATATTGTGATCCCAAAAGCCCAACTTCCTCAGCACTGACCACCAAGCCAATCACACTTCTTTTTATGGTGGGTTGAATGGATTTATACGCTTCCATCATCTCAAGTAAAGCACTAACGCCAGCTGCATTATCAGAAGCGCCGTTATTGACGGAATCTCCTTCCACAGATTGGGTGATACCAAGGTGGTCTAAATGGGCTGTTAGAATGAGATATTCGTCTTTAAGCTCAGGATCATTGCCTTCTACTTTAGCAATTACATTTTGCCCATCTATGCTGCGATAGTTGGCGTCCATCTCCATATTTACTCGAACGCCATTTAGCTCAACAGGCGCAAAATCGCGGCTATCAGCAGCTTCCATTAAGTCAGGTAAATTAAGTCCCGCTTCCTCAAAAAGTAATCGAGAAGCCTGATAAGTTAGCCAGCCGTTAAATTCAGTAGCAGAAGTTGAGGCATTGCCTGCTCCTTCCAGGTAGAAACGCTCGCGGCTCCAGCCATTAGCAACCACGTTCCAGCCATAGCCTGCGGTCTCGTCTGTGTGAATAATGATGGCACCTAACGCACCCATTTCTTTAGCCTTTTCATATTTGTAAGAATACCGACCATAGTACAGGCGGGTGGTTCCGGCAAAAACATCTTCAGAAAATTCAGGATCGTTATTTTTTATAACTAAGATTTTACCCTTTACATCCACACCTTTAAAATCATCCCAGTCTTCTTCCGGAGCTTGAATTCCATATCCAACATACACCAACTCAGCGTTACGTATGTCTACTTCTTCGGCTTGATTTGCAGGCCAGGCCATGAATTCATCATAATATTGCAAAGCAAATGGAGAACGACCGTTTGTAGCCACTGACATTTCAGCGTTTGAAGTTGTTTGCCCAAGCAAAGGGAATTCTTGTATATAGCTTCCATTACCGGCGGCAGGTTCAGCACCCATACTTTCAAATTCAGAAACAAGGTAATCAACCGTCATTTGCTCTCCTTCAGTACCAGTAGCGCGGCCCATGAATTCATCAGAAGAAAGGGTCTCGATGTGCCGAAGCAGCGAATCTTTATTAATACTTTGGGCAGCTTGATCTGCGGGGGAGGTATTGCAGGAAACCAAAAATAGGGATGCTGCAATTATCGAAAAGAATGATTTCATAAAGGAAATGTTAGGCTTAGTTGATGTGCTGAATGTAACTGATATAGCTCACAAAATGTATAAAAAAAGGCAAGGGTGTGCTTAAACATATCAGCACCCTTCGCCTGAATAACATCAGTAATCCTGATAAAAATACCCCAATCCAGAACGGAAGGGTTGATTTTTAATCAAAATCACAAAATTAGTTAGCCGCTTTCAGTTCAACCGTAAACTTTTGAACCAAGCTGCTTACAAGCTGATCATTTTGCATTCCGCCAATGAGATAAAATTCATTACCGGCTTTGGCGATGCCCCGGTGATCCATAGTAGCAGTTGGCATCTCTCCAAGTTCCACCCATTCTTCAGTGTCTAAGCGGTAAGCAAAAGCTGAACCTTCAGCGAAAGCAGGTTGCTTATTATAACCGATAGCATTGTAGTTGTAAGGATTTGTTGAGCCACCTACAAAAACAACCATTTCTACGGGAGAGTCTACCCCAACAGCAGCCATTCTATAGCGTGCTTTTCCAGGATGTTGTTTGATTCGGCTCCAGTTAATCATTTCTGGATTTTCGGCATCAATTTCACCTTTAATACTGCCGGGCGACATTAGGAAAATTTGTTCACCTTCATCAATAACAGACTGTACTCCGTCCGATAAAACCATGGTGTTTCCAACAATTCCACCTGCGTGCCCAAATACCGGAGGGCCAGGATATGGAGTAGCATGCTTCCAGGAATTAGTTTGGGTATCGTAAACCTGTACATTCGATACATTGTTCGTGTTGTTCCAGCCACTAATGAGATAGATGTAGCGATCTTGGTAAACAAGTGATACAGCATCTTCTACAGGAAGGAGCATATTAGCTACCTCTTCATAGGAATTAGCAACGGGGTCGTACATAAAGACTTCCTCAGTAGAAACTTCGGAGCCATCTTCTGCAACTGTATAACCACCGAAAATATAGACTTTGCCATCTACATATTCTGCTGTACTTGCTAATCGGCCGGTTTCGTCAGGAACTCCTGGAATTTCATTCCAAATGCCTTCGGTAACATTATAGCTTGCAGCATAATCGCTGACATCTTCAAAGGTCTTTCCTTTCTCAAGTCCTAAGAAGGTGTATAGGTACCAGTCGCCATCTACCTGAGCAGCAGAAACAGCATTATTGGCGATCTCAGTAGGAAGGGAGTCTGCCTGTGACCAATTCAAAGTAACCTGCTTAGGCGCCTGTTGGCACGAGGCTACTAAAATTGATAGTGTTAGAAGTAATAAGATTCTTTTCATTGTATGAATAATTGACTTAAAGTCTGATTTTTAATTCTGCCTGAACACTTGCACTTTGGCATTCCAAAAAAGTGTTCAGTATTTGTTTAATTTCAAGCCTTAAATATACGGTTTTTCTATGTCTTCTTTTAATAATAAAATAGTTCTAATAACTGGCGGAGCCAGCGGAATAGGCCTTCTCATGGGGAGGAAATCACTCGAGCGCGGTGCTCAGAAGTTGGTTATTTGGGATGTTAATGAAGATAAAATGCTGGAAGCAGCAAAACGCCTTTCCAAAGAAGGAAATACCGTAGTAACCGACTTGGTGGATGTGAGCAATGCTGAAGAGGTGCAAGCAGCAGCCGAACGGGTACTTCAAGAGCACGGCACCGTAGATATTTTATTCAATAATGCCGGAATTGTTGTTGGCGAGAAGTTTGAAAACCATACCATGGACCATATCAAAAAAACGATGAGTGTGAACAGTCTTGGCCTGATGTATGTAGCCCGTGCTTTCTTACCAGCCATGATTGAGAGCGGATATGGATATATAATTAACATTGCCTCGGCTGCAGGGTTGACTCCAAACCCGGGAATGACGGTGTATGCTGCAAGTAAATGGGCAGCAGTTGGGTGGTCAGAGTCATTAAATCTCGAGCTTCAAAAAAATGAACAACCCGTAAAAGTACTCACGGTGATGCCCAGCTATATTAATACTGGAATGTTTGCGGGAGTAACGGCCCCGTTGTTAATGCCGCTTCTTGATCCGGAAGATATTTCAACTAAGATCTTGGATGCGGTAGAAAGGGGGAAAGCACGTTTGCGAGAGCCTTTTATGGTGAAGCTGACCCCTTTTCTGAAAGGCATACTGCCGGCCAAGGCTTATGATTTTATAGCAGATAAAGTTTTTGGTGTTTATGATTCTATGAATACTTTTATTGGCAGAAAAACGGATCATTAAATGGACGGAATGAAATTGTTGGATCGACAGCGGACCTACTTCAGATCCGGTGCAACAAAGTCGGTGGATTTTAGAATTCACCAGCTGGAAACTCTGAAGAAAATGCTCACTCAGCATGAACAAGAGTTTAATCAGGCGGTGTACAACGACTTCAAAAAGCCTGAGTTGGAGATGTATGCTACGGAGATTGGCATTCTTTACAATGAAATCAGCTATGTGCTTAAAAAGCTGAAGAAATGGACCAAACCACAAAAAGTATCTGGGTCGTGGGTTAATTTTCCCTCCAAAAATTATACCGTAGCTGAGCCGTATGGTTCAGTGTTGATTATTGCTCCCTGGAATTATCCGGTTCAGCTGGCTTTGCTTCCTGTAGTAGGTGCAATAGCTGCAGGCAACACGGTAGTAATCAAGCCTTCTGAACTAACACCGAATACTTCGCGTGCATTAAAAGAAATCGTAGGGAAATGGTTTAAAGAGGAGTTTGTGGCCGTTGTTGAAGGAGGGGTAGAAACAAATAAAGAGCTGCTTGCTCAGGATTTTGATTATATATTTTTTACGGGAAGTACCCGGGTTGGCAAACTTGTGATGGAGGCTGCTGCAAAAAATCTAACACCGGTAACCTTAGAGTTAGGCGGTAAAAGCCCGTGTATTGTCGATGAAAGTGCGGACTTAGAAACAGCTGCTCGAAGAATAGCCTGGGGTAAATTTGTAAATGCCGGACAAACCTGTGTCGCTCCTGATTATCTTTTAGTTCAGTCATCTATCGAAAAGAAGTTTCTGGAAAATTTCGAAAACGCAGTCACTGAATTTTACGGTAATGATCCAAAGAAAAGCCCTGATTACCCGAGAATTGTGAATGAAGATCATTTTAACAGGCTTGTCGGCTATTTAGATGATGGGAAGGTGTTTTTGGGAGGTGATACTGATTCAAACGGTAGTTACATATCTCCAACTGTTTTGACAGATATAAGGCAGGGAGCGGAAATCATGGAAGAAGAAATTTTCGGCCCTATTCTTCCAGTGCTGACTTTTGATGAGCTGCCTGAGGCTATTGACATGATAAAATCAAAGCCCAAGCCATTAGCGCTATATCTTTTCACTAAGAAAACGGAAGCCGAAAATGCAGTATTAGAAAAATGCTCTTTTGGAGGCGGAGCAATAAATGATACTCTTGCTCACCTTGGGAATCATAATCTGCCATTTGGAGGAGTTGGAAGCAGTGGGATGGGAGCATATCATGGAAAGCGAAGTTTTGAGACGTTTTCACACACTAAAAGCATCATGAAAAAATCCTTTTGGCTGGATATTCCATTTCGGTATGCGCCATATGAAGGGAAGTTGAAATGGATAAAACGAGTTCTAAAATGAGTACAGAAACATTCAAAGCATTTTTTGTTGAAGAGGTATCAGAGGGTGAATTTTCGTCATCAATAAAAAGTATTCCCATTTCTTTTTTACCTGAACATGAAGTGCTTATTCAGGTTCACTATTCCTCACTGAATTATAAAGATGGACTCTCTGCCTCGGGGAATAAAGGGGTGACCAGAAATTATCCGCATGTTCCGGGAGTTGATGCGTCCGGTGTGGTGTTAGAAGATGCTTCAGGAAAATTTAAAGAAGGGCAGAAAGTGATTGTCACCGGGCAAGACTTAGGCTCTAATACTCCGGGAGGATTTGGAGGGCTTATTCGAGTGCCTGCTGATTGGGTTGTAGAACTACCCGAAGGATTGGACCTGGAAACAGCAATGACTTGTGGCACTGCCGGCTTCACAGCGATGTATGGGCTTAAGCGATTGCAGCGGGAGTTAATTTCACCCCAAAATGGTAAAATTTTAGTAACCGGAGCAACGGGTGGAGTGGGATCACTGGCTGTGTTCTTTTTATCGGAATTAGGTTACGATGTAATTGCGGCAACAGGAAAAATGGACGAGCAAGATTTTCTAAAAGACCTTGGAGCTTCAGAAGTTATTCACCGTGATGAGGTGACAAATGTTAAAGACAGCTTTCTGTTAAGCAGGGAGTGGAATGGAGCTATCGAAACGGTTGGTGGTAAAATGCTGGATGCCGTAATTCGGCAAACTAATCATGATGGAGCTGTAGCTTGCTGTGGTAATATTTTGGGTCACAATGTCGAAACGAGTATTTATCCTTTCATACTTCGTGGGGTGAGCCTGCTGGGTATCGATTCAGCTATTTGCAAAATGCCCATGAGGTTAAAGATTTGGCAATCTATAGCGGAACTAAATTGGGGAAAACTTCCACAAAAATATGCCAAGGTTGTGGGCTTGGAAGGTTTGCAAGATGAAATTGATCGGATTCTGCAAGGAGGCCAAACTGGAAGGGTAGTTCTAAAACACGACACAGATTAAATAAAAAAAGCCGACACAAATAATTGCGTCGGCTTGGTAGACATAAAAGCAGCGATCAAGCTACTTTATGTAGTTATGGGTATATGTTTGATCTAAAATTTTTATGCAGCAAACTGATTTTCGGAATCAAGACGGTGTTCAGCTTTTTGTAATGAGATGGAAAGGTCATCTTTTGAAACCGGCTTAAGCAAGAAGTCGATGAACTCAATATCCTTAGCCTGATTTACTATAAAGGAGCTGTCATCACCTGATAAAAAGATGACAGGAGCATCAAATTTTTGCATTCTCAGTTCGCGTGCTGTTTCAATACCACTAAGTTCTCCGGAAAGCTGGATGTCCATTAACAAAATGGAGGGATTATATTCTTTAACCTTCTGAAGGGCTTCTTCTCCACTTTTAGCTTTACCTACCACTTCATACCCAAGCTTGATTACCAGTTTCTCCTCTACTATTGAAAGTAAAGGGTCATCTTCTATGATCATTACTCTTGTCATGTCTGTCCTAACTTTTAAACCCACAACGTTAAAATTCTCTAACATTAATATATTAGAGTTTTTTAATAAAGGCAATGTCTAGTAAAATTATTTATCCTGTAGGGTGGTTAAGCTAATTTTAAATAAACTAAATATTAGGTTAAAACATGATTCTATTGCACATGAAAGAAGGAGATCAAAGCTCAATGAAGCTAAAAGAGCAACTAGATGATTTGGTTATTTCTTATAAAACAGAAATTCATGGTGCTGAAGAAAAGGGTTTGCCCTATATCGAAGAGAGTGGCAGGGTGTATAAAGGAGAGTCACATATAGAAAAATGGGTTGATGAGTTGAAGGCAGAATTAAATCAGCAGCGATCGCTTAGTGGGGATGGATGTTATATCAATCCTGAAACAGGGAAAGTTTGTTAACGGCTTATCATTCCTGAATTCGTTTTCCCTTTGGTTGATAAGGTATTGTCTCGTCAAGGAATAAAGCCTCGTTGATGACCTCACGAATTGTGTTTTTGGGGATTTCGTCAACCTTTTCAAAATCTACGCTTAACACTTGTTTTCTTCCTTTGCTCTCCAGCAAACCTTGCTCATTGGAAAGCTCGTATCCCCGGATAAAAGACAAGGAAACTTTGCCATTTTTAAGCGGACTTAGGTAGCACACCCAGGTTTTCTGATCATAGAATGGAATCCGATATTTAATGGATGCAGTAACCGTTGGGTAGGCCGTAAGCAGGTTATGAAAGTAAAGCATCACTTCCCGCTGATTTCCCTCGTGGCTTTCAATAAAATTTAAAACCACAGACATACTTGTCGCTTACTCTTCTAGTTGTTGTTCTAAAAGCCAGTTATATAAGTCATCGCCTCCATAAATACGTTTCCATGCATCATGCCCCATATCTTCATGAGTTGTGAAGCGGACATTAGTGTGCCCCAATTCTTCTAATTTATTGATCCCCGGATAGAAGTATTTGGTTCTGACAACTGGGTCTCTACCACCTGAAAAAGCCCATACCGGAATATCATGTTCAGCAATCGGTTCCATTAAATCTGGATGACCCCAGCCAACAACGGGTGCAATAGCAGCAAAACGGTCAGGATAGGAACTGGCTAAATGCCATGTACCGAATCCTCCATAACTAAGTCCTGAAAGGTAAACACGATTAGAATCTGCTCTGTAATTACCAAGAACATGGTCAATCATACCCATTAGATCCTGATCTACTTTATCCCAGCCATTTGGCAGGGTAACATATTCAGCTAGTTCACTTTCGGCACCATCCATTGTTTCGGGGGTTCCAAAGAAAGGTTCTCTGTCTGGCAAGCCCTCCTCCAGTCTGCGAGGGATAGTAGTTGTATCTCGATCATTCAGGTAGGAAGTTGTTTCATCCATTCCAAACATATGAAGCTGAGGTGAAATGATGATAAAAGGAAGGTCTTTCTTATAAGCCCAGGCTTCCATCAAAGGTCCGTGTTTTAAAACGAAATCAAGCTCATTTTTGCCATTTCCACGCTCTCCATTTCCATGTAAAAAGAGCAGTACGGGCCAGTCCTTATCCGAGAATTCATATCCGTTGGGGAGATAGAGGTAATAGTCCCGCTCCTCTCCTTCAATTTGACTTATGTAGGATACTCGTTCAAGTTTATCGGTTTGGCATCCCGTAGAAAATAGAGTAACAATGAGCAAAGTTGATAGAACTACCAGGTGGTAAGCAGGTTTCATGGAAGTGACATTATATATTATCAATGGCTAGCAATATAGCAGAAAGAAAATTAAAGAGATGCTCGCCATTGATTAAGTTCAGAGAAGGCTTCAACCATCCCGGATCCATACCAGCTAAACCACTCACCATTAACCAGTTTTATCTTTGAATCAGGACAAGCCTTCTTTAATTCTTTCACATGCTTTTCTTTGAAAGGGAAAGGCTCACTGCTTAACAAAATTAAATCAGGATTCTTATCTGCCAAATCCTTCAATGTGGTTTTGGGATATCTTTTGCTCAGCCCGTACACATTGTTGAGATTATACTTGTGAAGGACATCATGAATGTAAGTGTCGTTTCCTATCGTCATCCATGGATCTTTCCAGATTAAATAAGCTGCAGAAAGTGTTTCTGTTGAAGGTCGGTCATTAAGCAAGCCGGTAATCTTTTGAACTAGACTCTGTGCAAGATCACTTACTCCAAGCTTTTCGCCCAGAGCACTAATTTCAAGAATAGCATCCTGAATAGACTCAATTTCAGTAACCCTCACTTCAGAATACTTCTCCAATACCTCAATGTCTTCTCTCCGGTTTTCCTCTTTGTTTGCGAGGATGAAGTCTGGCTTTAGTTCGACAATTTTTTCCAGGTTAGGGTTTTTTGTACCCCCAATAATCTCAATATCCTCCACTTCACCTTCAGGATGAATACAAAACCTGGTTCTTCCAATAATCTGGTCTTTTAACCCCAGGTCTATTAACAGCTCGGTGAGGCTAGGAACTAAACAAATAATGCGTTTGAAGGGCAAGTCAGGCATAACGATTTATGATGTTCTCAGCCTGGCGGCAGTAACTCCCGCCAAATAAATTAGCGTGTACTAAAATCGGATATAAATTATAGATGGATACCCGGCTGTCAAATCCTCCGGAAAGGGGGAATTGTTCGTTATATCCTTCATAAAAGTTAGCCGAAAATCCACCAAAAAGGCGAGTCATAGCAAGGTCCATTTCACGGTGACCATAATATACAGCCGGATCATAAATGCTAACTCCACCGGATTTTGTAAACATGAAATTTCCACTCCACAAATCGCCATGAAGTAAAGCAGGCTTCTCCGTTGGTAGAATGGAGCCTAGTTTTTTATAGAATCCTTCTACACTTTTAAGGATGGGGCGTGAAAGCTTTCCGGACTCAATTCCCATCCGAACCTGAGGCTCAATCCGCTCCAAGGCAAAAAAGTCGAACCAGTTGGAGTGCTTGGTATTTGATTGAGGAAGCTTGCCGATATAATTGTCGTAATCAAGCCCAAAGTAATCAGAGGTTGACTTATGAAGTCGTCCTAATTTCTTTCCAAATTCTAAGGAAGAGGTGCTTTTTCCGCCTCCTTCTTCCACCCACTCAAGCACAAGAAAAGATTCTGTAACCAATAAGGGTGATGGAATTTCAATCCCTGACTCTGCTGAATTAAGCAGCTTCAAGCCCTGAGACTCAGCTTCAAACATGTCGCTTGGAGCAGAATCATTCCACTTAACAAATAGCGTTTTCCCTGAAGACAGCTCAACTTTTCCAGCCTGATTAATATCGCCGCCGTGGACGGACTTTTGTGAAGCTACCTCCACATTAAGTTTAGACTGCAGTTGTTCAATAATTTCCTCAGGAATCATGACTCTTTTTCTATGAGTGGTTCGAGTTCTTCCAGCAGCGCTTCGGAACTTCTGTTCAGGACTTGAAACACATTTTCAAAACCTTCCAATCCACCATAATAAGGATCCGGTACTTCACCGTTGCCGGGGCTGGGGTCAAACTCGCGCATCATCTTAATTTTATCCGAAAAACGATTTTTTCGGTCTAACTCCTTGATATTTGATAAGTTTTCGGAATCCATTGCAAGGATAAGATCGAAATCTTCAAAATCAGCATACTCAAACTTCCGGGCTTTTGATGGTAAGTGAATACCATGCTTGTTTGCAGTTGCCTGGCTCTTACTATTAGCTGATTCGCCCACATGGTATGCAGCAGTACCTGCGGAGTCGATATAAAAATAATCTTCCAGTCCAGCCTCTTTAACTTTATGTATGAAGATGCCCTCAGCAGTTGGGCTTCGGCAAATATTGCCTAGACAGACAAATACGAGTTTATAGGGGTTCTCTTTTGAAATGGGATGATGATAAGGTTTAGACACAGATAATTGTATTTAGTTTTTACGAAAGGTAGCCCTTGAAAGCCAGCATTTCATCCTAAAAAAGAAGCTAATTAACCATCGCTTAAGCCTTATGGTCAAACCCTAGATTTTTTTGAGTGAAGTGGGTACATGGTTTTCTCTGATATTTTGTATATTTGAGGCTTATAACTATTCGCCGGAACTAAGTTTTTTATGGCAAAAAAATTCGAAGAGATTAAGCAGTTAAGCTTCCCAAAATCAGAAGTAGAAACTCTGAATTGGTGGAAGAAGAACAAGATATTTAAGAAAAGCCTCCAAACGCGTGAGGATGGGATTCCCTTTACATTTTTTGAAGGTCCCCCTACCGCGAACGGTAAGCCGGGCATCCATCATGTGATGGCCCGTACGGTTAAGGATATGTTCTGCCGTTACAAAACCCTCAAAGGGTTTAGGGTAGAACGCAAGGCCGGCTGGGATACTCACGGACTCCCCGTTGAGATCGAGATTGAAAAAGAGTTAGGCCTTGAAGGTCGCGCACAGGTTGAGGAATATGGCATAGAAAAATATAATGCCAAGTGCCGCGAAAGTGTTCTCAAATACAAGGATTTATGGGATGAACTTACATCCCGAATGGCCTACTGGGTAGACCAGGAAAATCCGTACATCACCTTCGATAATAATTACATCGAATCAGTTTGGTGGGCATTCAATAAGCTATTCGAGAAGAACCTCGTTTACAAAGGATATAAAATACAGTGGTATTCACCGGGTAGCGGAACCGTGCTTTCTTCTCATGAAGTGAGTTTGGGATATAAGGAAACCCAAGATCCGTCTATTTATGTGAAATTTAAGGTGGATGGCGAGGAAGACACGTATTTCCTTGCCTGGACTACCACTCCCTGGACCATTGTTTCTAACATGGCGTTGGCCGTTAATCCCAATCTGGATTATGTAAAGGTTGGTCATTTTGATGAGACCTTTATCATGGCTAAAGATTGTGTAGAAGAAGTTTTGGGTGAGGATTACATCATTCAGGAAGAAATGAAGGGCTCAATGCTACTTCACAAAACCTATGACCCTGTTTTTGAATATGCTTTTGAGGAATATGAGAAATCAGATGCATGGAAAGTAATCCCTGCTGACTATGTGACTACTGAAGACGGAACAGGTGTGGTACACACGGCTCCTGCTTTTGGTGCGGATGACTTTGAGTCATGTAAAAAGTCTGACATTCCAATGTTTAACCCTATTGATGGAAACGGAAAATTCACCGAAAAAGCTCCTGATTTTCAAGGGCAATGGTTCAAAGAGGCGGATAAAGATATTGCCCGAGCCATCAAAGAAAAGAACCTCATGTATAAGCATGAGACGATGGTTCACAACTACCCGTTTGACTGGAGAAAGGGAACTCCGCTGATGTCCTATCCCGTAGAGTCTTGGTTTATCGAGACTACGAAGGTAAAAGACCGGATGGTCGAACTGAATAAAAAAATTAACTGGAAGCCGGAAAGCACCGGAACCGGTCGCTTTGGAACCTGGCTGGAAAATAATGTTGACTGGGCAGTTTCCCGACAGCGTTATTGGGGAACACCCATTCCAATTTGGGTAAGTGATAAAGATCCTGATTATGTAGAATGTATTGGGAGTATGGCGGAGCTTCGGGAAAAAGCCGGCCTGGAAGAAGATGCTGAAATTGATCTTCACCGCCCATTTATAGATGAATTGACTTGGGAAGGCCCTGATGGCGGAACCATGCGTCGTATCCCGGATTTACTGGATGTTTGGTTTGATTCCGGCGCAATGCCTTTTGCCCAATGGCATTATCCTTTCGAAAATGATCATGAATTCAGCTACAACTTCCCCGCGGACTTTATTGCTGAAGGGGTTGATCAAACTCGTGGTTGGTTTTACACCCTTCATGCACTTGGAACCATGCTTTTTAATGAGGAGGCCTACAAAAATGTAGTTTCCAACGGGCTGGTTTTGGACGAGAATGGCGAGAAAATGAGTAAATCTAAAGGAAATACCGTAGATCCTTTTGAGGTTATTCAGGAATTTGGAGCCGATACTGTACGCTGGTACATGATGAGCAATTCTTCCCCATGGGAGAATCTCAAATTCAGTCATGACGGGCTCAGAGAAGTTCAGCGTAAATTTTTCAACACCATTGTAAACACCTACTCTTTCTTCGCGATGTATGCGAATATTGACGGGTTCACTTTTTCAGGAACAGCAATCCCAATTGCGGATCGTCCTGAGATAGATAAGTGGGTGATTTCAAAGCTGAATTCAACCGTTAAAATGGTTGAAGAGCACTACGAAGATTATGAGCCTACAAAAGCCGCCCGTGAATTAGAGAATTTTGTAGAAGAACTGAGTAACTGGTATGTGCGCCGAAATCGACGTCGTTTCTGGAAAGAAGGAAACACACTTGATAAGACGGCAGCCTATCAAACACTCTATGAATGCCTGAGCAATCTCAGTAAGCTGATTAGCCCAATTGCGCCTTTTGTAGGTGAATGGCTCTATCAGAAGCTGAATGAAGTTACCGGGCAGGATGAAGAGTCGGTACATATTTCATTCTTTCCAACTGTGGAGGAAACAGCAATTAACAAGGCGCTGGAACACAAAATGGAAATGGCTCGCCTGATATCATATATCGTATTGAGGGTTAGAAACCAGATTGAAATGAACGTTCGTCAGCCACTTGCAAGAATTATCCTCCCAATCAAGGATGAAAGCGAACGACAAGCCATTGAGTCGGTTCGTGACATAATATTAGAAGAGGTGAACGTTAAAGACATCCAGTTTGTGGATGACGACTCTGGAATAGTTCGTAAGTCAGCGAAACCTAACTATCCTGTTTTAGGTAAGAGACTCGGACCAAAAATGAAGGCAGTTGCCGCGAAAATTGGAGAGCTTTCAACGGAAGAAATTACGAACTTTGAGAAAGAAGGCTGGATTGATTTAGATGTTGATGGTGAAACTATTCGTATCGACTCTGAGGGCTTGGAGATCGTAAGAACCGGTCTTGAAGGCTGGACCGTTGAAACGGAAGGCGGCTTAAGCGTTGCTGTTGACACCGATCTGAGTGAAGAGCTTGTTCAGGAAGGTATTGCCCGTGAATTTGTGAACCGAATTCAGAATATGCGTAAAGAGGCTAATTTTGAAGTCACAGATCGTATTTCTATCGGTTTTACCGGTGCGGACAAAATCAAGGAAGCCGTTGTTTCAATGAGTGACTATATTAAGAAAGAGACACTGGCGGAAGAAATTCAAATCTCAGAATTAGAAGTTTCAGACTTCACAAAAAACTGGGAAATTGGAGAGGAAGAGTGCACCATCTCCATCCGACGAAATATTAATTCATAACTAAGCAGCTATGGCTACTAAAGATTCAAATAACGACGAAAGAAAATCTCCATACAGTGATGAAGAGCTGGAATATTTCCGTGAAATCATTATCAAAAAAATGGAAGATGCCGAAGAAGAGTTAAATGCTTTACAGCGAACACTGCGCGAAAGTATGGAAAATGCTTCGGATGAATCCGCTTATTCATATCACATGGCTGATGCAGGAACCGATGCTCAAGAGCGTGAAAAAACATACATGCTTTTTAATCGAACCCGCAAGTTTGTGAAATACTTGGATGACGCGCTCAAGCGCATCGACAATAAAACCTATGGTGTTTGCAAGGTGACCGGCAACAAAATTGCCAAAGGTCGTCTAGAAGCTGTGCCTCATACCCAGCTTAGCATCGACGCAAAACTTAAACGCCGATAATCCAGACGGTTTGACCCAAAAAAAACTGCTCGCTTTATTTGCTCCGGCTACTATCGTGCTGGTTATAGACCAGATTACGAAATGGATGGTTCGGACGACTCCTGAACTGCAAAACAAGGTCCTCATTGAAGGATGGCTACAGTTCTATTTTACCAAGAATCCTGGGATGGCTCTGGGTTTAGATTTTATTTCTACACCCGTGATAAGCACTATCGCGATCTTAGCTGTTTCCGGAATTCTGATTTATATCTTGAAAAGCCTGAATGAAGCCAGCTTGGGCTACTTGGTTTGTATGGGATTAATTATAGGTGGTGCTTTCGGGAATATCTCTGACCGGCTTTTTATGGCTTTGATCATGGATTATGGAGGAATGCTGGATGGCCACGTCGTAGACTTTATCTACTTCTCTCTTAAAATTGGCGACTGGACCGTTTTTCCTTATATCTTTAATGTAGCTGACATTGCTATTTCGTGCTCCATTATTGTGCTTCTGATATTCAATAAACGATTCTTTATTGAACCGGAAGCTGAAAGTGATTCTGAAGCAGAACCTGAGATGGAGCTTGATGAACCAGCCAAAGACCCTAAAGGAATAGTTTAGTTAACTGAAGAAAGTCTTTTTATTCTTTTTCGAAAGGATATTTTTGAGCGGAAAAATCGAAATTATCTTCAATTTCAACCTGATCTACTATTTCCAGCCCAAAGCTCTTTATCCCAATTCTCTTGACGGGGTTGTTTGTCATTAGCTTTAGCTTTCTGATACCCAGGCTGCGCAGAATCTGAGCTCCAACTCCGTAATCACGGGTGTCTCCACGGGGACTGATATCTTCCTCATTACTTCCAACTTTGCCCTGCTGCAAGGCCTTGAGCGTTTTGAGCTGATTTACTAAAACCGAGCCGCGCTGATTTCGATTCATATATAAAACTACACCCTGTCCTTCGCGTTCAACCTGTAGCATGGCTTGATGAAGCTGCTCACTTGTATCTTTATTTCGGGCTCCGAAGATATCTCCAATCAAATCTGAAGAATGTACTCTTGTAAGAACTGGTTCTTCTTTGCTCCATGTTCCTTTAGTAAGTGCAAGGTGAATGTCTCCGGTTAGTTTCTCTTTAAAAGCCCGGAGACTAAAATCTCCATACATAGTCGGGAGATTAACATCCATAACTTCGTGTACTAACGACTCATTTTCATTGCGATAGGCGATCAGGTCTTTAATGGTTATGATCTTCATCTTGAAATCATCAGCCATTTTTATGAGATCAGGTACACGAGCCATTTCGCCGTCATCCTTCATGATTTCACAAATAATGCCCACGGGTTTTAAGCCTGCAAGTCGGGCAAGGTCGATAGCAGCTTCGGTATGTCCGGCACGTCGTAATACTCCGCCTTCAGCAGAGAGCAATGGAAAAACATGCCCCGGTCGGCGAAAGTCTACGGGTTTGGAATTATCGCTGGCTAATTCTCGAATGGTGTTTGCACGATCTGCTGCCGAAATCCCGGTAGTCGTCTGTCGTTTATGATCTACTGAGATCGTGAAGTTTGCCTCATCAGGGTCGGCTCCTTCCTGCACCATATGGCGAAGATGGAGCTTGTCGGCTTTTTCTTTAGTGATGGGGGCACAGACTAAACCCCGACCATGGGTAATCATCAGGTTAATCGCTTCGGTAGTCACCATCTCTGCAGCCATGAGGAAATCACCCTCATTCTCACGGTCTTCATCATCTATAACAATGACCATTTTGCCATTCTTGATTTCCTGAATGGCTTCCGGGATGGAGTTAAAGTGAAATTCCTGACTCATAGTGTTTTATTGAATTTAGTGTATGATTCAACTAATTGTCATCCTGAACCATTGGGAAGTCAGATTATGAACCATTTTTTAACGCGAAGGATTTCAAATTCATAACGATGATATTCATCAAAGTATGAGACTCTTTGCGATGACTTTCTTCTCTGAAGATCTAGCGGGCGCAAAGAGCGAAAACATTGAAACAGTACTTAATCTTTATCCTGCTTATTCGGATTTACGTCAGAAATCGCTGATTTTAGCATGCGGATTTTTGTTCCACTGTGAACATCAACAAGAAGTTCGGTTTCTTCAATTTTATCAACAATGCCGATGATACCTGAAGAAGTAACAACTTTGTCACCCTTTTTCATCCCATCAACTTTTTCTTTAATCTCTTTTTGGCGTTTGCTCTGTGGGCGGATAATAAAGAAGTAGAAAACCAGAAATATAGCACCAAGGAATACCAGGTTGATGATGCCGGCACTTTCGTCGCCGGGATTTCCCATAAAAAATAAAGGTAGAAATTGCATAGTCATTGATTAGTGTGCGGTTATCTTTTTGCATGGAAAAGATACAAATTCCTACACTCAATGACGATATAAAACCTTTTCTATAAACCGTGTGCCAATTCCATTTAGGGGAACAGAAAGCCAGAGCACTTCTGTAATGTAGAACCCTAGCTAAACAAGGTCTTAAGGAATTTTTGGTGCTTCTGCTTATTCTTAACGATGAGTAATGGGATACCGAAAGAATAATAGGTCATCTTGTCAATGAAATCATCCCGCAGGATACTGGTAATTTTTTTATCTGACTTCGAACCAACAATGATTAAGTCAGCCTGATTGCGAACCGCTTCATCATATACTTCATCGCCAACCCGCCCTTCTTTATGAAGTGTAAGAGTGAACTTCACATCATCGGGGAGATTATTCTCTTCAATGAACTCATTTTTTTGCTCTTCAATGTGATTGCGGATCTTTTTAGTCTCATCCTCACTTGGCATGTAAGGGAAAAATTGCGATGGGTATTTAAAAACATGTTGTGCCCGCACAGAACCATTTTGTGATTCTACCATATTTCGAGCCAATTTAACGGCATTAGCAGATTGCGGAGAAAAATCGACCGGCGCTAAGATGGTTTCCATTGCATACCGGCTGTTCTCGGTTACAAATAATATAGAAGAAGGGACGTATTTGACAATTCGGCGAGCAATAACCCCTTCACCAACATATCCGGTTTTCTTACCCATCAACATCAGATCAGGATCCATGGTTTTCATCATTTCGATGATTTCGTCAGTGGGACGGCCTTCCTTAATAATAAGTCGGGTTTCGATGTCAGAGTTTTCAAAATGCTCATCGACTTTGTCTGATAGTTCTTTTCGAATAACATCCTCAAAATCATCACTGTTTTCAATTTCAGGAAATAAATCCACCATCTCTTTTGCGACAGAGCCTGACTCCACAACATGTAAAAATGAAATGGTTTTAGGTTCAATTACCGAGGTTAAAAATTTGGTATATCCAACAAGAATATCATCCATCTTGGATAAGTCTAAGCATACAAACCAATGGTCAAACGAATTCATAATAGGACTCCTTTACTCTTGTTCTTCTTTTTGTTTCTTGATCGCTTTTTTGACAATCTCTTTATAATCGTCTCGATCCTTGTCTTTTATTTTTAGCTGATTCTCTTTGTACTCGCGCCTCAACCCCTGGTATAAACTGTAACACATCACTAACAAAATAAGGGCGAAAGGCAGGCCGGTACTGATGGATGCGGTCTGTAAAGCATTTAGTCCTCCACCAACTAATAAAATGGCAGCAACTAATCCCTCGGTTTGAGCCCAGAAAATCCGCTGCCCAACCGGAGCATCAAGTTTTCCACCACTCGTTAGTCCATCAATAACCAATGATCCGGAATCGGAAGAGGTTACAAAGAAACTGAGAATCAATACGATGGCGATAATAGAAGTCACCATCTCCAGAGGAAACTGCTCGAGGAATACAAAAAGTGCGGTAGCTACATTATCATTTACCGCATCTCCAATATTTCCTATGCCAGCCATTTCGAGGTTGATGGCAGAACCACCAAAAGCAGACATCCATAAAAAAGTGATGATACTTGGAACAATAAGCACGCCAAGTATAAATTCTTTAACGGAACGGCCTTTTGAAATTCTGGCGATAAACATCCCAACATAAGGAGACCAGGATATCCACCAAGCCCAGTAAAAAATAGTCCAGGAACTTTGCCAGTCGGTATCAGAGTAAGATTCAGTCCAGAAGCTAAACGTACTGACGGAACTTAAGTATCCTCCAAAGTTTTGGATAAAGGAATCAAAAATGAAAATAGTAGGCCCAACTAATATCACAAAAACCAAGAATAGGGCTGCAATCCGAATATTCATTTCACTTAAAACGCGGACTCCTTTGTCAATTCCGAGAATAACAGATCCGGTTGCTACAGCCGTGATGGCTATGATAATACCAACCTGCATATAGATATTATCCGGTAACCCGAAGACGTGATCGAGGCCGGCGCTGACTTGTAAAACACCGAGCCCAAGGGAAGTAGCCAATCCAAATAAAGTGGCTAGTACAGCCAGGGTGTCAATTACATCTCCCATCCATCCCTTAATGCGATCACCAATAAGTGGGTGAAACACAGATCGAAAAGAAAGCGGAAGGTTTCTGTTAAAGGCAAAGAAACCGAGTGAAAGACCTACAATCGCATAAATTCCCCAGGCATGAAAACCCCAGTGGAGATAGGTTAAATTCATAGCTTGCTGTGCAGCCTCGATTGTTTCTCCTTCTGCCATAGGTGGTGAGAGGAAATGGAAAATCGGTTCAGCAACACTCCAGAACATAATACCAATACCCATTCCTGCACTAAAGAGCATTGCAAACCATGCCATCGTGCTGAAATCGGTTTCGGCATCCTCCCCACCTAAGCGAATATTTCCAAACCGGCTAAAGGCGATGAATAAAGAGAAGATGAGGAAAATGTTAACGGAAATGATGAAAAACCATCCTCCTGCATCAGTAATAGCTGTTTGAACAGCACTAAAAATTGATTCAGCTTGATCTCCCAGTAGCAGGGTGGTTACGATCATGGCTGTAATAAGAATTACAGACGGCCAAAAAACAGGCTTATGAATGTCGAAATATTTGTTAATCCCGGTTTTTTTACCGGTGTCCTTTTCATTACCGCGAAGTGCCATAAGATCTTATTTAATAATAATTAAAATTAGATATTCCGGTTAGAGAAGTCGTTTCAAGTATCTAACCACGCCCTTTAGAAATAATATCCGATATTGATATTGAAGCGGGTGTTAAGTCGTGGGTCATTTGAACCTTGTGCCAAACCGGTTCCAAACTGATCGGTTAGCCAGGGGTGATTAAGTCCCGAAGCTATATCGAAGTAAACATACATATCCCCCATAGAGGCCAGAACGCCCAAAACATTTTGGTGGGTATCGTTGAACCCTGAAGCTGCCTTATCGAAATAAGTATAGTCATCATAGAAATTCAAGTTTGAAACCGGGCCAAAGTCAACATCCCAAGAATAAGCGATCCCCAATGTATAGATATTCATTTCAGAAGCCACGGCATAGGGGTCTCCATAAGCAGCCATGTATAAATAATCTACACCCTGCCCTGCATCGTTAATTACCTGATGCTCCATGAAAGCGTATTGAGCTTTAACATTGAAGTTTCCGTAGTTGCCATCCAAATGAGTAGCTAAAGCGATGTGTCTTTTAGTTTCTTCTTGCACCGAGTTATACAACCCGCCAAACTGGGCCGAAACCCCAAGTTTTGTGTTGTTATTGTTGTGGGCAAAGTCATAAGTATATCGCAGATTAAATTGATTTTTCTCCTGATTAGACTGGGGGATTTCATTGTCACCAAGTACATAATCCCAAGGTTTGTCTCCGGTAATTGGGATAATATCGTATGAGTAACGGCCGGAACCTCCAATTCCAAAAGAAGCAGATCCGTAAGCCGGACCGGAAGGCTCTGGCTGCACAAAGTAAGCCGCCATGAGAGTCCAGTTATCTTTGGAGTGAGTCAGCTTAAAGCCCATGTCGTGATCATCTTCAAGACCTACATAATACCCTCCCTGAAACCACCAGTTATGAGAATTATACTGAAGATTACCAAAGGGCACCTGCGTAATTCCAACTTGAAGATTGGTCCGCTCAGAAAAATTATAGTAGAACCAACCCTGCTTTATAAAATGGGTATTGAAAGTGGGATAGAATCGATACTCAAAATTTATCCCTACACCGTCTTTTTCACCGTGGACATTGATTCTCCAGGTGTCAAAAGTAAACTGGGTGTCGTTAGGGTTTTTGTCACCCCCATAATCTGTATGAAAGAAGTTGAGGCGGAGGGCGCCTCCAATGTCAAGAAAGTCATCAGATTCTTCGGATTCCTGCGCCTGCAGACTAAATCCAAAACTTGTTAAAGAGAAAAAGAGAGCAGAGAAAACAATCTTTTTTAGGAAAGATAGTGGCAAGTCCATGATTTTATACAAAAAGTTAAAATTTTGAACGAAGATTAACTTAATAAAAACATTAACTTATTGCATAGCGCTATCTTTAAGTAGCAATCAGGGGCTTTATTAGTATGGATTATTACCCATGAAATTTCTTCCCTTCTTTCGCATAATCCACTAAAATTTGGGCGGGTTTGAAGCGCGGGCCAAACTTGTCAACGTAACTATTCAGTCGGTCGACTACATTCTGGACTCCTTGCTGATCGATATATCGGAAAGGCCCACCAAGGAACGGCGGGAAGCCAAGACCGAGAATAGCACCCAGGTTTCCATCGGTTGGATATTTTAGAATGCCTTCTTCCAGACACCAGGCTGCTTCATTGACCATGGTCAAAGCCATACGAAGCTGAGCCGTTTCCTTATCAGGATTAGTTCTGTTTGAGCCTCCAAAGTATGAGTAGATTTCGGTATTCACTTCCTTCTTCTTTCCAGAAGAGTACTTGTACATTCCTCGTTTATTCTTTCGGCCCTTAAACCCGGCTTCCAGAAGTTCATCGGCCTTATTTGTGGATTCCACTCCTCGTTCTGCAAACATAGGCGCCATAGTTTCGGCTACATGAGCACCAACATCGATTCCCACTTCATCAAAAAGGGCCATTGGCCCTACGGGATAGCCGAAGTCTTTCATTATCTTGTCCAGGAATTCGATAGAAGCCCCTTCTTCGAGAAGAGTCAAAGCTTCGTTCATATAAGGAGCTAAAATTCGGGTGGTGTAAAAGCCGGGGCCGTCTCCAACCACAATCACATTCTTGCCCTGTTTCACCCCAACCTGAAAAGCGGTTTGAGTAACCCAGTCAGCTGTATCTTCTGTGGTAATGATTTCAAGCAGAGGCATTTTTTGTACGGGAGAGAAATAGTGCATCCCAATGATATTCTCTGGTCGTTTTGCTCCTTCTGCTATTTTAGAAATAGGTAATGATGAGGTGTTAGAGGCAAAAATGGTATGATCAGGAGTTGAAGACTCGATCTGTTTAACGATGTTTTTCTTGAGATCCAGATCTTCAAATACAGCTTCAATAACCACATCTACAGAATTAAATCCATCATAGGAGTCTACTCCCGTTACTTTGCTTGCCGTTTGATCTCTTTCAAATTCCGAGATGATTTTCTTATCTGCTTTTTCATTTAGGGATTTCCAGATTTCCTTTTCTCCCTGAGCAGCATTCTCAATGGTCTGATCTTTCAATAGTACCCGATAATCGCCCTTATCTACGCTTACTTCCGCAATGCCTGAACCCATTAATCCAGCGCCTAATACACCGATTTTTTTAACCGGCTTAACAAGGTCCGAGTTTGGGACTTTCTTGGATGCGTTCATACCAAAGAACAGATTCACTAAGTTTCGGGATTCTTGAGTTGCACCAAGTTCCCCAAACAGAACCGTTTCATTCTCCAGACCTTTATCGATTCCATTTTTATATCCGTACTCAACGGCATCTATAATTTTAGGCGGAGCGGGATAGTTGCCTTTGGTCTGACCGGCTGTTTTCTTACGTGCCTGAGAAAAGATGATTTTTCTTCCCAGCGGATTTCCTTCAAGAATCTTATGCATTAAAGGTCTTTTGTCTTTCCGGTCAAACTTACCGTCTACGATTTTGTGTACACCCTTGATAGCAGCTTTTTCGATAGCGTCTTTATGAGTTACTTCATCAACCAATCCCATGCGTTTAGCCTGCCGGGTGTAGATGTTTTTACCGGCCAGCATATAGGGAAGGGAGTTTTGTAACCCAATCAATCGGGGAAGGCGTTGAGTTCCTCCGGTTCCCGGCAGAATCCCAAGTTTCACCTCAGGAAGGGCAAAAATTGTCTTTGAGCTATCAGAGCAAACCCGATAATGGCAAGCTAAGGAAAGCTCAAGTCCGCCACCCATACAGCTTCCATGAACGGCTACAGCAATTGGTTTTTTGAAGTCAGCAATTCGATTCAGGATTTTATGTCCGTCTTTACTGAGTTGCTCTATTTCCTCAGCCGTATCCCGAGCCTGAAACATGTCAATATCTGCCCCGGCTATGAAGGTGTCTTTTTTCCCGGATATCAAAACGGCTCCAATCAGTTCGTCGTTTGCTTCCAGGACATCGAGAAAAGTGGAGAACTCATCCATCATAGATTCATTGAGTTTATTCACTTTTTCACCCGGCAAATCCAGCGTGATGATGGCAACAGAATCTTTATGTGTGATGTTTAAGTAGCTCATGGTGTTGAGTTTAAAATGTGTTTTTAGATTAGCGCCTGATTTCGAAGCCCAAACTTCGACCTCTCCAAACCTCTCCTTCGCAAGGAGAGGCTTTTTCTAGTCTTATAATAGTTTCGATATATGTTCATGGTTACGAGTTTTGTCAACGCGTCTTTCTCCTTGATAAGGAGAAAACAAAAGAGGTCGAAAGTTCTGGCCTCTTATTAAAATTAGTTCCGATACCTCTCCAGTACTATCGCATGCCCTTGTCCACCGGCAGCACATGCAGAAACCATTGCAAAGGTGCCATCTTCATGTATGAGGCGGTTAGCGGCCGTAGTTACAAGCCGTACGCCGGTTGCTCCGAAAGGGTGACCTAAAGAAAGCGAACCTCCCATAGTGTTCAATTTATCCATAGGGATCTCGCCAACTTTCTTGTCCCGGTCTAATGATTGTTTAGCAAATTCGTTAGAATTCAAGGCTGTTAATACCGAAAGGACCTGTCCGGCAAAAGCCTCATGTAATTCAATGACATCCATATCAGTGAGGGATAGATTCATGGCATCCAAAGCTTTTGGAATGGCATAGGCTGGGCCTAAAAGAAGTTCTTCTCCCGGATCTTGTGATACAAAATTGTATTCCCGGATGTATGCTTTTGGCTTGAGCCCCAGCTCCAGCGCGGTTTGTTCTTCCATAATAAAACTGGCAGAAGCGCCATCAGTTAGGAAAGAAGAATTACCTGCGGTAACAGTTCCGTGGGGTTTTATGAAAGCCGGGCGGAGTTTCCCCAATTTCTCCATAGAGGTATTTTCCCGAAATCCATTGTCGGTTTCTACCACATTAAATTTTGGAGGGATTTTAGCGGGGATGAGTTCCTGATCAAGCAAACCCTCCTTTGTGGCCTTGGCTGCCATTTGGTGAGAACGAAGCGCATACTCATCCTGATCCTCACGGCTCACTCCAAACCTTGCAGACATACGGTCGGCACTTTCCCCCATCACCTCTCCGGTTGAAAACTCAGCAATAGCCGGTAATTCAGGAAGAAAGTCTTTAAACCCCAGTCCTTTGAAAAATTTCAGAAAATCTAGTGGAGATTTATACTTGCGGGCCTCTAACACTTTTTGGCGGAATTTCTTTTTGAAACGCACTGGGATATCTGACATAGTCTCTGTACCCGCGGCCAAAATAATTTTAGCCTGCCCGGATCGGATTAAATCGACCCCGCTGGTAATGGCTTGGTTGGAGGATATACACGCCATAGTAGTAGTAAAGGCCGGGACAGAGTTTGGGATACCCGCACCAAGAGCACTTTCGCGCGCAACATTACTGGTTTTAACTTCCTGAATTACGGTTCCCATTATCACTCGATCGATAGTTGCAGGGTCAACGGCATTACGAGCCAGCAGGCCTTCAATAGCCATTCGCCCCAAGTCGTAAGCCATGAGGTCATTATAGGTGGTTCCTGAGCGTTGGAAAGGGATTCTGCAGCCATCAACAAGGACGGCGTTGAAAGAATGTTCTGAATTGTTCTTCATAGAATAAGGCTGATTTGTTTGCCTTAAGTTAACAGTGTTAACTAATAAATCAAGATCAGTTGTCTTTTTTCTTTGTCAGAGATAGAAATGTTCTTATATTTGTCGCCCTTCGAACAAGTCGGGCGGTTAGCTCAGTTGGTTTAGAGCACCTCGTTTACACCGAGGGGGTCGGGGGTTCGAGTCCCTCACCGCCTACTTTACAAAAAGCTTCTCAGAAATGAGGGGCTTTTTTTGTTTTAGCTAATCTCTGCACTTTGGCTCTCACCGCTACTATGCAAATAGTTTTATATTTATTAGTTTGGTTGAATGAGAATTCAATACCGGCTATTTATTATTTCACTTGTACTGGCTGTCAGCTACGGATGTGAAAAAGAGAGATCCATCGAGTTGGAAAACGTTGCCCGTTTTAGTATTGAGGAAGCAGACCCAATCACCATAACAAAAGATAGGTCTTACTTTGGGGCCTTACATTCTACAGTAAAGAAGATTGGAGATGTAGCGGTTGATTCAACCGGCAATGTGTACATGGTGGATGAATACCGAAAAAGGATACAGGTGTATAATTCTTCCGGATTAAATATTGGAAGTATTGGGAAGGCCGGTGGTGATCCTGGGGAGTTTCTGAAGCCGGGTAAACTCACCATTGGAGGGAACACGCTGTACGCTTACGATGAATCTTTGTACAGGGTAAACAATTATGATTTGGATCGTTCGGTATTCGAAGATTTCATACAATTGAATGTTGCTGACAGCCTAGGAGTGGACTCCCTTCAGAATACGGTTCCAAAACAGTTTTATGTAATGGCGGATGGCAACTATTTGGTGGCTTTTCAAAAAGTGAATGCTCCGGACGATCGCTCCCTTCATTTTTATAAGGTAAATACAGAAGGTGAAGTTATATCTGATCAACTGATGACCTTTAAAAGCAAAAGCCTGTATATAGATAATACCATGACCAATCAGGTGATTATGATGCTGCCTTATGAAAAGGAAACGCTGTTAGCCACCGACTCACAAAACAACATATACACCCTGAACACGGAAGATTTTCTGATTAAGGTTTGGGATGCGGAAGGCAAGTACTTGCGAGCCTATGAGTATCCCTTTCAAAAGAGAGATTTAGAGGAGTCGGACGTGGTCGAGATGTTTACAAATGTATTTCAAAGGCGTGCAATACGGGGGGCCGAGTTACCCTCTGAATGGCCTGCTGTGGCACGTTTTCTGGTTGATGATAAAGACCGATTTTGGGTAGCCACAATCACCGAAAACCTTGAAAACTATCGCTGGTATGTGTTAGAGAATTCAGGGGAAGTACTGGGGACTTTTGATTTTCCCCGGAAGTCAAAAATAAAGACGATTCAGGCTAATTACGTCTATGCCGTAGAGTTAAATAGAAGATACTATTCCGAAGAGGTAGTGAAATATATAGTAGAGTTTTGAAAAATCTTTAGCCTATCTATAAACACTCTTTTATCAAGTATAAATAATGGGATTCCTCATTTCATGATTTATGATTATATTTAAAAATGATATTATTATTAAAAAAGTGATTTTCTCATGGATATTAAATTTGTTAAACGAGATAATGTAAAGTCTTCCAAGAAAAGGACTTCTAAATTCAAGCCTCTTTTAGATGCCATCGAAAAGTTGAAACCGGGTGGACAAGCCGTAGAAGTGAGCTACACGAACGAGAAGAACATCAATTCGATGCGAACGGCTGTTTACCAATTTGGCAAGAAAAATGACTTTAAGGTTAAAAGCCGAAGGGACGCAGACAATAAGAAGATTTATTTTTATCGGGATAAGTAGGTAAAACAAAATTTCGGGTTTCGGTTTCATTCGGTACATTCTATAGAAGTTAAATATCATACCGTTATATGAGCGTTATTACCGATAAGAGAAAGGATTCTATCCCAAGAGAGGAGTTGTCAAAAAAGAACTTATTACGGCACTTTAAAGATGTTCGGGCATTTAGTAATTACTTAGTTGAGCCACTAGAGACTGAGGATTTTGTGATTCAAGCGTCCGAGTTTGCCAGTCCTACCAAGTGGCACCTTGCCCACACCAGCTGGTTTTTTGAGACTTTCGTGCTCGAAAAATTTGAAGATGGCTTTGAAAGTCTTCATCCCCAATACGCTTACTTCTTTAACTCATACTATTTGCAAACCGGTGTTCCATTTACCCGGGCAAAACGGGGAGTGTTATCACGCCCTACGGTTAAGGAAGTTTTTGAGTATCGGCAGTATGTGAATGAGCAATTAGAACTATTTATAGAGTCTGCTTCTGACGGCGTTTGGGAAGAAGCGGCTAAAGTGGTAGAAATTGGGATTAATCACGAGCAACAGCATCAGGAGCTTATTCTTACAGATCTGAAATATATGCTGGGCCAAAACCCATTGCTCCCGGTTTATCGTGAATTAAAAAAAGAAGCAGCTCCGAAAGCAGAATCCATTAATTGGATTTCTTTTGAAGAACAAATCACAGAAATAGGAAATGTGGGTGATGAGTTCACGTACGATAATGAACACCCTCAGCACCGGACATTAGTTCAGGACTTTAAGCTGTCCGATCGGTTGATCACAAATGGGGAATATCTTGAATTCATGAATGAGGGAGGCTATTCGGAATCTAAGTTGTGGCTGGATGAGGGATGGTCAGCCGTGAATAATAACGAGTGGAAGGCTCCGCTTTACTGGTTTAAAAGAGATGGAAAATGGATGCAGTTTACCCTTTCCGGAGCAAGAGAAATTGATCACAATGAGCCGGTTACGCACGTGAGTTATTATGAAGCGGATGCGTTTGCGAGATGGAAAGGGGTAAGACTTCCCACCGAACAAGAATGGGAGCACGCTTGCGGAGATTTAGAAATAGAAGGAAATTTTGTTGAGAAGGGAAGTTTTCATCCTGCGGGTGTTGAATCATCACCCCAACAGCTAAAGCAGATGTATGGTGATGCTTGGGAATGGACTATGAGTGCCTATGCTCCCTATCCAAACTATAAACCTCTGCCGGGAGCTTTGGGTGAATACAATGGGAAGTTCATGGCAAATCAGTATGTGCTTAGAGGAGGATCTTGTGCAACTTCTCAAACACATATCCGCAAAACCTACCGTAATTTCTTCCATGCAGATGCTCGCTGGCAGTTCAGCGGAATTCGCCTCGCCAAATAAATAATCGAGTAATAAATGATCGGGTAAAGACATCTGTTGGTATAGTACATCCGAAAATCATCTACACAATAAATGACCAAAGTTGAACAGAAAAGCGTAATGCTTGATGAAGTACTGGAAGGGTTAAGTCACCCACAGAAAATGCTCCCCAGTAAGTTTTTTTATGATGAACGGGGATCTGAGCTTTTCGATGAAATTACGGAGCTAGAAGAATATTACCCGACCAGAACAGAGCGAACAATTCTATCTGAAAATGTATGTGAAATCGGTGAGTACCTAGGGGATGAAGTTGCACTTATTGAGCCTGGCAGCGGAAGCAGCGATAAAACCCGAATTCTTCTGAATAAGCTAAGCAACATTTCGGCCTATGTGCCTATAGACATTTCCGGGGACTATCTGTTTAAAGTGGCGGAAAACCTTCAGGGCAAATACCCGGATATAAAAATTATCCCTCAACAAGCCGATTATACTTTTCCTTTTGATTTGCCTGAAATTGATCCTTCACTCAAGAAGGTAGTTTTCTTCCCCGGATCCACCATCGGTAACTTTAAGAGGGATACGGTGAATCGATTCTTAAGTGTGGTAGCAGATATTATTGGATCACAGGGAAGCTTTCTGATTGGGGTTGATCTGAAGAAAGACGTAGATATTTTACTGGCCGCCTATAATGATTCGAGAGGTGTTACGGCAGAGTTTAACAAGAACATTTTACGACACATTAACCGGGCGTTATCTGCTGATTTTGATCTCGATAGATTCACTCATAAATCAATTTGGGACGAAGAAGAAGGTCGTATTGAAATGCACCTTATCGCTAAAGAAGCTCATGAAGTAAATATAGCAGGAACATCAATCTCATTTGAGAAGGGGGAATACATTCATACCGAAAATTCCCATAAATATGCTCTTGAAGAATTTTCGGAAATAGTATCTCCTTGGTTTGAAGTGATGAAAGTGTGGACGGATGAGGATAATTTATTCAGTCTTCAGTATTTGGAGCCTAAGTAGTCAATTTTAGTTTACACTGAAGCTCGTCATTGCTCAGCACGGCGAATATCCCGAGCCGTATACTCCGACCTCTCTAAATCTCTCCTTCTCAAGGAGAGACTTGTCCTAATCATTTAACAGTTACGATATATGTTCATGATTATAAATTTTATCAACGCGTCCTTTTTAATATTGAAGGAAGCTTGTGCTGAACTTGATTCAGTAAAGACAGAAGAGGTCAAAAACTCAAAAATTATTCTTCAACACCAGCCCATTCCAGGTATTTTTGCCTGACTTCTTTCACATGCTCATCGATGGTTTCCCGGGACCAGTCTGAGGTATCGATAGGCGGGTAGATATGGGCATTTATGGTTCCGCTTTTAGCGAGAAGAGATCCGCCGAGACTCAACTCCTGATTGCCTTCAAAATAAATAGGGACGATAGGAAACCCTAAATCTACAGCCATGTGGAAAGCTCCTTTTTTAAAAGGCCCGATTACGCCCGGGTGTTTTCTTGATCCTTCCGGAGCCACCATGATTGAAAGGTTATCACGCTTTAATCGGTCATAGGCACTTTGAATACGCCGGATGGCTTTTTCACTTTGTTTGCGCTGAATGAATACCTGCCCGGTTATCCTTCCAACAATAAAAAAGAGCGGATTGTACTGCAGCTCCCACTTGGCAACAAAACGGATGTGTGGCATACCAAGGGCAATCATAGTAACGAGATCTAAAGTAGAGCTGTGATTGATGGTATAGATCACAGAAGGCTCTACCGGTTCTCCATGCTGAATAACGTTAAACTTGATGCCGAGCGTCCACAGCACAGGATAGGCTATAAAAGGACCGAAATTTTCAATGGTGAAGTTGGTGGCTTTCCCGAAAGAGACAATCAACAGAAAAGCGATAAGGGGTGTGGAAATGGCAAACATGATGAAAAACACGATTACCGCTAAAAAGCTTCGAATGTATTCTATAGGAGTAAGAGAGGTTGCCATAGGATTTATTTTGATCCGAATATAGGGCAAGGAAAGCTTGCCTGAAAATCGGAAATGGAATACGAGTTCTTTTCTGTATAGTTTTGTGCGGAAATGAAAGAGGCTATGCAAAAGGAAGTTCAAGACAATATATCACTGGAACCGTTCAACCCCGTTTGGTGGGCATGGAATGCGCATGTACATACTATTGTAGCGTCACAGTTTTCAAAAGTAGCAAAGCCGGAGCATAAACGGATTGAGATTGAAACTCCTGACGACGACTTCCTAGAAATTGATGTTAGTATAGAAGATTCAGACAAACCCATTGTTGCTCTTTTTCATGGACTGGAAGGCTCTACCGACCGCTACTACATTGGCAACCTGATGGCGGATTTGAAGAAAGCCGGGTACTCATCAGCGGCACTAAATTTTAGGGGATGTGGAAGCCGTATGAATAATCAGCCTCGATTTTATCATTCCGGAGAAACACAGGACTACCGTACTTTTTTTAAATGGATTTCAGAAACCTATCCTGACAAAGAGATTTTTGCCGTTGGGTTTTCATTAGGAGGGAATGCTCTGGTGAAGTATCTGGGGGAAGAGGGCACCGACAGCAGCGTTAAGCGAGCAGCTGCTGTTTCTCCACCTTACGACTTGAAAGAAGGATCGCTGAGGTTGAACCAAGGGTTTAACCGGCTTTATGAAATCAACTTCCTAAAAACACTGACTCAGAAACTGGATGAAAAAAGCCAAAAGATGCCAATACCCGAATTCACTGGCTCTTCTATATATGAATTTGACGATCAGGTAACCGCCGAGCTTCACGGCTTTAATGGGGCTGATGATTATTATCGCCAATGCTCCAGTAAGCACTTCTATGAAGGGGTGAAGACAGATCTATTGGTCATACACAGCAAAGGAGATACGCTGTGTCCATTTGAGTTTGCCCCGTTTCAGGTAATGAATGATAACCCCTTTGTGCGGACATTATTTACGGATGAAGGCGGGCATGTTGGGTTTTTGAGTAATCCCGAAGGCTGGCTTTTTCGGGTGTTAATTAAGTGGCTTGATAGAAACAAGATGTGATGGAGTTTGTCATCCTGAGCATACCTGCGAAGGATCTCAAATTCTAAGAGTCAGCTGTTGAAAGTGATTGTAGATCCCTCGTGAAATGCAGAGAGGCTTTTTATAGTATTTTCACTCGGGATGACAGCCTCTAAAACTTAATAACCAACCCATTACTCAGCTCATACGTCCAGTTGGGAATGTCGATAACCGGATCGGCATCATAAGAAGCGGCAAACTGAACACTCAGGGAAATATGCTTATTAATCTTGACCTGCAGCTGAGTTTCCAGAATAGAACGCGCCTCGAAGAACTCTGATGGGCGGGCTTGGTAATAACCTATCAGTAAAAAAGAAGTTTGAGGATTTAAGATACCTCGTAATGAAAGGTTACTGGAGCTCTTTATGTATTCATTTTCAACAAGAGGGAGTCCATCTTCTTGCCACTCTTCATACTCGGCCATAACTGATGATGAAAAGCTTCCCTCCCAGCTATCAGAATTGAAGAGAGTATATCGGAAACCGGCTCCGGCCAAAAACCGGTTCTGTAATCCCAGGTTGTTGTTGTATTGATACTGCAGAAAGAGTTCGGGCGAAATTCTGTTTTCTCTCACAAAGGTAGATCTTAGATGACTATATCCGCTGCTGATAACGGAAGCCCCGTCCAGATTTACCAGTTTCAGTCGGTTTAAGAACAGGTAGGCATGCTTTTCAGAGAAAAAAGAAATATTGGTGTTGTTGGTGAACTGCAGCACCTGATCATCATACTGGCTAAGCGAAAGATTAAAGTTGAGCTGACCATACCAGCCTGAAGTATCAGCATCGGCGCGGATGCTTTCTACATTTAAAAGCTGAGCCTGAGCGAACCCCGATGAAATAAAAATGATAATAAAGCCGAGTAATAAGTGCTTAGCGTGCTGGATCATTTATAAAAGAATAAAATGGAGGTATCAATTTATCACTCAAAGGTACGACATCTCTAAAAGTTCCAATAAGTATTTATTGATCATTCTGATTCCCATTAAAAAGCTAAACGATTCGTATCTTCAGGCTGTTTATACGATTCACTTACTCAAATTATTTAACTACAAGAAAAGACATGGTTATCATCATTGGTGCAGGTCCCATAGGGCTTGCAACGGGAATTGCACTTCAGGAAAAAAATATTCCATTTAAAATTATTGAACGAGGTTGTCTGGTGAATTCGCTTTTTCACTACCCAACTAATATGACTTTCTTTTCGACTTCGGATAAACTCGAAATCGGGGATATTCCATTTATTTCACACGGACCAAAGCCAACCCGTGCCGAGGCGCTTGAGTATTACCGAAGAGTGGCGGAGTATTATGAGCTTCCAATCAACCTGTATGAAACGGTTACCTCGATGGAAGGTGAGGATGGCAACTTCACCGTAACCACCGATAAAGAGGTGTACAAAGCAGAGAAGGTAATTGTAGCATCCGGTTTTTACGGTCAGGCTAACATGATGGGTGTGCCGGGAGAAGACCTTCCTAAAGTGAAGCACTATTATGATGAGCCACACCCTTACGCTTGGCAAAAAGTACTGGTGATTGGCGGTGGAAACTCCGGGGTGGATGTTGCCCTCGAATGCTGGAGAGGTGGTGCTGATGTAACCATGTTGCTGAAGTACGATCAGATTAAACCCACGGTGAAATACTGGGTAAAACCAGATATCGAAAATCGAATTAAGAATGAAGAAATCCCGGCTTATTTTAATTCTGAAGTAAAAGAGATTCGGGAAAAAGAGGTAGTCATTGATACTCCGGATGGAGAAGTGATTCTGGAGAATGATTTTGTACTGGCCATGACTGGTTATCACCCCAACTTCGAGCTGATGGAAAGTTTAGGCATTGAACTTACCGATGATGAGAAATGTATGCCGGTTCATGATGAGGATAGCCTCGAGACCGAACGGAAAGGCGTTTATGTAGCAGGAGTTGTTTGCGGGGGAATGGATACCAGTCGGTTGTTTATTGAGAACTCACGCGTTCACGCTGATCAGATAGCGAGTCATATTCAGGAGAGTTTGAAGGGGTAAGTTGTCAGCATTCAGACTTTAGCTGTTAGCTTTTTCTGGTCATTTCATTAATAGCTTCTAAGCCGCATTGTCATCTTGAGCGCAAAATCATAAAATTAGGTTTGGGGTGGAAGACGCGAAGGATCTCAAATTATAGTCTGGCTTGTATCTTAAACTTTGAGATCCCTTGTGTACTTACGAAGATTCCTTTCCGGTTCACTTTTCACTCGGGATGACAGCTTTACTCCTTATAGGTTTCAAACTAAAAAAAGCCTTCAGTTTTCACGCTGAAGGCTTTGGAAGGACAAAATTCTCAATCTTAGGTTAGAATTCCCACTTTACCTGGAATAAGAAGTTGGTTCCTGCTTGTGGGTAGTAATAATTGAAATTCACAGGGTCGCCATCCTGTAACCATCCGAAGGTATAACCATTGGTCTCATACTCATGGTTGAAAATGTTATTCACCTGCAGGGTAGCTGTTATCCCTTCAAACAAAGGCACTTGGTTAAAGGCATAGCTCAGCCTTACATCATTCACAAAATAGGGATCGATGGATCGGCTTTCGGTTTCTGTGTTATCCAGGTATTGGCGAGAGACATATTTAGAAACCAGTTCAGCATTAAGTCCACCTTTTTTATATCCGATTACACCGTTTGTAATAACTGATGGTGAGAAGGCGATGTCGGTATCTTCATAAACCGTTTCCTGCTGACCCAGAAAGTTGAAACTGGCATCATATTGATCGGTGAATTGTGTGTACTCAACAATTTTATTCTGACTGAAGGTAGCATTAGCTGAAAGACTCAGATACTGACCCAGGCTTACTCCACCCTGAAGCTCTACACCTACACGATAGCTTTCCGGCACGTTCTGGCGTACAATTTCACCAACATCATTAATGGCTCCCGTTGGGACCAGCTGATCTTCGTAGAACATTCCATACAGATTTGCTCCAAGGAAATAGGAAGTGAAATCGCCACGATATCCGGCTTCTACGTTATACAGCTTTTCGGCGCTAGGTCTGCTGTCCGGTGTTGAATTTACGTACTCATCGCGGGTAGGTTCTTTCCCTCCTACACCAAATGAGGCATACGCTCTTTGTCCGTCATTCAGGTTATATACCAGTCCGAACTTTGGATTGAAGAAGCTGAGGTTGTCTTCCTGTCTTAATGAAACCAGATTATCCTGAACATTCGGTGGTGTTCCTGTTTGAACGATATCGTTTCCTAAGAATTCATAATTGATGGTACGCACCTGAAGATCCAGATAGGAGTTCAGCTTCTCGGTGAGCTGGTACTGAAGCTTACCGTAGAGATTGAAGTCTTTCTTGATACCATCATTGTCATAATACCGGTCATTATTTTCACTGTCTCCGGCATAGCGGGCCCAGATAACTTCCCCAAAGTGGGCGCCATCATAATAGCTGTATCCACCACCAAAAGTTACATTCCAAGTGTCAGATGGTGCGTATCTTGTGGCGAAAATGGTCCCGTAATAATCATTGTCTAACCAGCGCCGGCGGACTAAATCAGATTCGGTAGGCGTTCCGGGTTCAATGGTACTTATGCTATAATCGGCCAGGGATTCTTCGGCTTTATATTCTTCATAATACCCGAAACCCTTGGTATAGAAAGCCGAAATATTAGCATTCCAGTTTTCTTGCAGCTGGTAGGAATAATGTAGCTGGTAGTAATTCTGCTGATAATCATCCACCTGATCTTCGTAAGGCTGGCCGCTTTTTTCAGTTCCTGCCTCGTTAAAGGTGCGGTTATTTTCCAGCACACTTTCTTCGATGCCATACCAGGCCTGATAGGTGATTTCTTTTCCTGTGAAAACATCAGCGCGAAGCAAACTGCGTTCTCCATGATGAGAAGCTGATAAGAAATAAGAATCCAAATCAGAACTCGCACGGTCGATAAAGCCATCGGAGTCAATTTTGGAAAGGCGGCCTTCAAATTGCCATCCATTTTCCATCAACCCCGAGCCCAAACGGACATTGTATTTCCGGGTGTTGAAGGAACCAATTCCGGTATTAATTTCACCAAAAGGTTCGGGCGAAGAGGAGCTGGTTTGCAGGTTGATGGTTGCCCCAAAAGCACCGGCGCCATTGGTAGATGTGCCTACTCCACGCTGGACCTGAATATTTTCGATGGACGAAGCCAGGTCAGGTAAATCAACCCAAAAAACTCCATGGGATTCTGCGTCATTAACGGGGATACCGTTGATGGTTACGTTAATTCGAGCCGGATCAACTCCACGGATTCGAATACCGGTGTAACCAACGCCGGCTCCGGCATCAGAAGTGGTGGTTACAGACGGAGTGTTCTGGAGTAAATAAGGAACATCCTGACCTAAATTTCTGCGTTCAATTTCTTCCCTGTCAACATTAGTAAATGTGATAGGAGAAGTCTCATCGACCCGAACGGCGCTTACAAAAACATCGTCGCCTATGTAGGTTTCCGGATAAAGGAATAACTCCAGGTCTTGTTTTTCATCGGATACATCAACTTCTAAATCTTTGTAGCCAAGAAAAGTTATCAGTAGCTCTTCTTCTCCATTCTCAGAAAGCTGTAGCTCAAAAGAGCCGTCATCTTGTGTTACGACCCCTCGGGTAGTTCCTTGCTGCCGTACGGCTGCACCGATTAATGGGTCTTTGGATTGAGCGTCAAGCACTGTACCTGTAATGGTTTGTGCTTGAATATCAGGTGAAAAGAGTAGTGGTATTGTAAATAGAAAAGCAGCGAATGCTGATTTCCTTAATAAGAATAGATTAAACATAATCCTCCATTTAAAACTTCATGATTAATGGAGGAGGTTAACTTGCGTAACTGTGCGGTAAACAGGTTTCCCTACGCCGGTATTATCCGGTTCAGGTATTAGGGTGTAATCTCAGCCCGCTATGCAAGCACCCCCAACCTTGGTTGTGAATTTCAAGATACGGAGGATGTTTTGATAATGTAAATCAAAAAATACCAATTCTGTTAATCATTAGGAGTTTTGACTTCTGGTGAACTAAAAGGTCGATTTTTGATTATAGATTTTATCATTCTAAAAACGCTTCTCAAATGTTATCTTAAATAAGCTCAAAAACTCAATTAATGATTAAATAATGATCAAATATTTCCCAATCGTTTTACTGGTTGCCACACTGGTTTCCTGCTCTACTTCTGAAACCGAAAAAAGTACCACTGCAGAGATATCGAAAGATGATGTTTTAACTCATATCACATTTCTGGCGAGTGAAGAAATGCGGGGCCGGGAAGCAGGAACGGCAGAGGAAGCTGCTTCTGCAAATTATATTGCTGATTTATTCCGAAGCTATAGCTTGGACCCTGCTGGTGATGGGGGTACTTATTTTCAGGAGTTCACCATAAATACGGCTGTTTTGAATAATCCGCATGCCAGTGACTCTGATACATCCGGCGAAAAAAGGTTGTCTAAGAATGTGGCTGGACTTCTTCAGGGAACCGGTGATTCGGAAGAGATGATTATTATCGGGGCGCATTATGATCATTTGGGTATGGGTAGCTTTGGCTCTTTGAGTAGCAGTGAAGACCCGCGAATTCATAACGGTGCCGATGATAATGCATCCGGGACGGCGGGAGTGCTCGAGTTAGCAGAGTATTTTTCAGCAAACCGCCCTGAGACGGACATCTTATTTCTTGCCTTCTCGGGGGAAGAAATGGGCTTGCTTGGATCTCAGTATTATGTTGACAATCCTACTGTTGAATTAGGGAATTCGCTTGCCATGATAAACATGGATATGGTCGGGAGAATGAATGATAACCGACTCATGATATTTGGAGTTGCCACTACTGATAATTGGGAGTCTATACTGACTGAAGCAAATACCGATTCACTGGATTTAGATTTGATTCCTGATGGAACCGGCGCAAGCGATCATACCAGCTTTTACTACAAAGATATTCCGGTACTTCACTATTTCACAGATACCCACGCTGATTACCACCGCCCTTCTGACGATACGGAATGGATTAATGAAGAAGGAGAAGAATTGATGCTTAAGCATCTTGTTCGTGTGATTGAAAAACTGGATGGGATGAATAAGGAAGAGCTAGCCTTCACCGAGGCTCCGGGCGAACAGCAGCGAAATATGACCATGAGTGGCCCGACTTTAGGTGTACTTCCTGACTATGGATATGACGGAGAAGGTTTTCGGATAACAGGTGTGAGTGAAGGGCGTGCTGCAGACAATGCTGGCATGGAAGGCGGGGATGTGATTATCAACATTGCCGGAATGGATATCGCTGATATCTATGGTTATATGGAAGCATTAAATGAGCTGGAAGAGGGACAAACAACAAGCGTCACTGTTCTCCGTGATGGCGAAGAAATGACGTTTGAGTTGCAGCTTTAGTTGTTGAAATAAAGCACAGGCGGATGCTTATGCTCTTTGATCTTCAGCTATAAGACCCAACTAAAAAGTCGTCATCCTGAATTTATTTCAGGATCTTTGATAGGACTTTTAGGTTGAACAAACTCAAATATGCATTGATCATCCTTGCCTTATAAAACTAAAAGCTAATACCTAAGATCCCGGATCAAGTCCGGGATGACAACAGAGGTAAAGGGAGTTTTTACCAACCAAAAGCAGACTTCCCGCCAACAACAGGCAGCGTCAATACAGTACCATCTAGATCAACAGTCAGCTCCGTACCGGGATCAGGATGAAGGGTGTATTCTTTATCGCTGCTGAAAATCATGAGTCCAATTTGCTGTCCGGAGCGAATAATCTGATCATCCGGCTGTAGTTCAAAACTAAATTCGTAGAACTTTCCGGGCTCTAAAGGTTCGCTTACTGTAAGCGATTCATGGTTTTGGGGGTCAGCCCAACCTCGGGTTATGATGTTATCTGTAATTCGTCCGTTTCTGCGCTCATCCCATGGTAATGAAACCAACCATACTGATAAGTTAGCCGCCGGTTTACTACTGGCAAGCTTGATAGTTAGTTCCGCTAATCCTGAAATATGAACAGAATCTTGAAGAGGCGGTGTTAGATATAGCAGGCGATGGTCGGTAATCTCTGCACGAGCTAATGATTCCCCATCAAAAGAGAAGTTATCAACCAAAGTTTCTGTTCCCTGATTTTCTGGTTTATTCAGTGAAAGCTTTCCCTGTTGAGGAGCACCTGCATTCAAATACATTTGAACAGGTTCAGCTTTTGGGTTAGGGAAATCAGCATAGAAGGTTGGGTTTTCAGGCTCGTCATATTCCCGGACAATCCACGCTCCGCTTTCGTTTTGAATTCCATTATCAACCCCAAAAAGGTAATGGGTAAACCATCGGTTCATCATTTCTACAGGAGGTGGTCCGCCGTGGCCAAATTGATGATAGTAAATCTGAGTATGCAGCCCCATTTCCTTCGCTTTTTCATAAATGCGATAGCTGTGTTCCGGCATCACATTCCAGTCGTTGAAGCCGTGACTCATAAGCATAGCCGCTTTCATGGGTTCCATATCGTTCAGATAATCCCGGCTGGCCCAGAATTCGTTGTAGTCACCGGTTCTGCGATCCATGTTATTAGCCATTTCAGTATCACGAATGACCCGATTATTTCGCGCACGCATCGATTCTTCCCCACTGTGAATGAAATCATAAAGCACATCAATGTCTTCCCCTAAATAACCGCCCGGACTTCGAACCAGCCCATTTGAGCGGTAATAGTGATAGTAGGAAGTGTTGGGTGCGACGGGAATAATAACCTCAAGACCTTCAACACCGGTGGTTGCTGCGGCAAGTGGAAGGGTTCCGTTATAAGAGGTCCCCGTCATTCCCACTTTTCCGGTTGACCAAGACGCCATCACTTTCTCATCACCATCCCGGGAGGTATATCCATTGTCTTTGCCGGCAAGCCACTGAACTACAGCTTTGGGTGCAAGGGATTCATTATCACCACCAACAGTAGGGGCTCCATCAGAAAGTCCCGTTCCCGGTGAAGAAGAATGGACCACAATGTAACCACGCGGAATCCATGTTCTGAGTTGTGAGTTTGAGATCACGGGCCGTTCACCTCTGCGGATAACTTCAGGGTGTGCGCGGCGGCTTTTATTTTCACCCACTTCGTTAGTGCCCAGCTCGCCTAACTCATGCCGCACATCCCAGAATAAGCCCTCAACCATACCTGCGGTTCCGGCATAATAAGGACTCGTTTCATAAACGACGGGCAGTTTTAGCCCATCTTCGGTTTGCTTGGGTCGGGTTACATCCACATGAACACGATCAAGTTTTCCGTTACCATCGGAGTCAAATTCAGTTTCAACCCAAAGATCTTCACGAATCCAGTTCTCAGGGTTTTCAAGTTCGGGGATTACTTGCGCTCTCCCATCTTCAATAACAGGAATTTGAATATCCTGTGCTGTGATTGGACTGCCTGACAGTAGGGCTAGTGTCAGTACAGTGATTGAGAATATAAATTTCTTAAAAGTACTCATAATCTGAAAATCTGGTTTTTAAGTGATGGATGAATGTAACGGATAATGAGAAAAGTGTTGTGCAAAAGATTGTTTGATCGGCGGTCGAAAGTGTTGGCAAGTTATGATGTAATCTCATCCATCAATAAGTTTGCTCTGGCCCCTGTCCGGCCTGTACTCGGGCACTCTCCTTCGCCTCTTAGCGAATTGACGATAGTTTGAATGAGGGGTTGCTGAACATACTGAGGGTAAGGCAGGTCAAATGTTTCAGTGCCATGATCAGTCTTAAGAGTTACAGGTGCGTTTCCATCAAAGCAGCTAAATTGAATGGAGCCTTTTCTGCCTGTGATAATGACTTCATCTTCCTTTTCATCAGGATGTGCCGTGAAGTTCCACAAACCAGTTCCTAAAATGTCATTCGTGAATTTAAAGCTCGCGGATAGAACATCCGGCGCATTATACCACCCCATTTTATTGATGGAATGACCCTCTATATTCTCAATTTCACCTAATAAAAATTCAACTAGGTCTAACTGATGAGAAGCTAAATCATGGAAATAACCACCACCTGAAATCTCAGGTTTAGTTCGCCAGTTATTATGCGCTGATGAATATTTAAGGTCATCTGGTTTTGGAGGTTGAATTAGATTTATCTGCATGGAAGTTATAGTCCCCACCGCACCGGTGTCGATCAACTCTTTTACTTTAAGGAAATAGGGAAGCGCCCGGCGGTAGTATGCGACGAAAAGTGGAACACCTGCTTTTTCACAGGCATCGATCATTGCCTTACATTCTGTATAACTGAGCCCCATTGGCTTTTCAACATATACGGGCTTTCCGGCTTCGGCAGCTTTTTGTGTATACAGAGCATGAGAACCCGGAGGAGTAGCAATATAGATTGCGTTTACTTCGGGATGATGGAGGAGTTCATCGGCATCAGAAAACCAAGTGGGTACATTGTGTCTTTTGGCATAGTCAGCGGCTTTATCTCCATTTCTGCGCATTACTGCTACTAATTCGGAGTGTTCAATTTTTTGGAAAGCCGGACCGCTTTTAACCTCACATACATCACCACAGCCAATAATTCCCCATTTAATTTGATTCATACTGAGTTTGGTTTTTGAGTTGATGGAGGAGTATAGCCAAAAAAAATCCCTCACATAAAAAGTTTATGTGAGGGATTAATGCAAGTAGTGAAGACCTTAGTCCTCGTTTGTTTAGTTTACTTGTTCATTAGTTTTTTGAATTCTTCCAAAGTACCGCGAACGGCTTTGGCTGATTCAAGCATAAGATCTTGCTCTTTTTCGTTTAATTCAACTTCAATTACTTCCTTGATTCCACCGGTACCCAGCTTAACGGGAACTCCAATGTAAAGATCATCAATTCCATACTGTCCGTCGATGTGTGCACATACCGGAAAAATTCGGTTTTGGTCAAGCAAAATAGCTTCAACCATTTGTGCAGCAGCAGCACCGGGAGCGTACCAAGCTGATGTTCCCATCAACCCAACAATCTCGCCACCGCCTTTCTTAGCTCTGTTAACGATCTCATCTAAACGGTCTTCGTCAATGAAATGCGTGATTGGCATACCGGCTAATGTTGTAAAACGCGGAAGTGGAACCATCGTATCTCCATGACCACCCATTAAAAGTGCTTGAATGTCTTTTGGAGAACAATCCAGCTCTTCAGCGATGAATGAACGGTAACGAGCGGTATCCAGAATTCCAGCCATACCCATCACTTTTTCATGCGGAAGTCCGCTGGCATCTTTTGCAACCTGTACCATCACATCCAGGGGATTAGAAACTACAATAATGATGGTATCCGGTGAGTACTTAACCAATTGCTCGGTTACACTCTTCACAATGTTAGCATTGGTTTCGAGCAGGTCATCGCGACTCATTCCCGGGCGACGTGGAACACCTGCCGTAATCACGCAAACATCAGAATCTGCGGTGTCAGCATAGTCAACAGTTCCATTAATTCGGGTATCAAAAAGGTGAATAGGAGAAGACTCCCACTGGTCTAAAGCTCGACCTTTTGAAGGGTAAAATGTTTTGTCTCCGTCTTTACGCTCCAGATCTACGGCAACCACTTCTTTAGCAAAATCGCGCTGTGCGACTGCATGTGCTACGGTTGACCCAACGTTTCCTCCAGCTCCAACTACTGTTACTTTCATTACTTTTCGTTTTTAATGTTCAGTTTTCAATTAAATACTTCTTCAATGTGAATTTGATATAAAGATAATAAATAAGAACTCAGGAGTCAGACCTCAGTATTATTCTAACTCCTTGGCTCTTACTTTTGATTTCGTCTTTTATCCATGCCCCACATGAGCTTATTTCTTAAAGTTTCAAAATAATCTTGTCCGGGAAGGTGTACCAGGTCAAACGTTAAATCTGATTTCAGAATTTCAACTTCAAACGGGAAGGTTTCGATTTCATGAATTTGTCCGTCGTACGAAAACTGAACTTCACTCTGTTGCTTTTCGATAGTGATTCTTAACGGCTTCTTAGAGTTCAACACTAGCGGACGTGTAGTAAGCGTGTGCGGGTTGATAGGAGTAACTAAAAAAACCTCTGTTCCCGGAGCTACAATAGGTCCGCCGGAAGCAAGGTTGTATGCAGTTGATCCGGTTGGTGAAGCCACAATCAATCCATCAGCCCAATAAGTATTGATGAGACTGCTATCATATTCCGCAGTTACGTTCACCATTGAAATGGAGTCTTTCCGGGTAAACAAAAATTCATTTAGGGCGTGATATTCATTTCCTTTGGAATCTGTAGCTCGTAGGAATGAGCGCTTATCAAGTGTATAATCATTATTGAGAAGGCAATCTAAGGCACGCTCCAGATCTTCATTTTGCGTGTTGGCCATAAATCCCAGCCGCCCGCTGTTAATGCCCAGGATCGGTTTGTTGATGTCTTTTGAAATCCGAGCCGTGTATAGAATGGTGCCATCGCCTCCCATCACCAAAACAATATCTGAAGCTTTTATGGAATCTAGGTCAGAGTCCGTTTTTTGAATGACTTCTGAGTGATTTAGTTCTGTTTGTTCGCAAACCTCAGTGTTTATGAATAAGGGAATACTCTTTTGCTCAGCCCATTTAATGGTACCGGCAAGCACTTCACGTACTTCATACTTTTTGGGATTTGCAATGATTCCAAGCTTCATCAGTTTGCACCAGAAATTTTTAGAGATGTAAAACTCAGGTTCCAAGGCTCATCATCAACCTTCAAACCGGAAACGCGATTATTGCTGAGGATATAAATGGGCGACTCCCAGCTTAAAAACTTCTGAGTTCCGGGATAGGGTCTTGTAGTAAAAGTGACATTATCTGAAATGGCATAAGAGGCATTCATTGAAAACGAAAAGTTTGCTCCCGTTGCTTGGGGAGCCATATTATTCAGTAAAAACAATTCGAAAGGATGCTCAGTCTGTGTAACAACAAACTGCCGGGTGGCGGTGTTTTGGTTTGAAGTTAAGTTGACTGAATCAATTTTGACAGATCCCAGGGCTTTATTTTGAAGCAGAGCTTCGGGTTTCAATGCTGTGAAAAACTCGCTTAGTTGATTATCCTGACCTGAGCTTGTGTTGTAGTAAAGGTTATAGCTTGAAGTGGCTTCTGCTTTACTAAGGTTGAATTGATTAATAAAGCTTTGATTTAGGTTTCCGGAAGAATCAGCTACAGTGAGTAATGTCGATGCTCCTAGCTCTACTAAAGCGTCAATATTACCCTGAGCAAACTGCTGGTATAAGTCCTTCTCCGACAGTCCTGAGATAATATCCAGGCGGCTTATTGCTGGGATGAATCCCCGGTAGTCTTTGTTGGTAGTAAGAAGATATGCGTTCCCCTCTTTTTTTATGAAGGCAAAACGTCCTGTTCCTGCCGCTTTTTGAATCAGCCCAGTTGTAGGAACCGATTCCTTGGCATAGACAGAAGCCATAGGGTGTGCTAAGCGCTTCAGGAAGTCAGGCGCCGGTTTATTCATATGAAAAATGACGGTTGAGTCGTTTCGGACTACAATTCCTCCAATCGAAGTTAATACTCGTTTTGCGGGATCTTTTATATAAGTCTGTTCATTGTGATAAGCAGAGAATCCACGAATGTCTTTGAAATGATCAGCTGTGAAATCAGGGACATTATTGTCAGTCATCCGCTTAAATATGTAGCTGACATCAGACGCTTTGAATCGGCGTCCATTTCCACCTTCAAAAACCGAAGAATCATGAAAGTAAATATTGGTTCTTAAGTTAAAGATGAAGCGGGTTGAATCGCTGTTGACATCCCAGCTTTTTGCCAGTCTTGGCGTAGGGGAACCGAGGCCGTTTAAACTGGTGAGCCCTTCATACAAAAGGTTAATCGTCCGGAATTCACTATTTGAAGAAGCATAAAGAGGGTCGAGCGATTCAATGGTTGCGATTTCACCAAGCCTGACTTGTATAAAATCATCGCTATCGGAATCGGGGACATTGAATAGAGAATCAGAAGGTGCTTGTAAAAGGTCTTTAGCGTCCGACTTTACCGTAACTGTTTCGAGGTCCTTACCACAGGAGGCGAAAACGATCAGCGGTAATAAAAAGAGGACAAATTTATTCATGGAGGTGTTCTTTTTCAGATTTAGTAACAGAAAATAAGCAACGTAGAAATCATTCCTTTTAACATAGCTGAGTGTTAATTTTTACTCCCTTTTAACCCTTTGATACCTTTTAATGCTTTTTCACTCAAAAGATTGGTTTCATAGCTTCTTACCCGGCCATTTTTTGCCCGGTGTTGCTGAACGCCGATTTCAATCAATTCTTCCATCAATTGCCTGAAACTAATATCCGATTTCTCCCAAAGGTAGAAGGAGAAAGAACCCGGAATGGTATTGATCTCATTGAAATAGACTTCTTCGGTATTTGCATTCACCAGGAAGTCTAAACGAGCTAAGCCGGAAGCATCCAGTGCAGAGAAAGTTTTGGTGGCCAGATTCTGAATTTTCTTAGTGAGTTCTTTAGAAATATCTGCCGGAATAACACGATCAGCGGAGGCCATGCCTTTATCAGCACCGTCACCGCTTTGGTATTTATCTTCAAAAGAAAGGGTTTCTTTGTGTCCCAATGGTTTTTCGCAAACGCTGGGCCGGCAGTCGTCTGGGGTTCCCATCACAGAGCAGTTTATTTCCATGAGAGGATTTACGGCTTCTTCGATCAGCATGTGTGCATCGTAACGGAAAGCAGTTTCGACGGCATCAATCAGTTCGGCTTTATCATTGGCGATTGCCACGCCGATGCTGCTTCCCAGGCTTACCGGTTTTACAATCAGTGGGTAGTCAAAGTCTTCGGCCACCGTAATAATATCTTCCTGTTCTTTCTCCCAATCACTTTCATAAAAATTCACAGCTTTAGTAACCGGAATTCCATTGGCTGCTGCAACAAGTTTAGCCTTCACCTTATCCATTCCCAAAGAAGATCCTAACACTCCGCTTCCGGAATACGGAACATTCATCATTTCACAAACACCCTGGAAAGAGCCATTTTCACCCTCACTTCCATGAAAAGCACAAAGCACAGCATAAACCGGAAAGCTTTTTGGCTTAGAAAAGAGTCCGCCGCCCTCTTGTTCTTTGAGGTGAGTTTTGCCGGTTTCATATTTCACAAACGCACACGAAACAGACTCGCTTTGGAGCTTTGAGAGTTCTTTGTAATTGCTCAAATCCAGAAGTTTTTCACCAGTAAGCCACCGCCCCGATTTCGTTACATAAAGAGGAATGCAGTTATATTCACTTTCTTCGAGGGCTGAAATTGCCTGAATGGCCGTTAAAACTGAAACTTCGTGCTCCGGCGAAACACCGCCAAAGGCCACAATGAGATTTTTTTGAGACATATCGTTTAAATAAGTTTATAGCCGAAAATAGGATTGTTTACGTTCAATTGTTAATAGCAGTTAGTTTTTAGTTAGATGGTTTTAGGGGGTTGGTAGTCTTGAAAATCTTAACACCTAAAACCTCGTATCTAATACCTATCTTATAAAACTTGATCTTGTTCCTCAAACTGATATTTTCAATATTCGTTGTCCTCATCAACCTTAAAAAAATTCGTGCATGAGTAAGGTAATTACATCCGTCAATCAATTGGATTTTAACGTCTCTGAGCTGGAAAATATGCCGGCGCCAGAGAAAGTTCTTTTGGTAAAGCCAACATATTTTTCGGTGGAGTATGTAATTAATCCGCACATGGAAGGCCATATCGGCGACGTTGATAAATTGGCTGCGCAAAATGAATGGGAACATCTTAAGGCCGCTTACGAAGAATTAGGTTTTTATGTGCATGTGGAAGAAGGAAGGCGGGGATTTCCAGATATGGTTTTCTGTGCAAATCAAAGTTTGCCGAACATCACAAAAGACGGCAAGAAGGAAGTGATTATGAGCGTGATGAACTCAGAGCAGCGGAAAGGTGAGGTGCCATTCATTCAGAAAGTGTACGAAGAGACCAGCTATGAAATTGTACATCTGGATAACACCCGTTTTTCCAGTTTTGAAGGGATGGGCGATGCCATCTGGCATTTCAAAAAAAGATTGCTTTGGGGAGGGTACGGATACCGATCTTCCAAAGAAGTGTACGATGTGATTTCAGAAACCTTTGATACTCCGGTAATAGCGCTCGAGCTGGTTGATGAACGGTTTTATCACCTGGACACCTGCCTGTGTATGCTTGATTCCGAAACAGTGATGTATTATCCAAAGGCGTTCACTGATAACGGAAAAGAACTGATCCATACTCTGTTCAAAAATGTAATTGAAGTTTCTAAGTATGAGGCTGAAAAGTTATTCGCCTGTAATGCTACCTGTCCCGATGGAAAGAATGTATTTATTCAGCAAGGCTGTGTCGATGTAAATCATAAGCTGAAAGAAGCCGGGTTTAAAATTCATGAATTCAGCACCTATCAATTCCTAAAAAGCGGCGGTTCTGTGTTTTGCATGAAAATGCTGTTGTGGTAGGATGTAATGTTGTAATTTTAAATGTTAAGTGTTAAATGAAGAACTCCATTTAACACTTAACACTGAGCATTTAAAATTTTCTGTATGAACTATGTAAAGTCTGGAATCTCGTTTCTCATCCTCCTCGCTCTTATCATCTCCTTAAACACAAAATTTGGTTCAGTTCCACCCTTAGGTAAGTTTTTTGATCCGGATGCCGGATTTTGGGCAAACGCTGAGACTTCGGTTCCTAACTCAGAGGAGTTAGATATTCCCGGCTTGAAAGAGGACGTATCGGTGTATTATGATGACCGTCGCGTACCACATATTTTTGCTAAGAATGATCATGATTTATACTTAGCTCAGGGATATATAGAGGCTCAAGACCGGCTGTTTCAAATGGAGATGCAAACCTATGACGCAGCAGGAAGATTAGCTGAAATTGTGGGTCCATCACTACTAAACCGGGACAAGAATACGCGTCGCTGGGGAATGCCTTATGGGGCAGAAAAGGCTTTGGAGGAAATTCAAAAAGAACCAGCCATGCTCGAAGCGATTACGGCATATGCAGATGGGGTGAATGCCTTTATTGATGAACTTTCCCCTGCCGACTATCCGCTAGAATATAAAATTCTGAACACTGCTCCTGAAAAGTGGGTGCCGCTTAAAACGGCCTTACTGTTTAAAAACATGACCCGAACATTGGCAGGAAGAAGCAATGACGATCGCACCAGCAATACGCTTGCTTACTTTGGTGAAGATTTTGTAGAGCAATTTTTTACCCGCGATCCAGAACTTAATGACCCGATTATTCCTCCCTCAAGAGAATGGGATTTTGAAACCGATATTCCAGAAGCTCCTGATAGCTTATACGTTCCTGCTTCAGCTAAAGAGGTGCAAGCTTTTACTGTTGAAGAAGGAATCGGGAGTAACAACTGGGCGGTAAGCGGAGATAAGACGGCCTCAGGTTATCCTATTTTGGCTAATGATCCACACCTTTCTTTGACGCTTCCCTCAATTTGGTATGAAGTTCAGCTACATGCCCCCGGAGTAAATACGTATGGGGTAAGTTTACAAGGCTCACCTGGAGTGGTTATAGGCTTTAACGAAGATGTAGCATGGGGCGTGACAAACGTCGGCTCCGATGTATTGGATTGGTATGAAATCAAATTCAAAGATGATAACAAGCAAGAATACTGGCACGATGGGAAGTGGAAACCCACATCAACCCGAATAGAAGAGATAAAAGTACGCGGGCAGGAAACGGTGATGGATACGGTTATATACACCCATCATGGACCGGTAACTGAAGTTCAATCTAATGTAAATGATGAACGGGCTCCGGTGTACCATGCGATGCGTTGGATTGCTCATGAACCTTCTAATGAATTCAAAACTTTTTATGAATTGAACCGGGCAGAAGATTATGAGGACTACGTGACTGCTCTGAAAAATTATAAGGCGCCCGCTCAGAATTTTGTTTTTGCGAGTAATGAAGGTGATATAGCTATCTGGGTAAATGGGTTGTTCCCGAATAAGTGGGAGCATCAGGGGCGAACGGTGAGTGATGGGACAGACCCTGCTTACGACTGGCAAGGATGGATTCCCCGAGATCACGTTCCTCATATTAAAAATCCGGAAAGAGGTTTTGTGAGTTCGGCTAATCAGGAATCAGCGGCACCGGACTACCCCTATTACCTGGATGATGATTTTGCTCCTTTTGAACGAGGTCGAAGAATCAATGATCTGCTGGAGTCCATGGAAAACATCACACCACAAGATATGCAGGAAATGCAGATGGATGATTACAGCTATTATGCTGCTACTCTGTTACCAAGCTTGTTAATGTGGACGGATCAATCCAGCCTGTCTCCCGAAGAACAAGTGCTTTATGACTTATTGGAAGAGTGGAATTATCATATGGATGCAGAGGAATTAACTCCATCAATATTCCGGCAGTGGGCAAGTAATTTCTATGGTGCTGTGCTGTACGATGAATATGAAACCACAGAGGCCAGCCTCCGCTACCCCTCTCGTGATATCTTTGTTGAGAGAGTGAAAACCGATCCGGATTTTTCATTTATAGATGATTTGACTACTGAAGGAGTTGAAACCAGAGAAGATCTTGCTTTAGCTACCCTAAAAGAAACTTATTCTGAACTTACTACCGCATGGGGAGCATTAGGAGATCAATGGAAGTGGGGAGTTGCTATCAACAATGATATTGATCACCTGGCCAACATTCCCGGATTAGGAGCAGAGAATTTATTTAGCAGTGGTTCTTCTGATGCCGTAAATGCTACTCGTGGTGGCAATGGACCTTCCTGGAGAATGGTGGTTGAGTTAGGTCCTGAAGTAAAAGGCTGGGGAGTATATCCAGGCGGGGCTTCCGGAAACCCGGGTTCGCCAAATTATGACTCTATGATTGAAACGTGGCGAACAGGAGGTCTTTTCGAATTAGATTTTTTCAAAGAAGAACCTTCGGACTTTAACTACAAGTTGAGCCTCAAATCTGCTGACTCATAATGAGATCATCTTCATCTAAACAAAGTAGAAACTTCATCCGGTTTAGTATATTTCTTCTTGTCTTGCCGGTTTTATATTTGGGATTGTGGTTCTCCATTTCAGCGGATGACTCCCTTTCCTATTTTGAGCAGGTACAAATGTTGATGAGCTATTTTCCTGAGTCAGTCAGGGACCCTTATAAAATCACTTTATTCTTTTTTGTAGAAAGTCTGTCAGCTACAATCCTAAGCTTTTATGGATATTTGAAAGCCGAATCAAAAAAGGCACAGCTGACAACCATTATAATCTGCTGCATATCAACTTTACTTTCCGCATGGTTCGGAATGACATTAATCTAAGTCCACTTCAACATTCAACATTGAATGTTCCTTATTCAATGTTCATTCGCCTCTTTCTTCATCATCACATACTTATTGATGGCGAGCATAGTTGGGGAAGAGATCATAATTAAGACAAGCGTAGAGGCATGAGCAATGGTTGCGTATGCAAGTCCCGTAGCTTCAGGTACAGCGTAAAAAATGAAGAGTGCTTTGGTAATAAAAAGGTGGTATGTGCCCACTCCGCCCGGGGTTGGGATAGAAAGCCCAACAGCGCTTACAACCGTTAGCACGATAGCTTCAGTGATACCCAAATTATAGACTTCCTGCATGTCAAACATCCAAAACCCGATGTAGGTCATAGCAATATAGAAAGCCCAGATAAGAAGCGAATAAAAGATAAATAAAGGCCAGTTCTTGAGTTCTTTTATAGCCAATAAGCCGTCTACAAATGTTTTAATAATACGCTGAACGCTATGAGCAAAATCAGCGATTTTTCCGTCTGTTTTTTCAGCTGCTTTTTTAAAAAGCCAGAATAATCCGGCCAGGCCTGCAGCTGCGATCAGCCCAAACTTAAGCAGCGTTAAAAAGAAACTAAGCTGTGTTTCTGAACTGGTGATATCAACGCCAAAAAGCCGTGATAAAACCTGAGGATCGGCAACCAGGAAAACAACAACAAAAGCCATTAAAAGCAACATCCCAAGTAAGTCGACAACCCGTTCTAAAACAATTGTGCCGATGATTTTGCTGTTACTTTCATCAACCTGCCGGGCAACATAAACGGGGCGGGCAACTTCGCCAACTCTGGGTAAAGGGATATTTACGAGATAGCCAAACAGTACCCCGGTAAAAAGCGTGGTTTTTGAAGGGACTTTCTCTTTATTGGTAAATAACATTTCCCATCGAAGAGCGCGGATATAGTGAGCCAGAAGCGTAGTAATGACAAATGGTAAAATCCAGAACCAAGTCATGTCGCGGGCTGACTCAACAACTTCCGAAAACTCTACTTCCTTAAAAGCTAACCAGAGGAAAAGAATCCCTAGTAAAACACTGCCAACAACTTTTAGTACTTTTTTTGTATCCATTAATAAATTTAGTGCATTCGTTAATGGTTATTCGTTTTCCTCCAGATTAACGAATAACGACTACCGAAATTAATATCTCATATCTACCACTTCGGCATCTTCGGGATAGGAGATTTGAAAAAGATCTTTTGCCGGATCAAGAAAAGTGCCGTTGGTAAAATTAGTTTCAATTTCATTGTCAGAAATATCCCATGCAGTAATCTTAACAGGCCTTGATTGACGATCAATTAAGATTTCAACCCTGGAAAACACTGCAAAGTCATCGTCCGTTGTAAGAGTGATTTTAGTACGCTGACCGGCTTGCTCCTCAGAAACAGAGTAGGTTGAGTCAATACCGCCTAACATTCGTGAAGGGGCAAAATCGTCTTCCTCAGAATCATAAAAATCAATGATGACTCGGTTTCGGGAAGGGTCGTAGACCTTTGAGGTTTCTCCATCTACAACTACAACCTGGCCGTCTGCTTCGAGTTTATAGCGGATTTTATCCAGCCAGATTTCTCCCTGGCTTTCAGTTACTTCTCCCGTGTAAGAATCGGTAAAGGTTTGACTGAAAATAGCCCGAAAGACTTGACCGTCATCGAACTGGTTTTTAAGCCGGTCGAAGTTGGGTGTTTGGGCTAATAGAGAGGTTGTTAGCAGTCCAAAAATAAGGACTAAAAAAGGAGTTCTGATACGTTTAAAATTCATCCAATCCATCTAATACTTCCTGTAGTTCTTCTTCATCACTGACAAGTACATCGCGTGCTGTACTTCCCTGATAAGGTCCAACGATGCCGGCGTTAAATAATTGGTCAATAATTCGCCCGGCGCGGTTGTAGCCAATTTTTAATTTACGCTGTAGCAGAGAAACGGATCCTTGTTGATGGAGAATAACCAGCTTTGCAGCGGCTTCGAAATATTCGTCGATATCTTCCAGCGGATCGGGAATCTCTGCTACATCATCTTTAATGATGGGCAGATGGAAAGGTTCCTTGTATCCGGCCTGTTGTCCAATAAATGTGTTTATGGATTCAACTTCTTCCGTAGAAACAAAAGCATTCTGAATACGGATCATCCCGGTTCCGTTATTAAATAACATGTCACCCATACCAATAAGCTGGTCGGCTCCGCCTTGATCCAAGATTGTTCTGGAATCCACTTTTGAAGCCACCTGATAAGCAATTCGAGCTGGGAAGTTAGCTTTGATAGTACCGGTAATTACGTTTACGGAAGGTCGCTGCGTTGCAACCACCAGATGAATACCAATAGCTCGTGCAAGCTGAGCAAGTCGGGCAATAGGTTCTTCAATTTGTTTACCAGCGGTCATCATCAAGTCGGCAAGCTCATCAATAATAACTACGATATAAGGCAAGTGGCGGTGGCCAAGATCTTCGTCGAGTTCTCCGGTCTTATATTTTTCATTGTAGGATTTAATGTCACGAACCATCGCCATTTTTAGGAGATCGTAGCGGTCATCCATTTCCTTACATAAACTTTCCAGCGTTTCCTGAGCTTTGGAGGTATCCGTAATAATTGGCTCATCTGCATCCGGAAGCATTGCCAAAAAGTGATTCTGAATATTTCGATACAGGGAAAGCTCGATTTTCTTCGGATCAATCATCACAAACTTCAGATTATCCGGGTGGCACTTGTAAAGCAGACAAGTAATAATAGTGTTGATACCAACCGACTTACCAGAGCCCGTTGCACCTGCAATCAACAAGTGAGGCATTTTGGTGAGATCGATCATAAACACTTCATTCTCAATCGTCTTACCGAAAGCAACAGGTAGCACAAAATCAGTTTCAACAAACTTCTTGGTGTTGATGACCTGCTTAATGTAAACCGTTTCTCTGGTGCTGTTCGGTACCTCAATACCTACTGCTGATTTTCCAGGAATGGGTGAAAGCATCCTTAATCCCTTGGAAGCTGTTGCCATCTTCAAGTCATTGGAATAGCTTTCAATCTTCGAAATTTTAACATCCGGAGCGGGCTCCAATTCATAAAGCGTTACCGTTGGGCCAACAATCGCATTGATGCCAACAATCTCAATTTTGTGCCGCTTCAGCTTATCTAAGATAATGCGCTTGTTCTCTTTGATCTCTTCAAGATCAACTTCATTTCCCTCGTCTGGCGGAGAATCTAACAAATCAACTTTAGGGAACTTATACTTTATAACCGGAGTCTCTTTCGCCTTCTCGCGATTTTGTTTGTCCAGATCCTTCTCGTCGGCTTGTTCTTCGCCCTTCCCTACAAAAACGGAAACCTCTAAATCATCCTCATCTTCATCAACCACTTCCTCTTTTTCGAGAGAAGCACGCTGACGCGTGTCAATTGATTTAACCTGCTCTTTTTCTTTTTCCCGCTGCTTGCGTTCTTCTTCCTCAGACTTTTCGACAAGCTCATCAATCGAAGGTGCCGGTTTTACTTCTTCTTTCTCATCTTTGGGTTCAGCAATTTCTTTTTTCTGGAGTTCTTTGTCTGACTCCTCTTTTTTAGCTGCTTCTTTTTCTTCTTTATTTGATTCTTGCTGTGCTTTTTTCTCTTCCTTTTCAGCTTTTTTCGCGGCAATGCGTTCTTCACGTTCCTTAGCTTTCTGCTCTTTTTTGAGCTGACGTTCAGCCCGCCAGTCTTCTATCTTATCGCGCAGATTATCCATCCAAATTTTGACACTGTCGATGGTTTTCTGAAGGTCACGGTCCACAAACATCAGCAAGGTGACAATCATCAAAACAGAAAGAATAAAAATAGAACCCAGTCCGGTTATATTTTGCAGAACCTGAGAAATAGCAATTCCGGCTGAACCACTCCAAATAGAATCAGAAGGGAAATCAGCATTGGTATTTAACCAGCCGATAAAGGTAGAAAGGAGAATCATTCCCCAAACAGAAAGAACCGTAAGCCAGCCTAAATCTTTGAAGTCCCGACGGCGAAAGGTGTGCCAGCCGTGATACCCGGTAATCAGAGCCAGAATAATACTGGTGTAACCGAACATGCTGTGAACTAAATAATGAGAAAGATACGCACCAACGGGACCCAGCCAGTTTTTAACCAATCGGGAAGAAGCATCAGGGTTGAAGAGATCCATAAAGGATATACTCTTGGCGTACTGATAATCTTCAGGAGTGTAGGATAATATACTCAAGCCCAGCAAGATGGCAATCGACATCACAATGATGCCAATAATCTCCACTTTGCGATTAGAGTCTAGTCCCGTAGTTGTAGATGTATTTAGTTTATTAGCCATTCAAATTTGTAAGGATGCCGTCCTTCATTCCGGGAAGCACATCGAATTCGTTTACTTTGCAACAGAGTGGAATATCGCCATTTGGAACCAGTTCAGCCAATCTTTTTGCATGATCACTTTTACTGATTGCGCCTTCTAAATCATCCCCAAATTTTTCGAAAAGACCAAATGCTACTTTCGCGCCATCTTTGGCAGAGTCAGGGAGGTTTCCACCCGAAATATTATGAACAATAGAACCGGCAAATAAAGTGTCTTCGATGGAAAGACGTCCCTGCCAGCCTGAGCATACCAGTACGATCTCGTCATCGTGTTCCTTCAGTGCATTTAAAATGCTTTGCTGATTCAGAAAAGTGCCTACATAAATCTGGTTAGCCAGCGATGCTTTCTTGATCGCTTTGGTTCCATTGGTAGTATTAAAAATCAGGGTTTTTCCCTTAACTACTTCCGGAGTGTACTCAGCCGGGGAATTTCCTAAATGATATCCTTCAATTTTAGATCCGTTTTTCTCTCCGCAAAGCAGAAAATCTTTTTGATCCATAGTGTTAGCAATCTTCATGGCATCACTCATGTCAGCTACCGGAATAATCTTTTTTGCTCCATTGCTAATGGCGGTAGTGATGGATGACGATGCTCTTAAAACATCAATGATAACAGCAGTTTTTCCACGCAACTCTTCTTCTTGAAAAGCCTGAACGGAAAAGAAAACGTCGATATAACTTAAATCTGGCATGTTTTTTATTTCTCTCTCTTTAATTCTTTTTGATAAATGGTGGGCGGGTCACGGTAGCCGGGGCCGTCTTTTTACGAATACTGATCTGGATGTTTGTGCCTTCTGCTGCATATTCTTTAGCAACATATCCCATCCCTATACCTTTACCTAATGTGATGGACATTGTTCCGCTGGTAACCTCTCCAATGGCTTCTCCAGCATCGTTTTGAATCTCATATCCTTGTCGCGGAATGTTGCGTTCGCCTTCTACTACAAAACCTACCAGCTGTCGGTCTAATCCGGCTTCCTTTTTCTGCTGAAGGACCTCTTTGGCAATAAAATCTCCTTTATCAAATTTCGTAATCCAGCCAAGTCGTGCTTCAAGGGGATGAGTGTCTTTAGAGATGTCGTTTCCATAAAGTGCATATCCCATTTCAAGGCGAAGAGTATCGCGGGCGCCTAAGCCGCAGGGTTCAATTCCAAATTCTTCACCGGCTTCCATAATTGCATTCCAAACTTTCTCCGGATCAACGTGACTCTTATCAAAATAAAGCTCAAATCCTTTTTCACCGGTGTAGCCGGTAGCTGAAAATACAATGTTCTCCATTCCAGCAAGGTTGCCCATCTTAAAAGAATAAAACCCAATATCACTGAGGTCAAGGTCGGTTAGCTTTTGCAGCGTCTCCACTGACTTCGGCCCTTGAACAGCCAACAGACAAGTGTCGTCGGATTGATTGTGGATATCCGCATCAAAGGAATTGTTGTCGGCAATCCAGTTAAAGTCCTTCTCGATATTAGAAGCATTGACTACAACTATATATCCGTTGCCGTCAAACAGCTTATATACAATGAGGTCATCAACAATGCCGCCATCGTCGTAGCACATGCAGGTGTACTGCGCTTTGCCATCTACAAGTTTTGAGGCATCATTTACCGTTACGTGTTGAATAAGATCGAGTGCTTCCGGTCCGCTTATATAGAACTCGCCCATGTGTGATACGTCAAAAATACCCACGCCTTCACGCACAGCGGCATGTTCAACTTTAATTCCTTTGTACTGAACCGGCATCTGATATCCGGCAAAATCAACCAGTTTAGCACCGGCTTGTTCGTGTATAGAATAGAAAGGTGTCTTTTTTGACATGTAATCTGCTAGAATTCGTTCGTTCTTTTGTACAGGCTACGGGATCAGAGATCAGATCAAACCCCATTAAGCGTTTGTTAACCAAACCATTGTAGCCGAATATACTCCGATTTATTGTTCCCTTAAACTTACTGATTTATTGGCAAACATCATTGGAAATACGGGATTTCTAAACTTTATGGTGGATTTATTTTTTGATGGCAACTGTTCCTTATATCCCTCTGTTAAGTTCCTTATCTTTGAGAGCTAAACAGATATGCTGAATCCAAAACGAATTTAGAATTAAACAATCACATGTCGATTAATAAAGAGCAGGTTAAATCAGCACTAAGTCAGGTTTTACACCCAAACGAACAGCGCGATCTCATTTCACTGAACATGGTTCAGGATATCGTTTGTCAGGATAAATATGTGTCGTTCACCCTGGAGTTCCCCGAGAAGAACGAAGATCTTGAAACACAGCTTCGGCTAAAGTGTGAAGAAGCCATCCATAATTTTATTGACAAAGAAGCTATTGTAGACATACAGGCGGCGGTAAATTTGTCTATGAAGCATGAGATGGAAGCTTCAAAACCGGGAAAAGAGCAAGAACAACAGCAAGAGATTTTGCCAGGCGTTAAGAACATTATTGCTGTAGCCTCCGGAAAAGGTGGAGTAGGAAAATCTACAGTAGCCGTTAATATTGCTGCCTCTTTAGCAAAACAAGGTCATAAAGTTGGGTTGATGGATACCGATATCTACGGACCGAGTATCCCGACGATGTTCAACATCCACGACCGGCCAAATATCACCACACAAAAGAAATTAGTGCCTCATGAGAAATTTGGCATTAAACTGGTCTCGATGGGTTTTTTGGTGGATGTAGATCAGGCGATGGTCTGGCGTGGCCCAATGGCAACCAGTGCTGTGAAGCAATTTATGACCGATGTGGAGTGGGGTGAGCTAGACTATCTTATTCTGGACCTTCCTCCCGGAACCGGTGACGTTCAACTTACGATTGTCCAAACCGTGCCTTTAACGGGAGCCGTTATTGTATCAACCCCACAAACCGTTGCACTAGATGATGCCCGTAAAGGAATAGCCATGTTTAAAAAAGTGAATGTGCCTGTGCTCGGTATGGTCGAGAATATGGCTTTCTTCACGCCTCCGGATATGCCGGATAAGAAGTACTACATCTTTGGAAAAGGCGGGGCTGCACATCTTGCAGAAGAAATGAATGTCCCGGTACTGGCTGAAGTGCCCCTTCAACAAACATTGCGTGAAGGCGGAGATTCCGGAAAACCGATTGTATTGGAAGACAGTGAGTCACCGGCAGCAACAGCTCTGATGCAGGCTACCGGGAACATGCAGCAGCAACTGGCGCTTCGGCTTAAGGAGCAATCTCCAACTAAAAAAGTAGATATTAAATTTCGGCCTTAAAACGTACAAGCCCCAAATCCCAAGCACCAATTACCGAAGCTATTCTTTATGCTGTTCATTGTTCATTGTTCATTGTTCATTGGTCATTGGTCATTGTGATTTGGGACTTTTATACTAACTCTCCAGGATAAAAATGGACCTGATCTACCTTTTAGACCTCATCGGTACGTTTGTATTCGCCATAAGCGGTATTCGAATTGCTTCTCGAGCGAATATGGACGTGTTTGGGGCATCAGTGGTTGGGTTTGTAACAGCCATTGGTGGCGGAACGGTTCGGGATCTCCTGCTTGATAGTCATCCCATTACCTGGATGGCTGACATGACTTACCCTCTTGTGATCTTAGCAGCCGTGCCATTTACATTTTTGGTGGGAAAGCGTCTTGATAATTACAGTAGAACCATCTTTATTTTTGATACCATCGGGATTGCCCTGTTTACTATTATCGGGATGGAAAAAGCGCTGTCTTTTGGCTTCAATCCATTTATAGCCGGTATGATGGGGATGATTTCTGCAGTAGTTGGTGGAATTACCAGAGATGTTCTTTGCCGTGAAGTGCCACTTATTTTTCGGAAAGAAATTTACGCAACGGCTTGTTTGGCCGGAGCTGTAATATTTTATCTGGGATTAGAACTCAATCTCCCCGAAAACCTGAATTACCTGATTACCACGGCCGTAATTATCACCATCCGAACGGTTTCTATAAAATGGAATTTATCGTTACCAAAAATGAAGAAGGTGTAAGCACTGATATTCAGGCTTGTCATCCCGAGTGGAAATAGGCGGGGAAGTGAAGATTTATTTTACGAGGGATCCGCAATTGTTTGATTCACTTTTATAGCTTGTTCAAGAGGTCATCTCATTACATACATATTTTGCTTTCTCGCGTCACTCGAAATGACAGAGTATTGATCATTGGAATTTGAAGCTCGGACTTTAAATACCTACTCCCTCGTCAACTCCTCAAAATGCTCTTCCAGTTTATCCGGAGTTTGTGTGATTTTACTGACTCCCCATGTTGCCAGCCAGCTTAGGGTGAAGGCAGGGATCAATTCGTAAAGATTGTTTTTTAGGACGGGCACAAAATACCAGATCATCGTTACGATAGTACCTGTGAGGAGCCCGGCAATAACTCCTGCCTTTGTCGTCTTCTTCCAATAAAGAGCCAAAATAGAAGTCGGTCCGATAGAAGCACCCAATCCCGCCCATGCAAAAAGCACAAGCCAGAAAACAATATTCTGAGCCACCAACCCAAAAATCAAAGAAATGATGACCAGCAGAACGACTACAATTCGGCTATAAAGAACCAGCGTTTTCTGTGGGATTTCCTCGTCTTTTTTGATGAGCTTATCATAAATATCCCGAACTACGCTGGAGGCGGCTACTAATAACTGGGAATCAGCGGTCGACATGATTGCCGCAAAGATAGAGGCGATCACGATTCCAAATAATACAGGGTGAAGTTGATTCTGGGCTAATAACGGATAGAGGTTTTCAGTATCAGAACCGGGCAGCATATCGACTTCGGGAAAATAGGCACGGCCAACTAATCCAATTAAAATGGCACCGCCAGCCATCATTACATTCCAAACGGTGCCAACAACGGCAGCATATTTGAGCTGCTTGGGATCATCAATCGACATATACCGGGATAAAATATGAGGGTTACCAGGCGAACCAAGTCCAATTCCGATAAACCCTATAAATGCACCGAAGCCTAAAGCAGTGGGATCTACAAAGCCGATATCCTGCATTCGAAGTTCGCCCATCACAATACTCCATCCGCCCATATCGTAAATGGCGATGATGGGAAGAAAGACAAGAGCAATGATCATAAAGAATGCCTGGATTGTATCTGTCAGACTCACTGCCAGAAATCCTCCCAAAACCGTATAGAGCAAAATGATGGCAGCTGTGATCATCACCCCGGTGTTTTGGGCAAGCCCAAAGCTGGAAGCAAAAGCCTTTCCGCCTGCCACAAATTGAGATGAGACATAGCTCACCATAAACACCAGAAAAATAACAACGAGTATGATGCGAAGGCTGCCGTTTTTATCATCAAAGCGTTCAGCGAAAAAATCAGGGACCGTGATGCAATCGTAGCGTTCTGAAAAAGTTCGGAGTCGTTTGGCGTAATACATAAACAGAAACCATTCCACGACAATATATCCTACCGCAGCCCATAGTGCAGAAGCACCTTGAGCATAAGCCATGCCCGTAACTCCCAAAAGAAGCCAGGCACTACGCCCTGAGACCACTGCAGATAAGGCAACAACCAGCCGATTCATTTTGCGCCCACCGATAAAAAACTCGGCTATACCTTCTGAAGAAAACCGAGCTGAATAAATTCCAATCCCAAAAAGAATGACCAGATAACCAACAAAGGCTGCCAGAACGTATCCACTTCCATCTTGTATAGTAATTGTATTCAGTTCATCCATGAAATGAAGTTAGTGCTTTGAATTGAAATTACCAGAGATGAAAAAATGAAGGGGAATAATAATTGGGAGAAGAGGATTCTATCGAGGTGTTTGAAGGGCATAAAAATAGCCCGCCGATAAGTTCGTGGGCTTGTTTTTTGAATAACTATCTCCAATATACGGCGGAAGTGGAGCCTCGACCAAACTTAATTTCTATTATATAACTAATGTAAGGTAATAGAAAATAAAAACAGAGTAATTGGTATTAATCACTGTTTTTAACTCATTCATAAACTTATGTTCAGACTCTAAACCTTAGCCAAAGTGAAGATTTTTGGTATGCTTTTGTGCTTGTTCATTTTTTGTCGGGTGATTCCTTCCCGGAAATTTATTGAATAAAAAAAGGCGAACCCTAAGGATTCGCCTTTTGTAGTAAAACAAGTTGAGCAGATATCAGGGGAAGATTCCCATTTGCTCGTACATAATGCCAATCTTGTTAATAGCATTGATGAAGGCCGCGGTACGAAGATCGTCCAGATCGTGTTCTTTACGAATTTCAGATATCTGCTGGTAAGCAGTAATCATGGTTTCTTCGAGACCGGAATCAACCAGGTCATATTCTTCTGCTCCATGGGCAAGATTATCGATCTCATCATCAGTGAACTTTCGATCAGAAATGTTTTCAATGACACCAAGAATTTTCTTCATGCTGTTCTCATCAAATCGTTTGCTCATTCGGCCATATCTTACGTGCTGAATGTTTTTTAACCATTCGAAGTAGGAAACAACAACACCACCAGCATTTAGGTAGGTGTCAGGTAGTATTAGCGCCCCTCTTTCTTTCATAATATCGTGGGCATCAGCAGTCGTAGGACCGTTAGCGGCCTCTGCTATTATTTTAGCCTTCACATCTGCAGCATTATCACCGGTAATCTGACTTTCGAGGGCTGCCGGGATAAGTATATCACACTCCGAGGTAAGTGCATTATCTCGGTCTTTTAATTCTTTGGTGTTTCCAAAACCAATAATGGAGCCCGTTTCCTTCCGGTATTCCATGAGTTTTTCAAGGTCGATGCCATTTTCATCATAGATAGAACCTTCAATTTCAGCAATCCCTACGAGCTTAGCACCAGCTTCTGTCATATACTTCGAGGCATGATATCCTACATTACCCAGTCCCTGCACAACAAAAGTCTTTCCTTCCACACCGGGTTCAAGCCCGATTTTCTTCATGTCTTGTTCGTTATTGCAAGCTTCACGAATTCCGAAATAAACTCCTCGTCCTGTAGCCTCTGTACGTCCCCGAATACCGCCTTGTTCAATAGGCTTTCCGGTCACGCAACCTTCGGCATTAAGGTCATCTTTCATCTGGCGATAAGTATCCAGAATCCAACCCATCTCCCGGGCTCCGGTTCCATAATCGGGTGCAGGGACATCAATTCCAGGTCCAATAAATCCTTTTTTGATCAATTCGTAAGTGTACCGACGGGTTATACGCTCCAGCTCACTTTCGGAATATTCGCGAGTACTGATTTTTACCCCGCCTTTTGCTCCACCGAATGGAACATCAACAATGGCACATTTATAAGACATCAATGCCGCTAGCGCCATGGTTTCATCTTCATCTACTTTGTGGCTGAAGCGTATTCCACCTTTGGTAGGGGTTTTGTGATGACTATGCTCCACTCGCCAGCCTTCAATAACTTCAATCGTACCGTCATCTCTGCGAACGGGGAAGGTAACGTGATATACGGTATTACAGATTTTAATCTGAGCTAAAATCCCTTTGTCAAAGCGAGTGTATTTGGCCGCTTTATCAAAGTTTTTATTAACCTGCTCATAAAACTTATATGTAGACATATTCCTTTTTTCTCCAGTCTAATTTGATAGTGACTGATGGTCGCAATTATATCACAGAGAAACAAGGTAAAGCCGGTTTTAATGCGAAACGGGTAAGGCTACGTGAAGGTGGTCAGCGGTACCGACGTGGCGAATGGTTTTAAGCCCCATAAACTCAAGGGAAGTGCGGAGTATAAAATTTCTAAATTCATTTCGGCCAATTGTTCGCAGATCAATGGCGTGTACATAACCGGTTGGTTGGGGAAAGTGAAGGGATCGCTGATTTACCGGAATGCCCATCGCAGCATAATCTTCCGGTTGGCGCTGGATGTCGGTAACTACGAGGTCACTGTCTGCCAGTGTTGTAGTTGCAACGGCGACTCGTAAAATAGGATGCATAGATCGATAGACTTCCCGAATGTCATCACTTTTAGCATTAACAGAAGAGAGGTACATCAACCCATAAAAACAGAAAGCAAGTACCAGTGCACCCACTCCGCCTAAGCTGAATCGCAACAACATTTTCTTATTTGAAACCCTTCGGAAAAGGTAGAATATGTAGAATAGAAGAAATAGTACGGTCGCAAAAATACCACCGCTTAGAGCAAGCCAGCCATTCCAATCGTAGGACAAATTCAAAAATACAGAAGTCCGAATGAGAATAAAGAAAGGCAGAACTGACATTCCGAATACCATTAAGAACCAGAACAGGATTCTAAAGCCAAGTTTCTTTTTGGGGGGCGAGGGTGGAGCAGAAGAGGCATTAGGGAGATTTGAAATCCCGGATTTATCCATATTCAGCAGCCAGTCAATATCTTTTTGAGAGACGTTATCCATAGTTTTTGAACGGATAAAGTAGTACAGTGTTACACGCTACGGTAGGATCGTCGCAGTAAAAAGGGAAAACTTTGAAGCACTACAACCAGAACAATAACAATAGGGATGATTTCGTATGAGTTATGCAAAATTGCCGAACCTAAATTCATTAAGTGATAGGCGAATAAAATTCCCGAGGTGAATAATGTGAAGCCGTAAGTCCATGCTGCACGAGTCCACATAGAAAAGCTGCTAATCAGGGATGTAAACCCTACAGTAAGAGCAGATGCGATAGAAAGAGCAGGTAAATTGTTGGATTGAAATTCAAAAAGGTTTCCCGAAAACTGTCCGCTTTGCAGAGATCCAATCAGCCGGACAAATTGATATAGCCCGATAAGCAGAAAAAATAGTTGAAGGAAAAGGTGAATTCTGCGGTCTTTAACATTCATTAGGGAAAATAGTTAGGGTTTGGAAGGTCTCTCTGTTATACCTAATTCCAAACCCTGAATTTTGTTCCCTTAAAACCGTAAAACCGAGAATAGGATCAGACTTTTTCGGTTTCAGTAAAAATAGGTTCTTCTTGCCGGAATACATTTACCGTAAAGAGGACTCCAATAGCTCCAACGGCCGCATAGAAAGCAGTTCCTGCTAAGCCCACTGTTTGCACAATGAAACTACCGGCTAATGCGCCAAGAACTCCAAAGGCCAAACTTGGCAACATTGTTACTCCTCGCTGTTTAGTAAGAAGCCGACTGAGCCATCCGATTACAAGTCCTATTGTTGCATATGCTAATAAGTACATAAAAGTCATGGTGGCTTTGGTTTTGTTAATATGTATTAAATAAATGAGCTACAGGGGGTTTACGTTCCGATGGCTTTCACAACTATCCCAAAATTAACATAGATTATATCTCTATAATCACCTTAACAACACTGTCTTTAATTATGAAATTACTAAGCTCTTCCATTTTAGCCCTATTGTTGATTGCGGGATGTGCCCCTAGCGAAAAAGAGATTTTTGATAAAGCTATGGATATCCATGAGCGGGTCATCACTCTTGATACGCATGTAGATATCAACGTGAATAACTTCACTGAAGAAACTAATTATACCCAGCGACTAGATACACAAGTTGATCTGGTAAAGATGAATGAAGGTGGGCTGGATGTTGTGTGGCTGGTAGTTTATACCGGACAAGATACCTTAACGGCTGAAGGCTATGCAGATGCTTATGATAATGCGATAAGCAAGTTTGAAGCCATCCACAGGCTAACCGAGGAAATAGCTCCGGATCAAATTGAGCTGGCTACCACCTCAGAGGACGTACGAAGAATTACCGCTGCAGGTAAAAAAGTAGCTATGATTGGTGTTGAAAATGCCTATCCCATCGGAACGGACCTATCCAGGGTTGAAGAATTTTATAATCGCGGTGCACGATATATGTCGCTATCTCATAATGGCCACAGTCAGTTTAGTGATTCCAACACGGGGGAACGTGATGATGTTTGGATGCACGACGGACTCAGTGAAATGGGGCGTGAAGTTGTTGCCGAGATGAACCGGTTGGGAATGATGATTGATATCTCACATCCCTCTAAAAAAGCCAATATGGAAACCATGCGCCTATCAAAAGCACCGGTTGTTGCTTCTCATTCTTCCGCAAGAGCGCTGTATGATCACAGCCGGAATCTGAGCGATGAAGAACTGATGATGGTCAAAGAAAATGGCGGAGTAGTACAGACGGTTGCTTTCAGAGGATATGTAGATGGAGAAAAACACAGTGCCTGGCAGGAAGCTTCGCGCACAGTATTAGAAGAAGAAGCCGAGAAAATTGGATTTGAAATGGTTGGCTGGAGTGATATCCGCGAAATGAATGACGAAGAACGCGATGAATACATGGAAATGTATCGCACGGTTCAAGACAACGCCGAACCAAGAATCGAAAATGAAGTAAATGCTAATACTCCTCCGGTAAGCGTGGCTGATTTTGTAGATCATATTGATTATATGGTCGATTTAATTGGTTTAAAGCACGTTGGAATCAGCTCTGATTTTGATGGTGGTGGTGGAGTTTATAATTGGATGGATGCTTCCGAAACCTTCAACGTGACCCATGAGCTGGTGAAACGAGGATATTCAGAAGAAGAAATCGATATGCTTTGGAGTGGAAATTTACTTCGGGTGTTGGATGAAGTGCAGGCAGTAGCCGACGAGCTGTGACCTATTTGCTACGACGCAGAGCGATCGTAGCAAGTCGACTTTAGTTTGCTTATACCTACTCGTGCCGACGCTCTGCGTCGGCACGTTTTTATATCCAAGAATTTATACTGCTGTAAACTAATTAAAGCCAAATTATCTAATTGCTAAGAAAAATTAGAAAGGGGATATAAATTTTAAACCGGCGCCTAATCTTTTTAACTTTAGGTCTAATTTTAATAAATCAAAGAAAGAGTGATTGCAGAAGCAGACGTTTCAACCGACGTCAAGATTTTAAAAGCCGATTTAAACAATACCAAGCACGCCTCAGATATAGTCAAGATTGTTGATCTTTTTGCACGCGATCCTATGGGGCAGGATCAGGCACTGGACGAGGAAGTCCGCGTGGATATGATTGCCGAAATGAAGAAAGTACCCACTACCATGACTTACATCGCTTATGCCGATGAAAAAGCGTTGGGCATTGTAACCTGCTTTGTAGGATTTTCTACCTTCACCGCAAGTAAAGTATTTAAGATTCACGATGTAGCGGTTCATCCCGATGCACGGGGAATGGGAATCGGTACCATGATGCTGGAAACCATCGAAGAAGAGGCCAAAGAAATGGGCTGCTCTAAAGTTACGCTGGAAGTTCGGGAAGACAACCCGGCGCGTCGCCTGTACGAAAAGCAGGACTTCGAATATGGAGATCCCAAATGGTACTTCATGACGAAAGATCTCACGTAAGTGAAAAACGAATATTGAACATTCAACACTGAATGTTGAAGTGAAGCCTCTTCTTAGCGGAAGGGGCTTTTTTTATGAATGTGAGTTTGGTTTAAAAGGTGAAGGTCAAGCCAGGGAACATCGTCTGACCGCTTGGGAAAAGAGTGGAAAAGTGCTGGAATTTTCAACGGTCCGACGATTGGAAAGTATCTGAGTTGGAGAAAGCTATCCAGCTTTAAAAAAATTCATCAGACGAACTGGAGTCGTCGGATGAACTCTGGTTTTCGTCTGCACCCTAAAAAAAGATTTTTTATTTAATTCTCTTCTTGAATCAGCTCTCCATCTTCAATACGGGTCTGTCTTTTTATATTCCCGTCTTCATCATAACTAACCCAAATAGATTGCTGGCCGGATGAATCTCTGCCACTTTCGATTTCCATCATCAGGTTTCCATTTGGGTACCAAGCTTTTTGATAGGTCCATCTATTTCCATCTTTGATCTCAGTATATCCATATGATGTAAGCTGACCGTCGGGTGAGTAATTTCTGGTACTGTTCTCTGTATATTCAATTCGTTGAATCAGTTCATCATTACTGTCATAGCTGGTTTGGGTTACATACCTGCCATCCTCATATTCGTATAATTGGTATGCAACACGATTGCTTTCGATCATTTTTTTATTCAGGTACACTGTTTTTGTAATAATACCATCTTTGATATGGTCTTCCCAGCCAGGGTTTTTGGGACTTCGGCTATAAAATGTACGTTTGCCGGTAAAGATTTCACCTTCTTCATTGTGCAATATCGGGTCAAAGGGGTAGTAGGGAGGATAGGTAGCCTTCTCTTCTTTGATATATAATATAGGTTCCGACTTATAATAGCCTCCAATAAAACTGCTTCGGAGTTCAATTGGTGTCAGCCCATTTTCTGCATTTTGATCCGTACAGAACATCAAGGATAAACAGATGACTACAGGTGCTAGAAAAATCTTGATGGAGTTTGACCGGAATTGGGAGATATTCTTGCCCATCATCCTAAACCGCTTTTTGGTCAATGAGAAATCGATATGGCTGGTAAACTGTTTCATAGTCGGTTATTTGATCTTTTCTACAAGTTCACCATCTTCATAGCGCTCCTGCTCAATAATAGCCCCATTCTCATCATACACGGTGGCTAAACCTTGCCTGCCTCCGCCCGGAATCTTCATCTGAAACTCCCAAGCCAGCTGTCCATTAGGGTGCCATGCTTTGTTGATTATTAGCGAGTCCGTATTAATTTTTTTCATACTAAGGGTCAGACTATCAGAAAGCCTGTCGTTGTAAAATGTAGAGACAGTATTTCCATCTTCATCCAGAGACGGAATAACTACGGATTTGTATTGATAAGCTCCTGTGCTGTCATACATATGAAACTCAGTCTGAGTTATTTTTCCATTAACAACTGTTTCCTTTTGGATCATAGATTCTGTATCGACACTGTATGTATTTCTTTCTCCGGTATATGGCTTGCCATTTGGCCCGATCAGTACACCGGAATGCTCATCTAGTGGGTGATATAAACCAGAGGGTCCATCGTATTCCAACTCAACATCCTGATAGGTTGTGGGAGGCATGGAGTCCCATATTTCCTGCATACTTATGGTTTTAGGGTACTCATCTGTTTGGGCTGAAAAAACAATAATGAGAGCTACAGATAGTGGAAGGACAAAAAGCCAAACAGCCCCAACTTTCACCTTTGAAATCTTTTTGCCCATCATTTTGATACGCTTTTTGGTCAATGAAAAGTTAATGCTGCTGGTGTTATTTAATGAGGTATTTCCGGCACTTACCCGAATTAGCATTTCCTGATAGTTGCTAACGGATGAACCGCTGCGGACTACAGCATCATCAGCCAGAAACTCATGGTTTAACTGAATGGCATGCTTGTAGAGATACATTAGCGGATTGAACCAAAAGATGACTTTCAGGAATTCGATAAACAATACATCAAATGAATGGAGCTGGCGGACATGTATGAATTCGTGATCCAGAATCTCAGGTTCTATTTTTTCTGATTCAAATCTTTGTTTTTCAAGAAATATGTAATCCAGAAAAGATTGTGGTACGATCGGCTCATCCAGCAAAACCAGCGTTGCATGATCTGTTTTTGTGTGATTTCCGTTTTTGATTTTATTCCTGATTTCAAATAATCCAACGGCAAACCGAATCAAAAGAAAAAGAGTGACCAATCCGTAGATTCCCAGTAGAACATCTAAAAAGCCTAACGGCCGGGATGCTTTTTCAGGAGTCGTTGGGGTGATGCCGGGGTTGGCAGAAGTTTCTTTTCGGGGCACAATCAGGGGTTCAACAGAATTGCTTACGGCTTCTGCCGGGGCATTTACGATTCGCTCCATCTGTTGCAATTCGATTCCAGCAATAGACTGTTCAGGAGAAACTTCAAAAGAAATGAGGGGTGCGGTGAGGCCGAATACCAATGCGAAGAGTAAAAAGAACCGATTGAAACGATGCATCTTTTCATTTTCAAGCAAGAGCTTGTAAACACCGAGCAGCAGTCCAAGCAACAAAGTAGATTTTATTAGGTAGATGATCATTGGTTTCTACTCTCTATTTCTTTTTCAACGATGCTTTTCAACTCCTCTAACTCTGCCTCAGATAAATTGGTCTCAGAGGTAAAAAAGGAAGCAAACTGAGAGGCTGAATCATCAAAAAACTTCCTGATTAATCCATTTACATGCTTCGAGAAATAGTCTGTTTTATTCACCAGCGGGTAATACTGACGGGACCGTCCCATTTGTTCATAGCCTATGAAATCCTTGTCGGCCATTCTCTTCAATAATGTTGCGACAGTTGTGGAAGCCGGTTTAGGTTCCGGATACATCTCCAGCAGATCTTTCATGAAAGCCTTTTCCAGCTTCCATAAGTACTGCATCAGCTCTTCTTCTGTTTGTGTTAAACTCATTGGCCTTCTACAAAGTTAGAATTGTTTCTACAAATGTAGAATAAAATATTTAAAAATCAAAGTTCAGGTTAAAAATCTGATACTGCATCTATAAATGAGTGGTCATCTTCTGGCGAATGCAACTGATCTGTTTGTTTAAGAACAAAAACGACTATATATGTTATGGTGAAATTTCGGGTAGTAGAAACAGATAGTTAAATGATTTGAAAATTTCAGAAATATAAAGGACTCTAAGATTGCCAATAATAATTGAAAGAGGGAGTAACCATGAAAAGAATGACAATCGCAGTACTACTTGCAGTTTTATTTATATTTATTTCACCCACAGCTACACAAAGCAACGACCGACTCAAAGCCTGTATTGGAGTTAGCTGTGGTACGCTGGGTAACGAAATTTGTAGCATCACATGGTATCCAAATGCTGATGGCACGGTATCGTGGTATTGGTGTGTGATGATAACAGTTAGAGGAGATCGAATTCCTGATATTTCAAAAGCTTAGATCTTGAAGGCACTGACCACAATAATAATTCTCTTTGGGAGTCTGATAAGCCTTGCTTCCTGTTCAGAAAGCACGGAAGGTGTTGTTGTAGAATGGCGAGGAGAGGAATATATATTCCCTTATAAGTACAGACTTGAAGCTCAGCAAAACACAGAGCGAAGCTTCATTGATGTTGAGTTGCAAAAAAGGATGCAGATAAGTGGTCTTGACTCTTCTTCTCCATTTACCCCTTCATGGCTTGACTTGGATAGCACTTCGTTTTATTTCCTGGATGGAATGAGTGGTTCAATCATGCAGTATGATTATGACGGAAACTACATGAAAAGAATAAGTTCAGGACTCGGAAGAGGGCCCGGCGAGTTTGAATATCCCTTTGATCTTTGCCATGATGCAGTGGGGAACTTTTATCAGGTTGACTTGGGAGTCCGGTCATTAGTGAGCCTTGATTCTAAAGGGAAGTTCAGGTGGCAAAAGTTCTTCAAAGAAAATAGCCCGGGCAATATAGCTTGTTCCAATTCAGGAGTTATAGTAAGTGTTGCAGGACCGGAGATGGGTCATATTTTTGAGTCTTATAGCGTACAAGGTGAACGTGAAGAGGCATTTACTCATATTGTAAATAATGACGAACACAAGCTGGCTAAGAATGTTGGGGTTTTTGGGATGCCATTAGTTGGGAGCATGGAAGTATGGGACAATGAATTCATTTTTATTCCAAAGTATATCCCTCAAATAATAAGATACGGTCCAGAAGGAGAGATAAAGCAGGCTATTCGCACAATGGACAAAAGCTCAGCGCCAAAAATTATTTTTGGAGACGATGATTTGTATGGTTTGCCGGGGAATTTTCCAGTCGGATTTGAGGGAACTGATATAAACCTTGGGTCTGCTCTGATGGGCGATGAAATAGTGATCTGGAGTCAGTTGGGGAATGAGCAATATGACTACCACCTATTTGACGTATACACAGCCAATACTGGAAGATATCAATACTCCATGATATTAGATTTGGGAGATATTAGCGGGTTTAAAATTCATAATGAAAACCTCGTTACCTATAATACAGCGACCTATGAGATTATAGGATACCAAATGAATATCCCGAGGGACTGATTTTTAATTGCTCAAGGATATATAATGAAACAGGCATTTATTATAAAAAAGCCTTTTGCGTCAGAAATGTGATTTCAAATTTATTATCATTCCGCTCCAACAATAAAAAACAGTCCTTTATCCATGAAGAAGTATTTTGTACTTGCGGTAGGTGTCTTGCTTGTTGCGGCTTGCTCCCCCGAGAAACAAGGCCCGCCATTTGATGTTGAGTTTGCACTGGAAGCTAATGAGGGTAGGGTGCCTCCGATTTTAGCTCTTACCATGGGCGGGAATTATGTTTTTGATCCTGAATATCCGGGCGAACCAAGTGTTGTGCCTGATGGTCTGGTGGAAGGAGAAATTATTTACGGGATTATTGATACCTATCAATATGTAAGTCAGGGTGTGGCTGCAGGCTTTATCGATTCCGCTATTTATAAAAGAAACAGCATGTTCATTAATGAGGGGACGATTACGGATGAATGGGTAGATGTGATTGTCACCGTAGCCGTTGGCGAAGATGCAGAGGGAAATATGGTAGTATTTACCGAGGGTGAAAATGGTTCTTTTGACTTGGATAATCCGGTCACCTTTAAACCTGCTACGGTAGAGTTTCAGGATAATGTATTTGAGGTGATGGAGGCCATTATTCCGGCCGGATTTGAATTCTACAACGGAAAAGATATAGAGCGTTTTGAAGAGAATGCCAGCTTGATGTATTTGACCGACATGGGCTTTGAAAGTCTTCAGATGTATTATCAAAAATTACGCTTCGGCACCTGGGAAGTAAACGGACAAACTTTCGATGTTGCTCTGGTCAAAGAAAGCGCTCCACCCTACCGAAAAGAGCCCTATACCTATTTCTATGTGGATATGAATGGTGATGGAGTATTCGATATCATGGAAGATGGCGTTGAGGCTTATCCGGTCACAGAGCCGTTTAATATTGCCGGTGAGAGCTGGGAGATTACGGGAATGGCAATGGATGGGAGTCAGATTAAGATTGAAAAATCAGAAGTGGATGTAAATCCAAAAGTAGGGCTTCGGCCGGGGACAGAAGCCCCGTTATTTGAAGCAGAAACATTATCCGGCGAAATGATTTCTATATCTGAGCTGAAGGGAAAATATGTAATGCTGGATTTTTGGGGAACCTGGTGTGGCCCGTGTATAGAAGCATTGCCTAAGATTAAAGAAGCATATGATAGATATGGAGGTGAGCAGTTTGAAATAGTAGGAATTGCAAATGAATTGAGCCTGGAGAAGTTTCAGCAATTTGTGGAAAGGGAAGAAATCAACTGGCCCCAGATTGCAGAGATTTATGAAGAAAATGACCGGATTCAGGAAATGTATTCCGTAAACTCGTTCCCTACGTACTACCTGATAAACCCTGATGGTGAAATTGTGGAATATGGACTCGCCCTTTCTGACCAAAATCTGATGGAAACACTGGCTAAATATCTGGACTAATCTTCAAAAACACTGATTACAACTTTACCGCTGTGAAGCCCTTCCCCAAAGTATTGAATGGCCGTTGGTGTTTCTTCCAAAGGATAAGGTCCATCAATAATACATTTGAGCTTATTATCTGAATAAAGCTCATTTATATAGTCCATACCTTTGTTGGGTTCCAAAGGTAAAAGCTTCAAATTTTTTCCGGTGAGTTTTGAAAGTATCGGTCCAAAGGACACAATTTTGAGAAGCTTAGAGAGCTTGCCGCCAACCGTAACGTATGTTCCGTTCGGGGACAGAGATGGGAGATAAGAACGTGGGGATCGATTTGTTTTAGCGTCCAGAATAAGATCATACTCCTGACCGTTTTTTATGAAGTCTTCCTTCTTATAATCAATGATGTGATCAAAACCGAGTGATTTCATCATCTGTAACTTTTCTCCGGTATCAACGCCGGTAACTTCGGCGTCATATAGTTTGGCAAGCTGAAGGCCAAAAGTCCCCACTCCACCACCGCCGCCGTTAATTAATATGAGTTGGCCATTTTTGATTCCGCCTTTATCCTTTAGACCCTGCAAAGCAAGAATGCTGGCATGAGGGATTGAAGCAGCTTCTGTAAAACTCATTTTAGCGGGCATCAGGGTTAAAGCTGCTTCATTTACAGTCATATATTCAGCAAAGCTTCCAAACCCAAACTCAGAAGTATCCCCATACACTCTGTCGCCTGTTTTAAAAGAGGATACTTTTGTGCCAACCTCTTCTACAACACCGGCAACCTCCATTCCGGGAATCTTGGATTTGGGTTTGAGGACACCGAACAAAAGTCGATAAAGATAGGGTCTGCCTCTTACTGAACCCCAATCATAATCGTTAACGGCAGTTGCATATATCTTGACGAGGACTTCATTTTCAGAAGGCGATGGCTTTTCAACATCACCATAGATAAGGTCTTTCGGATCCCCATATTTTTCACAAATGATAGCTTTCATCAAAACGTGTATTGACTTAATTATTTGTTGGTCAATACTGCCCGACCAAAATAAAGTTGCTATCTAAATAGCTAAAAATCTTTAGTCAGTTTCTTCAATCTTGCGGGCTTCTTCAGCAAGCTCAAGAACCACCTTGGTGTACATGGTACTTGGGTTGTAACGCATAACTGCTTTCTCCATGCTTCCGGTAATTTTATAAAAGTGAGCCAGATAATTAGCCACGGAAGCAATGTTGTTGGGCATGAAATAAAGATCTTTGCCTACAAACCACCGGTTTAAGGAATAGGGAATGAACTGTGCATAGGACATCGCCCCGGCATAGCTTGATTCCATAGCCATGATATCCAGATCGTTTTTCTTAGCAAAAATCAGAAGTTCTTCCAGCTGAGCTTTAGACCAGTCGCTTCGATACCCTTCCGCATACATAGAAACATAAGCGTTAAAAGGGTTATAGCTTCCTTTATATCGTCCAAACTCTGACTCGATTCCGATTATCCCGGCTATCACGTGTTTTGGGATTCCGTACTTTTCTTCAGCAAAATCTAACTCAGGAGCATACTTAACGAGGAATTCTTCCATCTTCTCTATTTTCCGGTCGTACCTGATAACCCCTTGATAGTCCTCAAAACTTTCAATTTTGATTTCTACGGCACGGGTAAATTTCCCTGTTATATTCTCAATCAGCTTGAATCGGGAATCTTTGAGTATATCATTAAAAGCATAGCCTTTTGCTTCAAAATACTCAGCCAGTTCATCAATGTTGGCTTTCATTTTTTCGGGATCTGTACTGTCAGCTCCGATTACAGCCGGCATCAGCAAAAGTAGAAACAGGGATGTGATAATAGTCTTTTTCATAATCATAGCGGTTAATTCGCCTCTCTGTTAGGAGTATAACAAATTCAGCGGGTATTTCAGTATTAAAGATTGTTGAGTTTTTGAAGTTATCTTTGGGTGATATATATTGAATTTCAATTAACTAATTAGTTATGAGAGATCAATTAATAAAAGAATTAAAAGAGTTAACACCTGAAGACAAGCTTGTTGCTACTGAAATCCTTTGGGATAGCCTGAAGGAAGAGGATGTTCCTTTATCTGAAACGCAACTCAATATTATAAGGGAGAGAGAAGAACAGTATAAGTTAGGTAATCAAAAGCTATTTACCTGGGATGAAGTAAAGAAAAGTGCCGGTAAAGAATGAAACTGATTCTTTTTACAGGTGCAGCAAGGGAGGATTATCAGGAGGCAAAAAAATGGTATTCTGAAATTGACCAGCATCTTGGTGAGCATTTTGAGTCATCAATAGATCATGCTTTACGAAGAGTTTTAGAGAATCCAGTGCAATTTCCAATAGTATCAGGGGATACAAGAAAAGCTCTTGTTCGGAGGTTCCCATTTAGTGTTTTCTATATAATAGATGAATTTAATATTGTAATTACTGCCATTCTCCACCATAGAAGAAATCCAAAACACCAGAATCGATAAGCTAAACTTCAAGATTCCTCCCTCAATACTCGATGTTCAATACAAAAAACCTTACCTTTGAATGCTATTAAATCAGTGCGTCAGGCCGAACGTGGTTCGGTTTAATCTCGTTTGAAGTTTGGTAATTCCTGAAATTGTTCAGGACCTGCAACAGAGAGGGCGTATAACTTCAAAATCATTATCAGAAAGTACCATGGCAAAAGAATTTGATGTATGTGTAATCGGGTCAGGCCCCGGCGGATATGTAGCCGCCATTCGCGCTTCTCAGCTTGGCTTTAAGACAGCAATTATAGAAAAAAGACATCTCGGTGGAGTTTGTCTGAACATTGGCTGTATCCCAACCAAAGCCTTATTGCGTTCAGCTGAAGTATTTGAGTCGATTGAGCACGCCGGAGATTATGGAATTAACGTGAAGGACTATTCTGCTGATTTTGGCGGAATGGTGAAGCGCAGCCGTGGTGTCGCAAACAAGATGAGCAAAGGCGTTCAATTCCTCATGAAAGCGAATAAAATTGAAGTGTTCATGGGAACAGGTGTTTTCAAATCTAAGTCTGAAGTTGCCGTAAATGACGACAAAGGCAAAGAGCAGGAAAGCATCAAAGCGAAGAACTTTATTATAGCAACCGGTGCTCGCCCGCGTCAGCTTCCAAGCCTGGAAATTGATGGCGAGATGATTATCGATTCCGAAAAAGCCATGCAGCTCGAAAAGCAGCCTAAGAAAATGGTGATAGTTGGAGCCGGCGCTATTGGCGTTGAGTTTGCTTATTTCTACAACACCATCGGAACCGAAGTAACGCTTGTTGAACTTCAGAAAAACCTGGTTCCTGTAGAAGATGCTGATGTTGGAAAAGAACTCGGCAAGATTTACAAGAAAAAAGGCATTAACGTCATGACCGAAAGCACGGTCGAAAACGTGAAGAAGAAAGGAAAAGGCGTTGAAGTAACCGTAAAAACCAAGAAAGGCGAAGAGAAGATCGAAGCTGACGTTGTTCTTTCTGCGGTTGGTGTTACTGGAAACGTTGAAAACCTTGGTCTTGATAAAGCCGGTGTTAAAACCGAAAAAGGATCTATCGTAGTTGATAAGAAATCATACAAAACTGATACCGACGGAATTTATGCAATCGGTGATGTGATTGGCGCTCCTTGGTTGGCTCATAAAGCTTCTCATGAAGCAACCGTTTGTATTGAGCAACTAGCAGGCGAAAATCCACATCCGATTAACTACAACAACATTCCGGGCTGTACCTATTGTGAGCCTCAAGTTGCTTCAGTTGGTTTAACTGAACAACAAGCAAAAGACGAAGGCTATGACATCAAAGTGGGTAAATTCCCGCTTTCAGCTTCAGGAAAAGCAACTGCTTTAGGCCATGAAGAAGGCTTTGTGAAAGTAGTGTTTGATGCTAAGTACGGCGAATGGTTAGGTTGCCATATGATTGGATTCGGCGTGACGGAAATGATTGCAGAAGCTGTAGTAGCTCGCGATCTCGAAACGACCGGACATGAAATTATAAGTGCGGTTCACCCTCACCCAACATTGTCAGAAGCAGTGATGGAAGCAGCGGCAGAAGCGTATAACGAAGGGGTTCATTTAGGAACACCTGTTAAGAAAAAATAGATGTACATCAGTTGTCATGCTGAACTCGTTTCAGCATCTTAAGATCCTGAACTAAATTCAGGATGACGACAAAAGAATCTGGCTCCTTCGGGAGCCATTTTTTTCTCTGTGATTGATAATTCTTTTCGTAGGGGCAATTCATGAATTGCCCCTACGAAAAGACGTTGGTTATAGACTTATATGTAACAACATGTCACACAAAAAAGCTGTTGAATTATACGATTTGGGTTCAGCCTCGTATCAGCCGATATGGGATTTACAGCATGCCGTGCAGCAGCGCATCATAGACGAAAAACGTACCGAGCAAAAAGGAGAGTTTGAGGGAAGTCGATTAGATGATATCCTGCTTTTTGTAGAGCACCCTCATGTTTACACGTTGGGTAAAAGTGGAAAAGAGGAACATCTGCTTCGTTCATTAAACGAACTCGATCAGCTTGATGCTGAATTTGTTAAAATTGACAGAGGTGGTGATATCACGTACCACGGACCGGGACAAATCGTTGGCTATCCCATTTTAGATTTAGACCGCCATTTCACCGACGTGCACAAATATCTGCGGTATCTGGAAGAAGTGATGATTCGGGTTTGTGCCGACTACGGATTTGAGGCAGGTAGAATTGAAGGCGCTACCGGAGTGTGGGTCGATGAAGCCAAAATATGTGCCATGGGAATACGCTGTTCACGCTGGGTAACCATGCACGGTTTTGCGCTCAACGTAAATACCGACCTAAGATATTTTAACAACATTGTTCCGTGTGGAATTAATGATAAATCCGTAACCAGTTTGCAAAAGCTGACGGGTAAAGAGGTAGACGCTCAGGAGGTGAAGGATAGGATTGTTTTTCATTTCGAAAATGTTTTCGATGTATCCATTTCTCCAAAGGGTTCCATGCAGGAAGTGGAGCATAATATTTTGTAACTTTAGCAGCATTGTTATTACAATGCATCTTGATTAATTATTTAGAGAAGCACCATGATTAAAGAACTTCAGGTAGTAGATAAACCATCCGAAAATCGCCGGCCAGATTGGCTGCGTGTTAAGCTTCCATCAGGGGAGAAATTTAAAGAGGTTTCAAAAACCATTCGGGAGAATAACCTGAATACAGTTTGTTCGGAAGCCCGTTGTCCAAACATGGGGGAATGCTGGGGAGCCGGCACGGCCACGTTCATGATTTTAGGAGATGTTTGTACTCGTTCGTGTGCTTTCTGTGCTATTAAAACAGGCCGCCCACCACAAGACTTAGATTGGGATGAGCCCAAACGAGTTGCTGATGCTGCTGCCAAGATGGGATTGAAGCACGTAGTTTTAACCTCTGTAAACCGAGATGAACGTAAAGACGGCGGTGCACCAATTTTTGCAGAGTGCCATAAAGAAATTAGGAAAGCGATACCCGGTGTAACAATTGAGTCTCTCATTCCCGATTTTCGTGGAGAATGGGACAATGCGTTACAAATCGTTTTTGATACTCCACCAGATGTGCTAAGCCACAACCTTGAAACGGTGCCAAGTAAATACCGGAGAGTTCGCCCACAAGCTCGCTACGAGCGCTCTTTAGAACTCCTTCAACGCACAAAAAATGCTGGCTTAAGAACCAAGACCGGTATCATGGTAGGATTAGGAGAAGAACGCGAAGAAGTTATTGAATTAATGCAGGATTGCGTAGAGCACGGTGTGGACGTTTTGACTATTGGTCAGTACATGCAGCCTACAAAAATGCACCACCCGGTCTTAGACTGGGTACATCCCGATCAATTTGCTGAATACAAAGAGATTGGCGAAAAATTAGGAATTGAGCACGTGGAAAGTGGTCCGCTTGTTCGTTCTTCGTACCACGCTGAGCGACACGTCTAGATTTTTTTCCTGTTTCTGTTGTAGTAACTTGGAGCAAATAAAAAGCATATGGTTTCACTTCTGATAGTTTTACTGATCAGTTACTTGTTGGGGTCTATCCCGTCATCCCTTTGGGTTGGTCAGATTTTCCATAAGATGGATATCCGCAATTTTGGAAGTGGAAATCTGGGCTCAACCAATGCTTTTAGAAATTTGGGGTGGAAATCCGGTGCCAGTGTTTTAGTGCTGGACTTCATGAAAGGCTTCGTTTCTTCCTATTGGGTAGCCATGTATGCTTTTGAGATTGGAAGTGGCCCAATTGCTCCTCCTGGATGGGAAGCTGACGCTTTTCTTAAAATTACCTGCGGCCTTTTTGCGGTAGTCGGCCATATGTTTCCTGTATTTGCAAACTTTAAAGGCGGAAAAGGTGCAGCTACAGCATGCGGAATGTTATACGGAATTGAGCCCATCTCAATAGGTATTTCTTCGGTTGTCTTTATCACAATAACATTAACAACGCGGTATGTTTCCTTGGCTTCCATTGTTGCAAGCTTCATATACCCAATTAGTTTGCTGATTATGCGTTATGGCTTTGGGTATTTTGTTGATGGAAGCATAATCATCTTCGCGATATTTATAGCAGCAGGTATTATCTATAAGCACAAATCAAATATCAGGCGCTTGCTTGATGGGAATGAGAGCAAAGTGGATATCTACGGCAAAAAGGACAAAAAAGAAGAAACCGCAGATTTAGCAGAGGCAGAAGCATGAGCAATAGAAATGTAACCGTTGTTGGTGCCGGAAGTTTTGGTACAGCGTTGGCAATGGTTTTGGATACAGCCGGAAATAATGTTCAAATTTGGGCTCGTGAAGAAAAAATAGCGAATCAGATCAACGAAAAGCATAGCAATCCGTCTTACCTGAAGGACGTAAAGCTCCCGGATTCCATTAAGGCCTACAATGATTTGGAGCAATGCCTCAGGTCACAAGAGATGGTTATTTTTGCGACCCCTTCTCATACACTCAGAGAAGTAGCAGAAAAACTTAAGCCTTGTCTGGATGGCCATGAAATTCTGGTTACGGTGGCGAAAGGAATCGAAAATGATACTTTCAAAACGATGTCTCAGGTGTTGGTAGAAGTGATGGAGGGGACTACGCTTGAAGATAATATTGGGGTGCTTTACGGTCCAAGCCATGCTGAAGAAGTGGGTAAACTAAAGCCAACAACGGTTGTTGCCGCTGCGTATTCGACCCGAACGGCGAGAATCATTCAGGAAACTTTTTTGACTCCTATGTTCCGGGTATACATCAACAACGATGTGATAGGTGTCGAGATCGGAGGGTCGGTTAAAAATATTATGGCGATTGCCGCCGGTATTATTGATGGAGCAGAACTTGGGGATAATGCTAAGGCAGCTTTGATAACCAGAGGATTGCATGAGATGAAACGGATGGGTGTTCTGATGGGGGCTCACTCCGATACCTTTTCCGGACTGACCGGAATGGGAGATTTGATTGTTACTTGTACCAGTACACATAGCCGGAACCGTTCGGTCGGATTTCGCATTGGTAAAGGGGAAAAGCTGGACGATGTTATCGAAAGTATGAACATGGTTGCAGAAGGCGTGAAGACAGCAAAGTCGGTACGGGATTGGGCGGTTAAGAATAACGTTGAAATGCCCATCACTCACGCAATCTACAGTGTACTATTTGAAAATGTTGATCCGCGCGATGCGTTATATGAATTGATGACCCGCGACCCTAAAGATGAAATCGTGATGTAGCTGATTTCATTAAGAGTTCAACCCAAAATCATCTACAATTATGAAAGACGAACTCGAATTTTATTTACAATTTACCGACACTGTTAAAGTATCAAAGCTTACCCCAAGTGATTTAAAAGGACTTATCCAGACCGGAGAGAGTAGTTTTCTGGAGTTTAAGCACAGTGTGGCTTCCCCCGAAAAAATAGCTAAAGAAATGGCCGCTTTTGCCAACACAAAAGGCGGAACCATTCTAATTGGTGTAGAAGATAATGGGGAAATGATTGGGGTTGAAGGATATCATGAAGAAGAATTTTGGCTGAACCAGGCCGCTTCTGAAGAATGTATTCCTGCAGTGCCTATAGAAATTGAATTATTGAATTTGGGTGAGCGGGATGTGCTGATTGTGAAAGTACCGGAGTCGGAAGAAAAACCGGTGTATGTGAAGGGAAAGAAAATGCGTCAGGTATATATACGTGTTGACGATGAAAGTGTAGTAGCCAGCGACGAGTATATTGAAGTATTAAAGCAAAATTACTCAGATGAAGGCGTCACTTTTGAGTATGGAGAAAGAGAGCAACAACTATTCCGCTTTTTGAATGAATATGGAGACATTACGGTTGAAAGATTCTCATTGCTGATAAGTGTAACAACCTATCGTGCGGCAAAAATTTTGGTGAATTTAGTGAGTGCGGGTGTTCTTGACTTGTTTGAAAAAGAAGGCGTAACTCATTACACATTTTCCAATAAAAGTTCGTAATTTTGACTCGTTCTAAATAAAGGGAGCGACATGAGTGTTCAAGAAGACAATTTAGATGATGTTATTTCCTCATTAATTGATGTAGATGAGGAAGAAGAGGGAACTACACCCCAGCCAATCACTGAGAAAGACTATGAAAAACAGGAGCTGACAGGTGAGCCTGTATTGCTTACCGAACGCGCAGCTCGACAGGTAGAGAAGATTAAACAGCAGGAAAACATGGATGATAATCTCTATCTCCGTGTGGCTGTTGATGGCGGTGGTTGCTCTGGGCTGAGCTACAAATTAGGCCTTGACTATCGCACTGATGAAGATAAGATATACGAAAGCTATGGTGTTGAAATTATCGTAGCTCCAAAACATCTGATGTATTTAGAAGGGATGGAAATTGATTACCCAGATGGATTGGATGCTCGTGGCTTTACCTTCGAAAATCCGAACGCAGTAGAGAATTGTGGCTGCGGAACTTCCTTCGCCATTTAATTAACATCAGTATCGGGAGATGAAGACATCCCCAACTGCTCTTTCACTCTTTTAATCCCTTCCGTTGCCTTTAGCTTCCAATCGTCCGTAACATATCTGCGAACCATTAATACAGAACAAGGTGCGCGGTCAGCTATGATGTCCGGAATGGTTCCGAAGAGTACATTGCGAATGCCCCATTCGTGGGAGGCTCCAATGATGATGAGGTCATCTTTACGCTTTTCAAGCTCCTCCAGCATACCTCCAGTCACATCAGTTGATTCTTTAATAGTAATTTCTACATTCTTGAACCCTTCCAGCAGCGGTTCAACTCGCTCCTGAAGCTCTTCCTCTTCCTCTGATAAATCAGTGCCGGGTTTCACTAACCGAAGAACACGGAGTTTAGCATCCAGTGCCTGTGCAATCCTGATTCCAATTTCCATCCCAAGCTGGGCATGAAGTCCGCCACCCCACGGCACTACAATCGAATCAATGTCTTTTAATTCGCGGTCTTTAAGTACTGCAAGATCGGCTTTCAGGTTTTTAATAATAGGCTGAATAGGAGTGTTATAAATCCGCCCAAGGCTGAAACCTCCCTGCCAACCCATTACCAACATATCAGCTTCTCGGCCTTCAGTTTCAGAAATCAATCCTTTAAAAATATCGTGAGATGCGGCAGTAGCTGTCTCAAATGAAGTAGATGAAAGAGCTTCTTTATTCGGAACATCAAGGTTTTCGATTCTGGATTCTTCAATGATATCTTTTATGCTTTCACGAACAGGTTCCTGCTCATGAAGTTTTCTTTCGATGGTAGAAATAGGAGTTTGGTAAGGGACTTTCACCATATTCAATCCCGTTACATTTCCACCCTCTTCTTTGCCGGTAGCTATAAGTTGCGAAACCCTTAAAAGTGCTTGCTCATGAACGGGGTTTGCCAAAGCAGCAATTACCTTTCTTCCTTTATTGATATCCAGTGCCCGGACAGCTGGGAACCACTCTTCGTCTTCTGAAAGATGTTTTTCAGGCGCTTCTATAAACACTTTTATTCCGTGCTCTTTCCAATTTTGTTTGAACTGAGGAACGGCATGTTCAAATTCAACCCGAGATTTGCCCCAGGCGAGATACCAAAGCAGACTTCCAATAATCAGCACAACAACAGCAATTTGTGCAAATGTACCGGAGTAAATGATAATTGATAAACAACCGATGGCAGCTATAATTTGAAGCCAAGGCGAACCGGGTGTACGATAGGTAGGTTTATACCAATCAGGCTTAGAAACCCTCAATACAATACAGCCAATATTCAGTGCGGCATAACTATATAACTGTAAAACACTGGCAATTTTGGCAAGATTTTCAAGACTATCCAGCAGTAAAAATAAGAGTGCTAAAACTCCGGTTAGCACAATAGCGCGGTAAGGAGTTAGAAGTTTGTCGTGAATGGCGCTGAGCCAGTTTGGAACCATTCGGTCACGAGCCATGGCCAGGTTTATGCGAGACGAAGCCATGATGCTGGCGTTGGCTGAAGAAAGAGTTGCCAATAACCCAGCAACAATGATGGCAACAGCTCCGGGGTTCCCTAAAATTTTACGTGCAGCTGTTGTAAGCGGATCTTTAACATCAGCAATAGTGGATTGCTCGAACATCCCACCGATAACGAGTACAATCACGATATACAATACCGTTACTAAAGCAACCGAGCCAATCAAAGCCCGTGGAAGGTTCTTGGATGGATCTTTAATCTCTTCGGCTACGGCGGCTATTTTCACAAAACCGAGGAATGAAACAAATACCAAAGCGGTGGTTGCAGAGATGGAGTCAAAGCCAAAAGGCATAAACGGGTCATAGTAGTCCGATTCAATATAGAATACGCCCATAAAGCTGAACGTACCTAAGATCACAAAAAGGATGAGAACGACGACGACTTGAGTTCGGCCGGATTCTTTTGCCCCGACAACATTCAAAATAGTTAATAGAACTCCACCGATAACAGCTCCCCAAAAGACCGTTAGCGGCAAGAACTGAGACATGTATTCGCCCAACCCATAAAGATAAAAAGCGATAGCAAAGGTGAGACTCAGCCAGATTCCAACTCCGGAAATGGCTCCAAACGCAGGCCCAAGTGATCGTGATACGAAGAAGTAATCCCCACCTGATTTAGGCATTCCGGTTGCGAGCTCGGCTGCACTGGATGCTGTAATCATACAAACTACACCGGCTAACAAATAAGCAAAAATAGCTGCCGGACCTGACATTTCGAGTGCAATTCCTGCTAAAAGAAAAATCCCGGCGCCAATCATAGTTCCTGCGCCAATAGTTAGCGCATCCCAAAAACCAAGCTCGCGTTTTAAATCTGCCATAAAGAGTTTTTAAAGTTGAAGAGCTAAACTACTATCAATCTCAGAAAAGTAAAATTAACCTTTATCTTTTTTTGCAATAAGTCGCACTCCACGCTTAAACGTAATATAGTGCCAGGTCCATTCGGCAAAAACACGAAAACGGTTTCGGAAACCGATGAGGAAGAAAATGTGAATGAGGCCCCATAGTAGCTAGGCGAAAAAGCCACTAAATTTAAAGCCCCTTATGTCAGCTACCGCTTTCGCCCGGCCAATGGTAGCCATGGTCCCTTTATCAACATACTGGAAGGGTTCTCGGGAAGAGGAATCTTTCTTGATCAAGTTCCCAAGATATTTTCCCTGCTGAAGGGCAACAGGTGCAAGTCCGGGCAAGGGATTTCCTTTGTTGTCTTTGACGTGGGCTGCATCTCCGGCTACAAAGATATTAGGTGAGCCTGCGATAGAAAGATCTGATTCAACAATTGCACGACCCATTCTATCCGTTTCCACCCCAATATTTTGAATAATTGGAGATGCCTTTACCCCGGCACCCCAGATAATATTCGGGGTTTTTATAAACCGCCCTTCAATTTCAACACCGTCTTCACGGATTTCTTTTACCGGGGAATTTAATAACACCTCAACCCCCATATCCTCAAGAGTTTTTAATCCTTTTTCGGGGAGTGGATTGTCAAAACCATTTAAAATACCATCAGCTGCTTCGGCTAAAAAAATCTTGGTTTCATCAGGTTTAATATTGCGGAAATCCTGCATCATACTTCGCTTGGCTATTTCGGCAATTGATCCGGCCATCTCCACACCGGTTGGGCCGCCTCCAATAACTACATAGGTCAGGAATGGTTTGCGCTTTTCAGGATCTATAATCTGTTCCGCCTTTTCAAGAGAAAGCAGAATGCGCTCCCTGATTTCGAGAGCATCTGAAAGAGATTTCAATCCGGGAGCGTGTTTCTTCCATTCGTTATTTCCGAAGTAATTGTACTCTGCGCCAGGGGCTAGTACCAGATAGTCAAAAGGAAGACTTGAGTTGTTGCTAAGGTGAATGCGATTTTTTTCTTTGTCAACTTTATCGACCTCACCGAGAATGACTTGCACATTCTTCTGTTTACTGAAAATTGCTCGTATGGGCGTTGCAATATCGCCGGGAGAAAGGGCCGCTGTAGCTACCTGATACAGCAAAGGTTGAAAAAGGTGGTGGTTGGTTCTATCAACTATAGTGACCTTAAAAGAAGTATTGGCTAGTTTTTTAGCAACGGAAATCCCGACAAACCCCCCGCCTACAATAATTACATTTTTACCCATAAGATGGAGAATTGAAAATGGCTACTCATTTATTTTTGATCTTGATTCTCTCTCAACACCCTCACCAGCATAATCATTTTCAGGAATCTCAATTTGTGATGAATTTTTTTCGTCTACATTTTTATCAATAGTAGATTTTAAGTGCCGTTCGATTTTTCCCTGCAGCGTTTCTACAAACTCCTGAAGGTTTTTCTTTCTTTTCCTTTTCCGGCCATTTACAAAACGTGTGTATAGAAAAGAGGTTAGCAAAAATATTCCGGAAAATATGGCAATGGGACCTGTGTCGCTTCCTGCCTGATCAAAAACGACGCCTGCAAACATCATGAAGCCTGCAAAACCTGCGAGAATTCCGGGGATGTAGAGCTTGTTTAGGGTCTTCAGGCTTTGGCTTACTTTTATCTTTGTATTCCCATCAACCTTTTGGAATACTACTTCTGGTGAATTTGATGAGGCAATTAGCTTGGAAGGCCCTACCGGCTTTGCTTTCCAAATGATTTTATCACGCCGTTGGGTAACGGTGCCCAGCGTATTGAAGTGATACTCGGCCTGACCTTTGAGCTCATTAAAAAGCTCTTTATCTACAGAACCTTTAGCAAAACCCACGATTTCTGTACTGTTGAAATCGTTATTATCGATGACTAAAGGTTCTTGAATCGGTATCCCTGAATGTTCCACATATGCTTCGTAAACGAAGCGGCGCGGGATTCCTATTTCGTCGGTAATTTCATACAGGGATTTAATCTCCTCATTCAGATCGGACTGTTTTTTTGAAGAGGTTTCTTCTCCGAATTTTTCAAGCAAAGATGCTTTTTGTACAATTTGGCGGATTTCGTCGTCGGAGAGTTTTCCCATGGGTAGACTTGGTTAGTTCATTTTAGCTTGAGCATCCATCACGATTTTCTCGATTTCATCTTTCGAGATAAACTCTTTATTGTTGCAGTACTGACAAACCATTTCTTGCCCTTCGCCATCCATTTCTTTCAAGTCTTCATAATTGAGCATTGATAGCGCATTCAGGAATCGTTTTCGGGAACAGCGGCAGAAAAAGTCTACAGGCTGACGGTTCAGTTCTTTAACCTGAAGCGGTGATACCGCTTTACCCATAATTTCATCAATGTATTGTCCGTCATTCAAGAGCTCATCAATAGGAGGAAAAGAACCAAGACGTTCCTGAAGCATATCAATTTGTCCGTCTGGGGCTCCCGGCATACGCTGGATGAGGAGTCCGCCAGCTTGTGTTACATTTCCTTCTTCGTCGATGCCTACATCAACCAAAATAGCGGAAGGAATTTGTTCGGACTGAGCAAGGTAGTGAGCAACGTCAGCATTTACATCACCCTTAACCAATTCGATGGTGCTTGTTTTGGGCTCAGCTTCATTATAGAGAACTTTTGAAAAGGTTAGAATTCCAAGTCCAATGCCGTCGCCAAGTTCGGTTTCAGGGTTGGAGTAATCCAGTTCCGCCGCAGGGTTCTGAACATATCCCCGGATTTCCCCCACAGAGTTAGCTTCGGCAATAATAAATCCAATCGGTCCATCCCCGTCCATACGAAGCTGAATACGTTCCTCCCCTTTCAGTTCGGAAGCAAGCAACATGGTGGCTGTAAGTGCTTTGCCAAGAACAACCGTATTTAATAGTGAAAGCTGGTGATTCTCTTTTGCTGTTTTAACAACTTCAGTCGTTTTGACAACAGAAATCTTGAAATGACCATCGGTTGTGATGCCTTTAAGCAGGCGGTCTTTAAAATTATATTCTTCAATGTTCATAGGAGGTAGAAGTACTGTTTAAAAAGTCTTTTAAGTGTATTTAACTTGCTCCAAAGATACGCAGAAAATTGCGTTTTATTTGAATGGATTGGCTAGATAAAGAGAAGAATAATAGCCGGATTATTGCTGTTTCTGCACAGAGATGAAACATTTTGTTAATACACGATATTAATATTGTAGTGGGCTACAAAATCCAAAGGAGCGAAACTGTATCAAAATTATCAAGTGGCGTGTATGTGTATTCGTTGATTATAGATGGGCAATTATCAGAGACTAAGAAAATGATGCTTATCAAATAGGAACTTTCATCCATCAAAAAAGGGCGCCCCTTACCGAAGCGCCCCTTTTCTCACTCACTCAAAATGTTAGTTAGAATCAGCTGTTAAAGCGTTTGTAGATTTCGCCAAGCCGTCCTGAAACACTGGCTGTTGAAGAATATTTATTCTTGATATTTCCAACAGTCTCAATTCTTTGTTCAGCTAATGAATTAGACGCTTTATGTGCAGGAATATTGTGTTCTTCCGAATAATCCAGGATATCAGTGATAGTAGTATAAATATTGCCTGCATTTTGCATTGCGCGCTCTTCGTTGTAGCCTTCCAGCTCACTGGCAATGTTAATAATTCCACCGGCATTGATTACATAATCAGGGGCGTATAAAATGCCTTTATCGAGCAGCATTTGTCCGTGACGGTCTTCCTCATCCAATACGTTATTTGCCCCACCGGCAATGATATCACAATTAAAATGGTCAATAGTATCATCGTTAATAACTCCACCTAAAGCGCATGGAGTATAAATATCTACATCGAGGCTATAGATGGCATCTGCATCAACCACTTCGCCACCAACTTCTTCGGCGAGGGCTTTGGCTTTGTCGCCGTAAATATCACAGATAAAAAGCTTGGCTCCTTCTTTAGCAGCGTGGCGTGCAAAATAAGAAGCGACATTCCCGGCACCTTGAAGAGCTATTCGTTTCCCTTCGAGTGAATCATTTCCATAGGCTTTTTTGGCACAAGCTTTCACACCCATATATACTCCATAAGCCGTTACTGGCGAAGGATTTCCACTTCCACCCAGTGCTTTTGGAATACCTGTTACGTACTTCGTTTCTGAATAAACCCATTCCATTTCGCGCTCAGTCATCCCAACATCTTCTGCAGTGATGTAACGGCCCCCAAGCCCATCAACAAAACGACCGAAAGACCGAAATAAAGCTTCTGTTTTTTCGGTATGAGGATCACCAATAATCACCGCTTTCCCTCCACCTAAATTCAATCCGGAAATAGCTGCTTTGTAGGTCATTCCGCGGGAGAGGCGAAGTACATCTTTAATTGCTGCTTCCTCAGATTCATAATTCCACATACGGGTTCCACCAAGGGCAGGACCCAGCGTAGTGTTATGAATGGCGATGATAGCCTTCAGTCCTACTTCAGGGTCTGAGCACATTACGATCTGCTCGTGCTCTTTATTTGCAAGTTCGTTGAACAAAGTAAAATTTGGGTTCTTTTCCTTCAATTTGTTTGAGTTTTTTGCAGGTGCGTCAATCATGGTAATACTTAAATTTTATCATTTGGCTCATTTTGTGGAACCGCTTCCAAAGTCGGGATTTATTTAACGGAACTCAACCCTAGATACTGTCAAACACATAAATACTTGTAATTATTTTTAAGCAAGTTGGGGCAAACTGAACGATATGATGGGATTGTGATATTTATGTAACAAAGATGCTGATTTTCTCCCTTTAAATAGTATTTTATATAGGTAATAAGAACGCTTTGCGTTGGCTGTGCCGGCTTGATCGCCGAACTGCCTTTATGAATAAAAATAAAGCACAAAACAATCATGTCATTCCGCTGGGTATACGCGCAGCCGGAGCAGGAAGAGTATATCTCCAAATTGGGAGAGACACTTGGAATTCCGGCCAAAATAGCCCGACTTCTGGCTATCCGCGGCATAAAAACATACGATGATGCAGAATACTTTTTCCGGCCAAAGATAGAAAACCTCCACGATCCCTTTTTAATGAGGGATATGGACAAAGGTGCAGAACGCTTAGCTCTGGCCATTCGCAAAAGTGAGAAAGTGCTCGTTTATGGCGATTACGACGTAGACGGGACTACAGCAACTTCCTGTGTCTATACTTTTCTAAAAGAATTTGGGGTTGATGCGGACTACTATATTCCTCATCGCTTTAAAGAAGGCTATGGTATCAATCCGGATGGGATTAAGTATGCCGAGGATATCAATGCAACACTGATTGTTTCCGTAGATTGCGGAATTACGGCGATCAAAGAAGCAAAAGTAGCCAAGGAAAAAGGTATTGATCTGATCGTCTGTGATCACCACACAGTAGGCGATGAAATCCCGGATGCTGTAGCTGTTTTGGATCCTAAAAGACTCGATTGCAACTACCCCTTTGATGGACTTTCAGGTGCGGGTGTTGGCTTCAAGCTGATTCAGGGAACCATCGAGAAGCTGGGCCTTCCTCAAACAATTTCCTATAAATTTCTGGATTTAGTAGCCATCTCAATTGCCTCCGATATTGTGCCCATCATTGATGAGAACAGGGTATTGATGAAGGCAGGTTTGCAGATGATTCAGCGAAGTCCCAGAGTTGGAATTAAAGCACTGCTTGAGCTGATCAAGGTTTCCAAAGAGGATGTGAACACATCCAAGATCGTATTTTCAATTGGCCCTCGTATAAATGCTGCGGGGCGTATGGGCGACGCCAGCACCGCAGTAAAGCTTATGATCTCGGAAACGCTGGGCGAGGCTAAATCCCACGCTTATGAGCTGGAATCCATCAACATGAAAAGGCGGGATACGGATTCCAAAACGATGAAAGAGGCGATGGAACAAATCGAGAAAGATTTTGATATGGATGAGACCTCGACCATCGTGCTGTACAGCGAGGACTGGCACCTTGGCGTGATTGGTATCGTAGCTTCTCGCTTGGTCGATTTATACCATCGCCCGGCTATTATGCTGAGTAATGTAGATGGAAAAATAAAAGGATCGGCCCGGAGCATTAAAGGTTTTAATATTTACGACGCCATAAAAAAATGCGGGGATTTGTTAGAGCAATTTGGCGGGCATGAATTTGCTGCGGGACTCACACTGGAAGAAGATAAGCTCTCAGAATTTCGCCGACGGATGAATGATCTAGCCTATACCGATCTTTCTGAAAATTCTTTTGAACCGGAACTCAATATCGATGCCAAACTGGATTTAGGGGAAGTGGATATGAAGTTCTGGAAACTTCTGAGTCAGTTTGAACCATTTGGTCCTGCAAACCTTCGCCCAATTTTTGTAAGTGAAGAGGTGAAGGTAGTAGGCGTTCCAACTATTGTCGGTAATGGGCACCTGAAGATGCGGGTGAAACAAGAAGGTTCAGGTATATTTGATACGATCGGCTTTAACATGCACGATTATTTGCCGGGCGTTCGGGGTGGAGACCCTTTTAAGATTGCCTATGTACTGGAAGAGAACAACTGGAATGGCCGCCGGACACTTCAACTTCGATTGAAAGACATTCAGATTTAGGATAAAGAGGGGCAAGGAGTTAGGTTTTAGGTGCTAGTATTTCTTTCTAACACCTAAAACCTTGCTCCTGACAACTTTCCTGAATTTAATATTGTATAAGGATTACAAACCCTTTATCTTTGCCGTCCTTGTTGAAAGGGACTGTAGCTCAGTCGGTAGAGCAACGGACTGAAAATCCGTGTGTCGGCGGTTCAAATCCGCCCGGTCCCACATCAAGTAAAGCCCATGTAGATCAAAGATTTGCATGGGCTTTTTTGGTTTGATGATATATTTTAGAATGAATAGACTATGAATAACTTAGTAGGCGGTTATTCAGTCCGCATGTAGCCTTTTCCCGCTTTATATCTATTCGATTTTACTATTATTTAGCTTTTCTTTCTTCTTTCGAATCATTTACGCTTTCCCTATAATCTTTTGTTAATAATCTCAATCTGATTTTAGATTAATATATTTAGATAAAAGAGATAAAATTATTTCGAGCCATGAGAAAATATATATACTTAATTCTAGTATTGAGTGCTTGTTCGACCTCATCCTTTGGCCAATCAAGTTTTTCTATAAATGATGCTTTACAAGCTCAAGGTGGTTTTACGATCTCAGGTGGAACTGGTAAAATTGGTTTACCAGTTCCGGCTTTTCAACATCTTACCACCGGAGACATTAATGGTGATAACTACGAGGATTTACTAACTGTAATTGACCCCTACGAAAACGAAAGAGGTTTTCCCGTTCCAGGGGGACTCATAATACTTTACGGCTCTGAGAAACTATCAGATCAAAGTAATATAGAACTTGCTGAAATAGATAGTCTTGATGTTACAATTATTAATGGACTCGAGGGTTACAGGACTAGAGATATTGCACTTGCAGATATAAATAATGATGGTCTTGATGACATTTTCATTGGGCAAAATTACTCTGAAATGGATATAAAAGATAATGATGAAGTGAGAATCATTTACGGGCAGAGTGAGATGCCAGATACCATTGAATTGTCTGTATTGTCCGAAGAAAAAGGGTTTAAGTTAATTGACAAAGAAAAAAACAGTGCACTTGGTTTTAGTTTGGAAAGGGGGGATCTGAACAATGATGATATCGATGATATAATAATTGGGGCTCCAATTGGAGGTGAAAAATTTGATGAAGGTGGACAGCAAATATTTTCCCCGGGAATTGTTTACGTATTATACGGCAGAAACAGTCAAAATATATTTCCGGCGGAAATTTCTCTAGATACTCTAAATATTTCACAAGGCTATAAAATAATTGGTCCACAAGCAGAGGGAAATATGGTTCCGATATTTGGTGGAGGTACGGGATACTCTTACTTCACTGGCTTTTCAGTAAGTAGTGGTGACCTTGACGGAGATAACCTTAATGATCTTATAATAGGGTCCAGATTCGCTGAGTATGAAGGCAAAACAGAAATCGGTTTAGTAACCATTATATATGGCTCCAATAATATTGATTCGGTTTATCAAATAAATAGCTCTTCTGATACGAAGATCACCAGAATTTATGGCATCAGTGAGTACGACTTACTGGGTACTTCGGTTGCAACGGGTGACGTCAACGGTGATGGACTTGCTGATCTAACCATGAGTGCAACTGGTGTAAGCTTCGTTGAACCTCAGGATGATGGAGAGGTCTATACCTTATTTGGTAAAGAGGGAGGATATGGGGAAATATTCGATTTAACCACGTTAAATGGAACAAATGGCGTAACGATTAAGGTTGCCAGAGCAGAGGATAACTTAGGAGCTAAGGTTTTAAACAAGGATCTTAATAACGACGGATATGCCGAAATAATCGCGTCAGCACCAGTTGCTGATGGAGAAAAAGTTAAGATGGGGTATTTGTATCTATTGATCGGTAAAGAAGAGTATGATCCTACTATCGATTTATTCTATTTAAGCGAGGAAGATGGAATCGCTATACATGGACCAGGCAGAGGTAGCAGATTTTCATTGGATTATGAGTTTGCGGATATTAATGGGGATGGATTGTTGGATCTTATGGGGTTTTATCAATCAGATGTAAGTAACCTGGTTTTAATTTTTGGCACTGATGATTTGGTAACTTCACTGAACCAGGTTCAGAATTATCCCACTCAGATTCAGTTAAACCAAAACTACCCCAACCCTTTTAACCCATCCACACAGATTCAGTATACCTTGCCCGAGGCTTCGCGGGTGCGGATTCAGGTAAACAATACGCTGGGTCAGCGGGTGGCACTACTGGTGGATGGGCAGCAGAGTGCAGGCACCTATACGGTTAATTTCGATGCACCCAATCTGTCGAGCGGAATGTATTTCTACAGCATCGAAGCGGGGGACTTCACCCAGACCAGAAAGATGCTATTGATTAAATGATGACTTCTGGCCAAAATCTGCATAATGAAACTGAACGTGAAAAATCATAATAGTTTAAAATTAATCATAGAAAGATTTGTCATTAATACCTGATTTTGTTGGCCTAAGAGCCAACCAAATTATTTGTCTATGACCATTCAGGAATACGTTGAAGAGTTAAATAGGCACTATAAATCGGGGTACTCATGGGGGCACAGTTACAGAGGAGACTGACAAACCCTTTTAGAATCTATTCTCCCTGATATTTTAGTAACCAATGAGCCGAAGCGTTCAGATGTTGGAGCGCCCGATTACATTCTCACTAAAGGGAATATTCCCGTTGGTTATGTAGAGGCTAAAGATATTGCCGACCCCGACCTGAGTGGAAAGAAAAAGAATAAGGAGCAATTCAACCGTTATAAAGACGGGCTCCCTAATCTTATATTTACGGATCATCTCGATTTTCACCTTTCCGAGAGGGATAGTTTATCATCTCTATTCGCATTGCCGAAGTAGTAGGTGGAGAGATCAAAGCTACCAAGCAACAAGACCCTATCATTCACTTTTATGAAATGTTCTTGGCTGAATATGACCCTTCACTAAGAAAGAGCCGTGGAGTACGGTACACCCCCGAACCTGTGGTAAACTTTATAGTAAGAGCCGTAGATGATATCCTAAAAGATGGCTTAGCCGACAATTCAAAAACTACGGTGAAGGTTAATACTGATGTTCCTGATAAACGCTCTGCAACAGGCTATAAGAAAGAACAGGGAGAGGTTCCAAGGTTCAGATATTAGACCCTGCCACAGGAACCTTTTTAGCTAAGGTTATAAAGCAGATTCATTCCCGAAAGGTCCAGCTTCAAAAAACGAAGTCATCAATTCATGGTGCTTAAAACAGTCCGGTACTAATAACTGATAATTGCATAAAGCATTTGGGACAAGGATATAGTTATCGAATGAGGGGAACTGTCTGGGGAGAAATACTAAAGTTTACTTCATAGTGTGCTTTTATTTGAAGCAACTCCGACCAATATACGGTAGAGGAGCCTGGCTGACCAAATCTATTTTGTTTTGGCAGTTCATTGGTTCCTATTCGGTAAGTAATAATAGGTAATAGTTAATCAATGTAGTTTTATATGCCTTCAATGAGGAGAAGAATGGGGGTGAGTCGAAAAAGAAAAATCTAAAATAGCAGACTTAATGCGTATTCAACTGCGTCACGAAGCAAGAGCTTCGTGACGAGTATGAAATGTGATACTTAGTATCCGGCAGCCTGCCCATCAACCCGGGATTCGGAGGCTCCAAAGTACACGCCTTTTTCATGGTCGCGCATAATAGCCTGGAAGCGTCCGAAGAAGCTGTCTCCAATCTGAACGTTATGTCCCATTTGCCTTAAGGCTTGCACAACACTAAAATCTACGCCGGACTCAATACTCACTTGTCCCGTAGTTGTAAGATTGTCTGAGAGGTTATCTGTTGGCTGAGTGGAGCCGGAATGTTCCCACCGAAAAGCATCTCCGGCTTGCTGAACGTTCATCCCAAAGTCGATGATGTTGGTAAGAATACTGACATGACCGATCGGCTGATATCCACCCCCCATATTACCAAAGGCCATAATCGGCTTGCCGTCTTTCATAACAAATCCGGGAATAATGGTGTGAAAAGGTCTTTTTCCGGGCGCATATACATTTGGGTGATCAGGGTCAGTGGAAAATAATTCTCCGCGATTTTGAAAACTGAATCCCGTGCCCGGAACCACAAACCCGGTACCCATTCCTCGAAAATTACTTTGAATGAGTGAAACCATATTGCCTTCTTCATCTGCGGTTGTAAGATAAATGGTGTCACCATCTTCAATTACATCTACCCCGGTGGTGATGTCATTAAGTGCCCGGTCACCGATGAGTTTTCGACGCTCGGCTGCATATTCTTTGGATAACAGTTTATCATAAGGAACCTCATGAAAATCGGGATCGGCATAGTGTTTGGCGCGGTCTTCGAAAGCAAGCTTTTTGGCCTCAATCATTAGATGCAGGGTTTCGGCTGACCCAAATCCGGTTTCCGATAGGTCAAATCCTTCCAGAATATTTAATATCTGTAAGACGGCTGTGCCCTGTACGTTGCCGCCCACCTGGTACACATCATAACCCCGATAATTTACGGTTTGCGGTTCTATCCAATCTGAATGGTGGTTGTCGAAATCTTCGTAGCGGAGATAGCCATCGTTTTCTTTCATCCATGTATCAATTTTCTGCGCTATTTCTCCTCTGTAGAATGCATCCCGTCCCTGATCTGTAAGCAAGCGGAAGGTATTGCCGAGGTCAGGATTACGGAAGACTTCACCCTTTTCAGGCCCTTCCCCATCAATGGAAAAAGTCTCTTCAAAAGCTCCGGGCTGGTTCTTCAGAAAGGGAACGCTTCGTCGCCAGGAAGCAGAGATCGCTTCGCTAACCGGAAACCCGTTTTCAGCATAATAAATAGGTTCAGATAAAATCATATCCATATCAACAGAACCAAAACGTTCGTGCATTTCGAACCAGCCATCCACAGCTCCGGGTACGGATACAGAAAGAAGGTCGTAGGCAGGAATATCATCTTCGCCTTTAGCGTCCAGAATCTCCATCAGTCGATCATAAGACAAACCTTGTGGGGAGCGACCGCTGGCGTTGAGGGCATAGAGTTTCCCGCTTTCGGCATGCCAAATAATAGCAAAGAGATCACCGCCGATTCCATTTCCGGTGGGTTCCATCAAGCCCATGGCGGCATTAGCTCCGATGGCAGCATCAATGGCATTGCCTCCGTTCCGAAGGATATTCAGACCAACCTGAGTGGCCAAAGGCTGACTGGTGGCTACCATGCCTCGCTGGGCAATAACCTCAGAGCGCGTTGAGATTAAATTCCCGGCTTCCCGGTCAATTTGGGCAGAAGCAGTTTGGGAGATAAGAAGTAACCCAAAGAGGAAGAGAGTAGAAGAGTAGAAAAAAGATTTCATGTAACAGCTGATTAATTTAAATACGTAGGATTATACAACCCAGAAGTGCCTTTTACAAAAGGGGAGGAAAGAAAGCCCCGGATATTTTAGTGGGAAGCTGGAGCTTCTCCGGTGGCGTCACGAAGTCAGAGCTTCGTGACGAGCTGTGTTTAGAGTAGTCACGAGCTGAAAAGGCGTAATCAAAGTGGGGCATTAATGTGGAGAGATAAGGAAGGAAGTGATATTTAAAATATTAAAATAAGACCTGACACAATGTGTCATATTCAGTCCTTATCTTTTAAGGTGATTTCGGGAAAAATTGAGAGGTAGCTTAAACTGTAAATCACATTTACTCTCCCATCAAATCTTAAAATCAAAATTCATATAACAATGAGTAATCAAATACGTGTTTTTGTTGACATGGATAATGTGTTAGTCAACTTCCAGTCGGGTATTGATCAGTTATCAGAAGACGAGAAAAAGTCTTACGGTGATGACCTTGATAACGTGCCGGGCATTTTTTCTACTATGAAGCCTTTACCTGGAGCCATTGAAGCTTACCATTGGTTGGCTGAAAACTTCGATACTTATATACTGTCAACCGCCCCTTGGGATAACCCTACTTCCTGGATCGATAAGCGATTATGGGTAGAAGAATATATTGGGGATAAGGCTTACAAAAGGCTGATCCTGAGTCATCACAAAAACCTTGTGAATGGAGATTATATAATTGATGATCGTACCGCAAGAGGAGTTGATAAGTTTGAGGGCACCCATATCCATTTTGCACAGGAAGGGTTTGAAAACTGGGAGAAAGTGCTGGATTACTTCAAACAAGTAAAGGCTGAATTGTAAGTCTGCCAACTAATAGCAGATTTTTTACTGGTAGCTCCAGCTTCCAGTAAAAAAAGATGCCATATTCAAACATTCCTCTCCAGAAAGTGCGTATTGCCTTCCACTCGGTATAAGGTATTTGCTTTAGTAATGTACTTCTGCCCGAATCGATTTTTGATCTCGTCCATTGCTTTGACCCGGGCGGTTTTATCCTCATCATCCTGAAAGAAGACATTAAGCTGGTTCGTTTTGTCAATCTCATAAGTCCCCAGCATCAGGTTACGAATCTCGATGTCATGACTGCATATTTCTTTCAGCCCTGGTTCAATTTTTTCCATGAGGCTTTGGTATACGTAGTCATCGATATTGGTATGGGCAGATGTTACAAACCGAAATCCAATCCCGGGCTTATCCTGCTCATTAAAACCGATCACTCCGGAAAATGAATTAGCCCGAATACCATAGGCTCTCATTCGGTAGCATACTTGTTGAACGGCAATGGCGTACTCTCCTTTTACCCGTTCTAAATCAGTTGATCCTTCCGAGAAAGTGTGTCCATAGCTCACACCACCTTTTGGCTCGTAGTTCTCAGAGATTTCTTCCATCACCCGTCCCTGATCTTTGCCGGTAATGGTTTGGAACAGCATCTTACCAAAGTTGGCCCCGAACAGCCGTATAAAAGTTTTTTGGTTACCCCGTTCAGCTACATCTCCGATGGATTTATAGCCTTCAGCAAGTATGTGCTCATGCCTGCGCCTGCCAACTCCCCATACTTCATTGACGTCGAGGGGCCAGATCTCAGAGCGCTCCTCGTCTTCCGTAAGAATAAGACTTCGTCCTTTGGGCTTGTCCAAACTGCTGGCAAGTTTCGCATAGGTCTTGGATCGGGCAATTCCGATAGCTCCCACTAAGCAGGTGGCCTGATAAATACGTTTTTGGAGCCGCTGAGCAAAACTATTGATTTGTTGGCGAGTACGACCTTTAAGAAAATCGATTTCCATGAAATACTCATCCATAGAATACCGCTCCACGACGGGAGCAAATTCCTTAAATATAAAATGAACCTGCTTTGATATGGCGGTGTATGCGTCATAGTCTACCTGGAGCATACACACATGCGGGCAAAGCTGATAGGCTTCAAAGGCACTCATGCCGGTTTTGATACCCAGCTTCCGGGCCTCATAACTGGCTGTAGCCACAATCCCTTTTACCTGACCATTTTCCTTTCTCCATCCCCCGATAATTAGCGGCAACCCGTACATTTTTCTTCGAAGCTGTTCTACCTGAGCGTAGAAGCATGCGAAGTCAAAGTGCAGGTACAAGCGGTCTTTTTGGGAGCGATGCTGATGCTCAGGGTATACGGTGTTATATAGGGTTATTCGGTGGACATCATGTTCGGGCTGATAAGGGTGCGGCTTTTTATTTGGCATTTTCTCTCCATATATATTGATATGTACAAAATATGTGTATAGTTTAAAATGACCAAACAGAATTACTGGTCATGAACAAATTTCCGCTTATAGATATGTTGGCAATTTTTACCCGGTACGGAGGAGTCCGCTACCCGGACTGGCGTTTGTCCTATCGCAGGGATGTTGCCCAGGTTCGGTCTTGCCACAGTAAAGTTCAGGGCGGGGTGATGAAGTCGTTTTACACAGTGGAAACAAAGACGGGGGATATCTTGGACCTCATGTTTAATGAAGAAGAGTTGCTCTGGAGTTTAGTGCCAGCGCCCGGTTATGAAGGAAAAGCCATAGACCGCGTACTCGTTTATGTACAGCGCCATAAGCACCTGCCTTCACGAGCACATCGCATGGTGCCTTATCGTTTTGAGCTGCTCCCGGAAGAGGTAGCTAAAAAGCAGTATGATGGTACGGAGCGACCCCTCATTCAGCGAATGCAGCCTTATAGATTTCAATCCGGAAAAATTAACTCCGCACAGGTGATGGATATTCCTACCCGGCATATGGAAAACGTGATGGTTACCAAGGAACTTAACTATGTAGTAAAAACCGATGAAAATCGATTCTTTCATCTGGTATATATTCTGGATCAACTAGACTGGAGGCTGATGCAGGAGGTAGATGAGGAGTTCTTTTTTGTTTGAGGGATGGCTTTGCCTATCACATTAACTGCCTCAAGATTTTGGTGGGTGTTAACCTATTTGCTTAACCTCGTTGCTAAGCTCTGGCTTAGCAACGCAGTCCCGGAGGCTCCAGCTTCCTAGGTAGCATGACGAAGCAGGAGCTTCTTGTCGCGTACGTTCCTCTTCACAAAAATCGGTTTTGAAATGTATCCTAAAACACCAGTCTAAACTCAATGAAATGCCTTTGCCTGATATCCTGTTGTAGTTTTTGACTAATTCAAATAAATCAAAAGAGACAGAATATGAGTACAGCAACAGAAGAAGTCGCAGAAGCAAAATTAACCGAGGGAAATGATGTGAAGGAAATCCTGGCATCCGGAGAAAATGTAGGACTTAGAGTTTGGAGAGATGAAGAGCCGGGAGCCGACAAAGAAATGCACAGCCATTCTTATGAAACAGTTGGTTACGTGCTTAAGGGTAAGGCAGAATTACACGTAAACGATAAAGTGATCGAGCTGACAGAAGGTAATTCCTATTTAGTACCTAAAGAAGCAGAGCACACGTATAAAATTTTAGAAACATTCTCAGCTGTAGAGGCGACTTCACCGCCGGCGCATCTACAGTAATGACATATGAGATTTAGTTCTTTAAGGCTCGATGATTTTTCATCGGGCTTTTCTTTTTGAAGGCAATTAAGGAGCAATCCAACGCTCTTTCCAAGATCCATTGGACGACAGCTCTCTGAAAGATCGCAAGTGCCGATGACCATCAAGCTGAAGAAATTCCATACTGTGCGACTCAATATGGATCACGCAAAAATGTTCAGAGTCCTCAAGATTCCACTCGTAGGCCTCATCAGGCTTTTGGATAACTTCTCCCGGACTCTTAACTGAAGTGTAGGAATGAGTTCCTTTAGAGCCGGATTCTGTCCAGTGGTTAAGGTTCCCTTCGCCATCAGATAAAACCTTAGCGCTACCTTTGACAGTGACCTGAAGTTTTTGGTCGTGATCATAAAAAAGAAGGCTCACAGAATTGTTATCTATGAGATCTTCAACTTTACCGGATCGGGCATCTGTGTAGATAGTAAAGCGATTATGTTGGCTGAACTTCCTAAGAACCACCATTCGCTGAGACGGTTGATCTTTTGCATCAACAGTGGCAAGGCTTAGATATCGAAAAGCATGTCCGGGATTTTTTGAGGCGGCATTCAGTTCACTTAACACCTTTCCCCAGGCCTCTTCAATCGTCATTTCATGGTTTATGATTGGCATATTATTGTCCTATTGATGAAGCTTCAAAATAGATAAGGTCTTCGCCTTGAAATTTGTAGTGAATGTTGATGGGGTTACAGCAGACTTCACAGTCTTCGATGTATTCCTGTTCTGGATAAAATTGCTCTAAAATCATATTGATCTGAGCTCCACAGTAGGGACACATAAAAGTATGTTCAAACTCGCCTGTCATGATTTATGAGATTTATAAGAAAAGCCGAGCTTGAAGGCTCGGCTTAACTAATTTTTGAAAAGGTAACTACGGAGTGATTATTAATTTCCCTCGGGTGTGAAGGGATTGAACCTTCTGCAGGGCGTCTCCGGTTTCATAAAGAGTGAATGTTTCTGTGACGGGTAAAGAAATTTTACCACTGTCTGCTAATACAGCAATGTGCTCGAGCTGTTCTGCATTAGGCTCTACAAATACATATTTAAAGTCAATATCATCACTGATGTCAGGTTTGCTGTTTGTGATAGAAACTACTTTTCCACCTTCTTTCAGCACACCAGTTTCCATGACTTGTGCAAAAGAATCTCCACGGGAACAATGGAAAATCACATCTACTCCATCTGAGTGAATTTCTTTCACGGCCTCACCGACATGTGTATCCTGATAATCAATGGTGTGGTCAGCACCAAGTTCTTTCATGTATTCGTGATTGGCTTCACTTGCAACACCAATAACATTTGCACCAACTGATTTTGCCAGCTGAATAGCTAAGGTGCCAACTCCACCCGAAGCTCCTAACACGAGTAAAGTTTGATTTTCTTTCAACTCCCCAAAATCAAAAATTGACTGATAAGCTGTTAACCCAACTAATGGGATTCCGCCCGCTTCTTCCATAGAAATATTAGAAGGTCGTTCAGCGAGATAAGATTCGGGCAGACTGATATACTCAGCAAAAGTCCCGTGCTGAATTTTAGGTCGGCGTGCATAAGCATATACTTCATCTCCGGCGCTAAAGCGACTTGCCGAGTGACCGGTTTCTTCAACCACACCTGCAACATCCCATCCGGGAATTAAGGGGAATTCTCCGGGGATAGCATCTTTGAGGTGACCGCCCACAATTGCAGCATCTACCGGATTTACACCTGCTGCTTTAACTCGAACTAGTACTTCGCCCTCGCCGGCCTCAGGTTTATTCTGTTCTCCAGTTTTAATCTTGTCAAAATCTCCATACTGCTCTAAATAAGCAGCGTTCATTGTATTGCTCATAAATATGTGTTGATGAATGTCTTTTTCTATTTGATATCAAAACAAGTGAACAAAACAGTGCATTCCGCTAAATGCTATTTAAGTGAAAAAGTCTCGATAACCTTCCAGGACTCACCATTATGTTTTAAAACAGAAAGAGTATTTGCTTTAAAAGAGCCTTTAAACTCTCGATTTTCGAACTCCTCCCAGGCTTTGTAAAAATTGGATTTGGTGAGATCTTTGAAGGCGAGTGTTACATGAGGGTGATAAGGCCGTTCCGCATAATTGTAGTTGAAGAGTTCAGAATGAGATCGAGCCAGTGCTTCCAGTTTTTCTTGCACTTCCATGAGTTGCGGGCTTTGTTCTACATCAATAAAAACAACCCGGGGTGGGAAGGTAGAGAAGTTATTAAGGTGCACTTCAACCGGTTCAAATTTCTGAATAAAAGCTTCCAGCAGAGAACTTAATTGATTGGTGTCTTCATCTTCCAGCCGAAAAGGACTGAGTAGGGTGATATGTGGAGGAGCATTCAGCGAGTGGGAGCTTTTGAACTTCTCTTTTACCTCCAGCTTCAACTCCTGTATTTCATCCTTAAGCGGACTGGGAGGAATTAAAGCTATAAAGTACAGTTGGTTCATGAGTTATAGTAGTTAGATATGAGATGTAAGATTTTAGACTCGAGATAATCTTACATCTTATGTCTTATATCTAGAGTCTAAAATCTATTATATCTCAAGATTGTTTAGTCTTTCTTTGATCTCCTCATTACCCAAATTCCCAATACTGCCTTCATGGGTATGATTAAGTTCAGTCGGTGGCTCAAAACTTCCATCTTCGATTTGCTGGGCTACCTGTAGATAAGCATCCCGAAACGGGACGCCTTCTTTCACCAATTCATTCACAGCTTCTACGGAGAAGATGAGTTTGTATTTTGGATCGTCTAAAATTTTGTCATTTACGCCCATTTGTCCGGCGGCATATTCGGTGATAAATAGGCAGCTTTTCAATTCTTCAATAGCTGGAAACAATAACTCTTTCAAAATCTGGAAATCCCTATGGTAGCCGGAAGTCAGATTAGTGGTGGCCATCATAATTTGGTTGGGAAGTGTTTTTAGTGCATTGGTTTTGGCACGAATCAGCTCAAAAACATCCGGGTTCTTTTTGTGGGGCATGATACTGGAACCGGTGGTGAGTTCATCGGGCAACTTCAGGAATTTGAAGTTTTGGCTGTTGTAGAGACAAACATCGGCGGCCAATTTGTTGAGAGTCCCGGCAAGTCCGGCCATGGCAAAAGAAAGCGTTTGTTCTGTTTTACCACGTCCCATTTGGGCATATACTGTATTCACATTCAGGCCTTCAAACCCGAGAAGTTCTGCAGTCATGGTTCTGTTCAAAGGAAAGGAAGACCCATAGCCGGCAGCCGATCCCAGCGGATTTCGGTTGATGATGTGATAGGTAGATTCCAGCAAAACCAAATCATCAACTAAGCTTTCAGCATAAGCTCCAAACCACATCCCAAAACTAGACGGCATGGCAGCCTGAGTGTGTGTGTATCCCGGAAGTAGTATTTCCTTCGTGGCTTCACTTTGATCAATCAGCGTATTAAAAAGCTTCTTAGAAAGCTGTGCTATTTCTTTGATCTGATCTCGCAGGTATAATCGGATATCAACTAACACCTGATCATTTCGGGAGCGACCGGAATGGACTTTTTTACCGACATCTCCCAGCTTTTGGATCAGCATAAGTTCGATTTGGGAATGAACATCTTCAACGCCATCTTCAATTTCGAAATCGCCGGGCTCAATGACTTCTGCCAAAATCCGGTTCAATTCCTTAGTCAGGATTTCGAGCTCATCACTCTCCAACAATCCCACCGATTCCAGCATCGTGATATGCGCTATGGTTCCCTGTACATCATATTTAGCCAGTTCCAGATCAAGCTCACGGTCTTTCCCTACAGTAAATTGCTCGATGAATGCATCGGTTTTAATTCCCTTTTCCCAAAGTTTCTTGTTGCTCATAATTATTAATTTTTAATTTACCATGAAAGCTTTAAAGCACGAAAGAGTTAGAACACGGGTGACGTGGATTCTGCAGATCATCACAGATATAAATTAAATTAGCGACTATCCGTAAAATCAATGTTATCCGCGTTCCAAGTTCAAACCATCCAAAAGCTCAATATAGATTTTGATGCCATTGCGAATTTCATCCAGATAGATAAACTCATCTGCCGTGTGGGAGCGGTGAGTATTTCCCGGCCCAATTTTTACGCTGTTGAAATCCATATGAACCTGATCTGACATGGTCTTTGATCCATAAGTTTTAATTCCGAGAGTCTGTGCTTTTTTCACAAATGGATGGTCAAGGTCTACACCGGAAGCGTTGAGATTAGTGGATCTCGGGTTTACGTCGCAATCCACATGCTCTCGTATAATATCCACCACTTCCTGATTCGTATAAAATTCATTTGGGCGCACATCAACCACAAACCGGCATTCATCCGGAACCACGTTATGCTGACTTCCAGATTCAATCATGGTTACCGTCATATTGATAGAGCCGAGCACTTCAGAATCCTGATCAAACTCAAAGGTCTTAAACCACTCGATATCTTTCATTGCTTTGTAGAACGCATTTTCGCCCTCGTTTCTGGCGGCGTGGCCGCTTTTTCCATGAGATATGCAATCAAGCACAATCAGCCCACGCTCAGCAATGGCTAAATCCATAGAAGTCGGCTCACCAACGACTGCAAAATCTATATCAAGCAATTCCGGAAGAACAATAGGAACCCCTTTCTTCCCTGAAGTTTCCTCTTCCGCGGAAGCAAGAAAAATGAGGTTGTAGGGTTGTTCTTTTTTGGACAGATAAACAAAAGTAGCTAACAGGCTAACCAAAGGGCCCCCGGCATCATTACTTCCTAAGCCAAAAAGCTTTCCATCTTCTATGGTTGGAGTGAACGGTTCTTTCGTCCACTTTGATGAAGCCTTAACGGTATCATGATGCGAGTTTAGCATGATGGTCGGTTTTTTAGGATCGATCTCCCCTGACCAGCCCCAAATGTTATTGCCTTTTCGCTGAGCTTCAAAACCAAATTCGGTTAATACAGCAGCAATCAGGTCTCCGGTTTTATCTTCATCGCCACTGTAGGACTGAATAGAAATCAGTTTTTTTAGCAGCTCAATGGCCTGTTCTGTAAGTTGTTCAATTTCACTCATTGTTTCCTTAACTAGTTATAGTTCAAACATTGATGTTCAAACTACGATACTAATGTTGTTCCTGATTTAGGTTTATATACTTCTTTAAAGCTCCTTACGCTGACTTTCTTCACCCCGTTGGTAAGGGCTGCGAATCCGAGGTCAAGTTTTGGGATCATTCCTTCTGTGACAATTCCGGTGCCTTTCAAGTGCCGGTACAAAAGCAGATTCAGTTCGGTTATTAGTTTGTCTTCATTCATGACGCCGGATTGCTCAAAACAAAACATAAGCTCTGTTTCAAAGTCTTCTGATAAAGCTGATGCTATCTTTGAGGCAATGGTATCGGCATTGGTGTTCAACATGTGTCCACTTCCATCGTGCGTGAGAGGTGCCAGGACAGGGATCACATCTCCGTTCAAGAATTCAGAAATCCATTGGGTATTTACTTTTTCAACATCGCCAACCCAGCCAAAATCGATGGGTTCAGGATTGCGTTTTTTGGCTGGAATGATGTTGAGGTCGGCTCCTGAAAGTCCGACCGCATTTGCTCCCAAAGCCTGAAGCTTGGCGACAATTTTTTTATTGACCAGTCCGCCATAAACCATGGTGATAACCTCCAGTGTTTCGGCATCAGTGACTCGGCGGCCCTCTATCATATTTGGTTTGATGCCAAGTCGTTCTCCCATTTTTGAAGCAATTGAACCCCCACCGTGAACCAAGACTTTTGGTCCTTTGATAGAAACCAATGATGCTAAAAAGGCATCCAGATTTTGATCATCATCAATTACCTTTCCACCAACTTTTATGACCTTCACTGACTTCATTTCAACCCCTCTAAGATATGTTGAAGAACCACCTGCATGGAATAAATTCGGTTGGTTGCTTCAGGAATAACCAGGCTGTTTTCACTGTCTATGACTGCATCCTCTACAATCACATTACGGCGAACCGGAAGGCAGTGCATAAATTTAGCATTATTGGTCAGTCCCATTTTCTTTTTTGAGACCATCCATTCCGGATCGGTAGAAAGTATTTTACCATAGCTGGAATAGCTGCTCCAGTTTTTGGCATATACAAAATCAGCACCTTCAAAGGCTTTGTTCTGATCGTAATCGACCTTGGCATTTCCAACAGCTTCATCTACTAGTTCATAACCTTCGGGGTGAGTAATAGTGAGGTCAAAGTCCGCCGCCTGCATCCATCTGGAAAACGAATTGGCTACCGCCTGTGGTAATGCCCGAGGATGGGGAGCCCAGGTTAACACCACTTTTGGCTTATCAACGCTTTTATGCTCTTCTATGGTGATAAGGTCGGCAAGCGCTTGCAGTGGGTGACCGGTTCCGGATTCCATGTTTATAACCGGCGCGGGACAGTATGTTTTAAAAGCCTCCATCACCTGTTCGCTATAATCTTCTTCCCTATCTTCAAGTTTTGCAAAAGCACGAATAGCAACAACATCAAAATATGATCCTATGACTGCAGCAGCTTCTTTTATGTGTTCTGCCTTGTTGGAATCCATGACGACACCATCCGCAAACTCTAGCTGCCAGCCCTGACTTCCAACGTCCAAGACCGCCGTATTCAACCCAAGATTAAAAGCAGCTTTCTGAGAACTCAGCCGCGTTCTCAGGCTTGGATTCAAAAAGATGAGGCACATAGATTTATTCTGACCAAGGTCTTTATAAACGTGTGGATTTTTCTTGATCTCCAGCGCAACTTTAACCAGCTTTGGTAAATCACGGACGTCTTTTATAGATAAAAATGATTTCATTAGTATGTGGGGTTAAAAATTAAAAGTCTCGTCATCGCGAGGAGCCTGGTTTTATGAAAAGAGTTGAATGTAATCGACGTGGCGATCTCCCTAATTAACTTGGGATTTGGGTTCCGGCAGATTGCGTCGTCGTTTAAGTTTTCGAGCTTACATTGGGTCGTTGAGGCTCCTCGCAAAGACAAGCCTCTGTTTAGTAGAAATTTCATTTAATAACCTCTTTGAGGGCTTGAATTAATTGATCGCATTCCTCTTTACCAATTCCCAAGGGAGGGAGTAACCGCAATACGTTTTTGTTTGAAGAAGAACCGGTAAAAATGTGGTGCTTATAGAGCACTTCTTTTCTCCATTCAACAACGGGTTCTTCAAATTCAGCGCCAATCATCAGGCCAAATCCACGAACTTCCTTAACCTTTGGAAGTTTAGCGAGCTCTTCTTTCAGGTAACCGCCGAGCTTATCTGCATTCTTCATAAGCCCTTCTTGCTCCAGCACTTCCAACACTGCCAAGGATGCGGCACAAGCCAGGTGGTTTCCGCCAAAAGTGGTTCCCAGCATCCCAATAGAAGCCTCAAATTTTGGATGAATTAACACTCCGCCTACAGGAAATCCATTACCCATTCCTTTAGCCATCGAGATGATGTCGGGTTCAATATCAAAATGTTGATGAGCGAAAAACTTACCCGTTCGCCCAAAGCCGGATTGCACTTCGTCCAGAATCAGAACGGTTCCGGTATCGTCACAAAGGGTTCGCAGATGTTTAAAGAACTCGGCACTTGGACTTTCAATGCCCCCAACTCCTTGTATGCCTTCAATAATTACAGAGCTGATATCTTCTTGTTTGAGCGCCTTTTCAACACCCTCAAAATCATTGAATGCGAAGCGCAGGACTTCAGTGCCTTCATTCACCGGAAATACAATATTCGGATTGTCGGTAACAGCCACAGCCAGTGAAGTTCGCCCATGGAAAGCTCCTTTAAACGCCAGTATTTTCTTTCGTACATTATAAGCTGAAGCCACTTTCAAGGCATTTTCGTTAGCCTCGGCTCCGGAATTGCATAAGAATAAATTCCAGTCGCCATAGCCGGAAATCTGCCCTAATTTTTTGGCAAGTTCCTGCTGAATACCGATTGGGACAGAGTTTGAATAAAAGCCGATATCATTTAGCTGGGCATTTATCCGATCCACATAGTGGGGGTGAGAATGACCGATAGATATCACCGCATGACCGCCATAGAAATCGAGATACTTTTGGCCTTCTGCATCATACACATAATGACCTTTGGCCTTAACGGGCTCCACATCAAAAAGGGGGTAAACCTGGAATAAATTCATGTTATTGGGTGATGGTGTTAATTTTTTCGAAGGAGGCAAGGAGTCCTTTTATTACTGCAGAGCTGAGTCCTTGGTGCTCCATTTCATTGAGACCTGCAATGGTGCAGCCTTGCGGTGTGGTTACTTTGTCAATTTCTGTTTCGGGGTGATTTTCGCCTTCAATCAAAAGTGATGCGGCTCCACGTGCAGTTTGCATCGCAATTTTTTGGGCTTCATCGGCATGAAATCCAAGTTGAATTCCGCCCTGAGTAGCTGCTCTGATATATCGAAGGAAGAAGGCAATTCCGCTGGCTGCTAAAACGGTGGCGGCTTTCATGAGGTTTTCATCAATGATCATAGCTTCACCCAGAGCTTCGAACAGCTTCTTAACTTCTTTAAGCTGTTGATCAGAAACATTCTTTGCACAAAGGCAGGTCATCGACTCCTGTATAGCCGTAGCCGTATTTGGCATGGCCCGAATTACAGGCATTGTTTGTTCAAGGTGTTCTTCAATAGCCGCAATCTCAACGCCGGTTATAGTTGAAATCAAGACATGCTTTTCAGGGTCTAAGACTGAATTAATTTCTTCCAAAACAGCAGGCAGTTGTTTGGGTTGAACGCAGAGGAAAATGTATTCAGAGTTCTGGACGGCATCTTTGTTATCGGAAGTTATTTTAAACTTTTGAGATTTGAGATGGTCCAGCTTCTCCAGGTGCCGACGCGTCAAATACATGTTCTTTGGTTTAGCCAATTTCGCTCCGCTAATTCCCTTCGCTATGGCAATGCCTAAATTTCCTGCCCCAATAATTGCGATGTCATGTTTCTTAGCCATAATTAAAATGCTGTGGATTTAAAATTGAGTCCGGAAGTTTCATCCAGTCCAAATAGCAGATTCATATTTTGGACAGCCTGTCCGGATGCCCCTTTCAGCAAGTTGTCAATCACTCCGGTGATCAAAATCTGTCCATTCTCTTTTTGAATATGAACCTGAGCTTTATTGGTTCCAACCACACGTTTTATATCCGGTGAAGAATCGGATACCGTGACAAAAGGATGATCCTTGTAATAATTTTGATACAACTCCTGAATTTCTTTAGCAGACTTATTCAGCTCCAAATAGCAAGCGGCAAGAATTCCACGGGTGAATGCTCCACGCATGGGAATGAAGTGAATGGACTGATCAAAATCCGACTGTAATTGCTTTAGGCTCTGACTAATCTCCCCCAAATGCTGATGCGTAAATGCTTTGTAAATGGAGGCGTTGTTACTTCTCCAGCTAAAGTGGGTGGTAGAAGTTGGGTTCTGTCCCGCGCCCGTACTTCCGGTGATGGCTGTAACATGTACTGAAGTATTCAATAAGCCTGCTTTTGCCAGTGGAAATAAACTGAGTTGAATACAAGTGGCAAAACAGCCCGGATTTGCAATATGATTGGCAGCTTTAATTTCATCGCGATGTAGTTCAGGCAAGCCATACACAAAATCATGTTCGCCTTTTATGCGATAATCGGAGCTGAGGGCTATAATTTTTGCCTGCTTTGGAATGATGTCTCCTTCCACTACCGCTTTCGATTTTCCATGACCTGAGCAGAGTAAAACAACATCAACATCTTGTGATAACGTTGAATCAAATTTGAGTTCCGTCTCTCCTTCTAAGTCAGGGTGAGCTTGGTACAAAAACTCTCCGCCATGACTTCTGCTCACCACGCTAGTTATTTCAACTTCAGGATGATGAAGTAAAATTCTGATGAGCTCACCTGCTGTGTATCCGGCTCCGCCTATGATGCCTGCTTTAATCATTGTTCTGTACTTTTTGTTGAATAAGCATGGAGTTCGACAAAATTTTGGTAAATCCTTTCACATCATCTCCACTCCAGGCGTTATTCATTTCACCATATTGACCCGCTTTGGAGCCCATTAAATCATTTTCAGATTCAACGCCTTCCAGTTCGAAGTGCTTGTTATCAAGTTTGACGAACACCTTTCCAGAGACAGTTTTTTGGGTGTCTTCCAAAAAGGTCTCGATGTTGCGCATCACCGGATCAAGGTATTGGCCTTCGTGCATCAGCATTCCATACCATTCGGCCAGCTGATCTTTCCAATATAACTGCCACTTACCGAGCGTGTGTTTTTCCAAAAGCTGGTGTGCTTTAATGATGATCATCGGAGCTGCCGCCTCAAATCCTACACGACCTTTAATCCCAATGATGGTATCGCCGACGTGGATGTCTCGACCTACACCAAAAGGAGAAGCTATTTCATTCAGTTTCTTAATTAATTCTACCGTCGTTAATCGTTCGTCGTTAATCGTTACTGGTTCACCATTTTCAAAACCGATTTGAACTAATAACGAATCACGATCAACGACCTTTGTTGGCCAGGCATCTTCGGGTAGTCCTTTATGGGAAGTCAGCGTTTCAGCTCCACCAACTGAAGTTCCCCAAAGTCCCTTATTGATCGAGTACTTTGCTTTTGCCCATTCCTGATCAATGCCATTTTCTTTCAAATACTCAACTTCTTCTTCACGGCTCAATTTTTGATCACGAATCGGAGTAATAATTTCCAGATCGGGAGCAATCACATTGAAGACTAAATCAAAACGAACCTGGTCATTTCCAGCTCCGGTACTTCCATGGGCAATCGCATCAGCACCGATTTCTTTTGCATACTCGGCAATAGCTACGGCTTGGAAAACTCGTTCCGCACTTACTGATAGTGGATAAGTATGATTTTTGAGCACGTTTCCGAAGATCAGGTACTTGATGCCTTTTTCGTAGAAGGTGTCTTCTACATCCAGCATAGTGTGATTTTCTATCCCTAGTTTTTTGGCTTTTTCTGCTAATGCTTTCTCTTCAGCTGCATCAAAACCACCGGTATTTACGGCCGCGGTATGGACATCGAAGCCTTGATCTTTTGCCAGCCAAATGGCGCAATAACTGGTGTCGAGTCCACCGCTGAATGCGAGTAATACTTTTTTCTTTTTGCTCATGATATCATTTAGATTCTTTTAAAGGTCATCCCGGATTTGATTCGGGATCTGGATTCCTGCCTTCGCAGGAATGACTTTAGGTTATTTATAAAAAGAGATTTATTGGGTTTATGAAATCCAGAAACTTAACGGTCTTCAATTTCACCCAGCGATAGTACTTGGCGATATTTTTTTCTCGTTCCTGCTTCGTTTTCTTATTGGGTTTATTCGGGTCAAACATCATTCCGGTACACAAGCAGTTCTTGCGCTCATTGCGTGTAAGGATGTCATAATTAGGACAACTTTGGCATCCACTCCAAAAAGTCTCATCCTGTGTAAGTTCAGAAAAAGTAACCGGTCGATAGCCCAGGTCAGAGTTTATCTTCATAACCGGGAGGCTGGTCGTAATCCCAAATAATTTAGATCCTGGATATTTCTTGCGGGAAAGTTCAAATGCTTTGGCTTTAATCTTGCTGGCTAATCCCTGTCCTCGATAATCAGGATGGACAATTAAGCCTGAGTTCGCTACATATTTTTTGTTTTCCCAGATTTCGATGTAGCAATAGCCAGCAAGCTTTCCATCATCTAGTGCGATGACGGAATTTCCATTTTTAATTTTCTTTTTGATGTAATCAGGGTCACGCTTAGCAATACCGGTTCCTCGTTTGTGGGCGGCTTCTTCAATCATAGCACAGATATCTTCTGCATATGAGGTATGATGCGCTTTGGCGATATGAATGTGAACGGACATGTTGTGAGAATAAGTAATGAGTGAGTAAACTTCTTCTGAGTGAAGTTGTTAGTTAGGATCTTGCGGTAAAAGATGAGCGCTACTTAAAAAGCAGCAATATAGATATGACTACCGCCGTCGCGGAATCCGCCGGAGTGCAGTAAAATTGATCCTATATGTGCATAAAGTTTGCATGGGTAGAAAGTAAACAAAGATGACGCTTTAAAACAAGCCCTGACGCATATTTTAATCTTACCTCAGGTTTCTTGAATTTTAGCGGTACTGTGGAGGTTCAATCCCGGAGACTCTTAAATACGTGATCATCTGTCCCCGGTGGTGAGAATGGTGGTCTAGGAAGCTGACGATGCCAGCTGTTAATTGGGGATTAGCATCCTGAGCCATAATAAATTCAGACATCTCTTTAAACTGAGTGTCGAAATAGCTTATCAGTTCTTCTTTGGTCATTCGGTTTTCATCGCCGGGTTCCCAGGCAACTTGCTCACCGTTGAATCTCTTTTTGAAAAACTCAGTGCTGTAAGCAATATGAAAAGCCTGAGCGGAAAAGGTTCGGACGTCTTCGGAAGGTTTAAAGGCGAAGTCCTCGGCAGGCATAGCCTCGAAAACTTCGAGTGTGTATTCGTGAACGCTGGTCAGTTTTTGGGTCAGGTATTCATAATCTGTAACCCTTGTGCTATCAATTGAGCTGGCTCCCACTAAAACAGTAGAAACTATTAGGAGAGCGGGCAGTAATTTATTTATAGGGATTGATTTCATAATCGGAAGGTTTTGAGTTTATGGTGTGAATGGAAGATTCTTAGCAAAACACAGATTGTATCAATACAACAAAGATGAAATAAGGTTGCGCACATTTATGGTGAAATGAATATGATGAAATCAATAGGGAACGAAGGATCATTGAATTCACCTTAATCTGATCAGAACAGTTCATCAAAAGAGACGCAGCTTAGTGTTGCACATTTAGTTCAGAGCCGGATATTCTCCGGCTCTTTTTTTGTTTAGTAGTCGACCAAGCAAAAATCACACTTTCCTGTTATACTTAGCGTTGATATGACTGCCATGAAATATTTCATAATTACCTTTATAAGTATCCTGTTTTTTACGGGAAAACCTGCATTTGCTCAAATTCAAATGGAGGAAGAAATATCTGGAAAGGCTGCTTATATACAAGGCATTGAGGCTTTTGAAAATGAAGAATTTGATACTGCAAAAGAGTTACTACTCAAAGCAAGCCGCAGTCTGACAAATGCACCCGGGGTTAGCTACGCGCTGGCAGATACCTATCTTGCGCTGGACGACCTTCCCAATGCCGCACTTTATGGAAAACAAGCCGTCGATAGTGATCCTGAGGATAAATGGTTTAGGTTGAAACTAGCCCAAATCTATAGAAGCGCCGGCCGGAATCAAGCCACACTTGATGAACTGAACGCACTTCTTGATTATCATCCGAATGATTTCAACGCATTGTATATGCTTGCTGATACCTATATAGACTACGGCGAATTCGTGAAGTCCAATCAGATGCTTGACGAGATCTTAAACCTTAGAGGCCCTGATATTCAGGTGCTTTTATTGAAATTCAGAAATTATGAGGCTTTAGTTGTTCCTGATTCAGCCGTGGCTCAGTTAGAGAAAGTGCGCGAGATTGATCCCGATAATCTGGAGATGTTGAATATGCTGGGACAGTATTATGTGCAGATCGGAAATACAACTTCAGCCAAAAAAGTACTCACAGATGCTCTTGACCGGAATGCACGCGATCCCCAGTCTTTGATTAATCTGGCCGGTATATATCTGGATGAACAAAAATGGGACAGTGCCGGCACATTATTGACCAACTTCATTTCAGATCCTTTAATTGAGCCACTACAGAAAATGGATATTGCTCAATTCTTATATAGTCGTTCACAGCAGGATTCTCAGAATGTACAGCTTCGAATTGAAACCGAACGAGCAATGGATGCCCTCACAGAAGCCGAGGCAGAATACGGCCCCGCATTCACTTTAGCTGGAGAATTTTTTGCACAAATAGGACAGCCTGAAAAAGCCTTGGAAAAGCTCGAAATAGCTAACGAGCTGCTCCCTCAGGATGATATAGCCTGGAGACAAAGACTGCAATTGTTGATGGGTCAGCAAGAATATGCGAAAGCAATCGAGGTTGGGCAGAAAGCAGATGAAGTAGTGCCGGATGATTCTTTTATCCAATTCTTTGTGGGCAGTGCCTACATGCTGAGTAATCAAAACGAGAAAGCAGAGGAGTGGCTTGAAAATGCAACCCGTGCACCTGCGAGGCGACCTTTTAAATCCATAGTGTATAGTACATTAGGTGATGTAAGAGCTAATCTCGGAAATAATGAGGGCTCGGATGAAGCCTATGAACTAGCACTTCGCTATGACCCTGATAATGACAATGCGATGAATAACTACGCATATAATTTATCGGTTCGAGAAGAAAATCTGGAACGTGCGAAAGAATTAGCACTTAAAGCTATTGAAGTTGCTCCCGAAAATGCGGCTTATCTGGACACGGTAGGCTGGGTATATTTTAAGCTTGGTGATTATGATAGAGCAGAGCGGTTCATTCAGGCAGCGATAGATACGGGAGCCGCAAGTGCAGAAGTACTCGAACACCGAGGCGATGTAGAAGAACAATTGGGTAATATGGAAGAAGCCCAGAATTGGTGGAGACAAGCTCTTGAAAAAGATTCAACCCGAACTCATTTGCAGGAAAAAATCAATTAGTGTGAAGTTATCCTCTCATTTTTCCCTTTTAGCTATTTTGATTTTAGCCGGTATCATGTCTGCTTGTTCCTCAACAAGAACAGTGTCGGAGGGGGATTACAGCAGAACAGATGCCTCTGAAGAAGAGGTGGTTTCTCTTATTCCGGACTATGGCGCGGAACTCACATCAATTAAAGGCAAAGGCCGTGCATTGGTTAGTGAGCCGGGAAATAGCGATCGGGCGACCATAGATTTCCAAGCCAATAAGGAGCTGAGTTTACTTACTATTCAAAACCGTATTGGTATCGAAGGCGGGCAGATGTTGGTCGATTCCGATTCCATCCTGATTTACAACCGTGTGGATAAAGTTGCCCAAAAGATATCGATTTATGATGGGCGCATGACCAGCCTGAATGAGTTGGCTTCTATCAACATTCTGGATCTTGTTAATTATAAAGTTGAAGCGGAAGATGTGCAGTCGGTTTGGCAAAGCAATAATTCCTATCAGCTTCGGTTAAAAAATGGCGCTCATGTATTTGTAAATAAGGAGCAAGGCTGGGTTCAGCAGGTAGAACAAACCCGGCGCGGAATGGCTCCCTACTCCAGGATTATTTATGAAAGTTATGGTGAATTGAATGGATTCACTTTACCAAGAAAAATAACGATCTTTAGCGCAGACGGAGATTCACGGGTTGTCTTCTTAGTGAGAAGCCTTGAAGTGAATCCCAATAAACTGGATCTCGAAATTGATATCCCCAACGACATTGTAATTCAACGATTATGAAATCAACAAGCTGGTTGCGAATTATTGGAGTTGTGATCTTTGTGTTATCGCTGGGAATGGAATCATTTGCCCAAACCTATCAGGAAAAGAGAGAGGAGCTTTTAAAACGGCAGGAAAATACCCGTGCCGAGATTAATGTGCTGGAAGCCCGTATTAAGAATTACCAGCAGCGGGTAAGTCAGGCCGAACAGCGATTTGATAAATCATTCGAGCAGTTTCAATCCTTAAACAATCTGATTGCCCTTCAGGATGATAAAATCAACAGTCTGGAAGAAGAGCAGAGCCAGATTGAAGCAGAGATTAGTCTGACAGAAAAAGAAATAGAACTTCGTGAGCAAGAACTTGAGCAGCTCATTGAAAACTATAAGCAGATTATATTGTACGCATATAAAAACGGGCGAGCCGGAAATTTAGAACTACTGCTGACTTCTGAATCTATCAATCAAATGGTTGTGCGCTCGAATTACCTTCAGCGTTTTGAGGAACAGAAGGCAAAGCAGGCTGTTCTCATCCGTAAAAACAAGAATGAGCTGGATCAGGTAAAGGAAGACTTGCGGGACAGTTATCAAAAGAATTCAGAAATCATTGGAGAGATTCGGATTGAAAAAGAAGAACTGGGCGACCAGCGCCAGCAGCAACAGCAAACAGTTGAACGCATCAAGGAAGAGCGAAGCACCTGGCTGGAAGAACTCCGCAAAACCCGTCAGGAAAAAGAGAACCTCGAAAGTGCTTTCACCAGTTTAATTACTGAAGAAGAGTCGTTGCGAGAAGCTGAAAATGAGCGTTTAAGGAAATTAGCAGAGGCTCGAAATATAGCTGATGCCGCACGCCGAGCCGATGAAGTTGAAAAATATTCCAAACCCATCACGCGCGAAAATTTTGTGAGTGATGAAATCTTACTTACCTATGAAAATGCTTTCATTCAGTCAAAAGGGAACTTGCGCTGGCCGGTAGATAGTAAGACAGTCGGTAAAAAATTTGGGAGGATACGTAACCCGTTATACGGATCAGTAACAGAGCACCCCGGAATTGATATTGTAGCTGAATCAGGAACAACCGTTGAGGCCGTTTCGCCGGGTTATGTATTCAACATCTCGCCAATGCTTGGGTATGGTGACGTGGTGTTTGTTAAACACGGCTCCTACTACACGGCCTATGGCAACCTTAGCGAAATCACAGTTGAAGTAGGCTCGGTTTTGCAAGTGGGAGATAAAATAGGCAGCTCAGGAGTGGCAACATCAGAATTAGGAGAAGTCCTTTTCTTTGCCGTAAGAGATGGAACTGAATTTGTAAATCCTGAAATTTGGCTTTCTTCACGGTAAGAATTCAACATCCCTGTCACAATACTTTTGAATTCCGTTAAAAGATATGTTCGCATTGGAATTTGGGCCTTCTTTTTAGGAATTTCAGCTTACCTTAATATTCATTAAATGAACAAAGCAGCCTGTTTTGGATAATATACCTCGGTTAATTTTTTATGCTTCCGGTGTGTTGATGATTTCAGCCGCCTTTACCCTTTTTTCCTCTGAATTCATGAGTCTGATAAACTCGCCAAATTTTGCGGGATTACTTGTTTTATTAGGCTTTGGTCTGGTGTATATGAACATCATTTTTATAACGGGCCGCCGCTTTATGCGTCGCCTTCAGGGACCAAACCCTATCCCTTATGTATTCGGTTTACTGGTTGCCATTCCGCCACTGGTTTGGGTTCAGATTTATGATGCCGGTTTAGGGAATTCCAAGCTCACTTTCATGTTTACCATAATAATTGCTTGCGGAACAGGCGCTTATTTTGGTCACCGTGCCGGATTAAAAGCTCAGGCAAAATTTCAGGAAAACCTGCAGGAATTTTTGAATCAGGATGACTAAGCAGGATGATTACACAATAATTTCAACAAAAAATACATTTATGAAATCGGTTAAAGCTACTATTCTATCTATTCTTTTCGCTACGGTTTTTCTGGGAAGCACACTTGCTCAGACTTTGCAAATGGAAGTACTTCGTGAAATTGGGGCTGCTCCTTCAGCTGAACGCATCGAGGCAGATATCACAACTTTAGTTGAGTTTGGCACCCGCCATACTTTATCGGACACCACTTCTGACACTCGCGGTATTGGTGCTGCCCGGCGCTGGATCAAAGCTGAATTCGAGCGAATTTCTGCTGATTGCGGAGGTTGCCTGGAAGTATTTTATGTAAGTGATGTGATTGAAGGAACTCGACGGATTCCCGAACCCACCAATGTGGTAAATGTAGTTGCCATACAGCGAGGGACGGCAGATCCAAACCGATTTATTATGATGAGTGGCGATATTGATTCTCGTGTTTCTGATGCCCTGGATGGTGAGTCTGAATCTCCCGGCGCGAATGATAATGCTTCCGGTGTTGCCGGTGCATTGGAAGCTGCTCGAGTTTTGACGAACTATGAATTTGAAGGTTCAATTATGTACGCAGCACTTTCAGGCGAGGAACAAGGATTATTCGGAGGTCAGATTCTCGCAGAATACATGAAAGAGAATGATATGGACCTCAAGGGAGTGCTGAATAATGATATGATTGGAAATATTCAGGGCATTAATCAGGTAATTGATAATACAACGGCCCGTGTGTTTTCGGAAGGAACCCGTGCGGTAGAGACGGAAAGAGAAGGAAATATTCGTCGCTATACCGGTGGCGAAGTTGATTCTCCATCACGAAATCTGGCTCGTTATGTAGATAAGATGGCGGATGATTATATCCGAAATTTGGACGTGATGATGATTTACCGCTTGGACCGATTTGGCCGAGGCGGACACCATCGCCCATTTAATGCAGCCGGATTCCCTGGCGTTCGAATTATGGAAACCAACGAAGATTATAACCGACAGCATCAGGATTTAAGAACTGAAGATGGCGTTGAATACGGAGATGTTCTGGATGAAGTGGAATTTGACTTCGCAGCTAAGCTAACCGGATTGAACGCAGTAGTAATGGCAGGAATGAGTTGGGCTCCAAGTCCACCCGCTGAAGTTGAAATTGAAGGTGCCGTCCGCCCAAGCACAACCCTGAAGTGGAAGGCACTTGATGCCGAACAAAATCCACAGCTGGCCGGCTATAAAATTTACTGGCGACTAACCGATGCCAATCAATGGCAGAAAAGTGTGTTTGTCCCGGCCGATGCCACCGAGCATACCCTCGAAAACGTTGTAATTGATAACTATTACTTCGGCGTAGCAAGCGTATCAAAAGATGGGTTTGAAAGTCCGGTAGTATTTCCCGGACCGAACGGTTCCTTTGGTGACTAAGTAAATTCAGTACAAAAACGTAGGTCGGACAGGCTGTCCGCTCTACTTTTTTAAGTCCAAATTAATATAGAAAGCCTACTCGCTCCGATGCTCTGCGTCGGAGCGTATTTGTTTACCCGATATAGCTGGGCTCTATAACCCGCTCTATTTTCAGTTTTTTCCCTGTTACTTCTTTGAATAACTCAGCCTTTCGCTCCGCTCCCCAAATTTCTAAGTGAGGCTCACCTTCCGTCCGGATATTAATCTTGATATAGTCATCCTCAGAATACACTTGCAGGTCTTTTACGTTTTGGTAGTGACTTCGGTCTAATCCATCAGCCACCCTCAAAATCCCGGATAGCTTTTTAATACGCTTCCGGATAGGAGCCGGCATTTTCCAGTATTCACTATGTCGTTTCTTAGGTGTAGACCGCCGGTGATAGCGGGCCACGTTTGCAATTATCTGAATTTCATCTTCCTTAAAACCTTTCAAATCTGAGTGGCGGATGATATACAATGCATGTTTATGATGTTTAGAGTGCGAAATGTAGTATCCGATATCGTGCAGATAACTGGCGTATTCTAACAGTTCCCGATCCTGAAGGGTGAGTTCCAGTTCTTTTTCCAGAGCATCAAAGATGGTAAGCGCCATATTGGCCACATGACGGGAGTGAGTCTCATGCCAGTCCGTTTTACGGAGCAGTTCAAAGACACTTCTGCGACGGGGGTCGGCAAAAGCTCCGGTCCATTGAAGTCCAATCATTTCTTTTTTGAGGTACCGAATAACAATCCCTTCCCTCAAAGCTTGAGATGAAATCTTCACCGTTTTGATTCCAAATTTTCGAATCATATAGTTGAGCAGAACCACCCCGGTATTGATGAAGCCAACTCGTTTGGTGTCTAAACCGGAAACACTACGCCGTTCTTTCTTGGAGAGTTTGATAAACCAGTCATAAAATTTCCTGAAATCTTCTGCCGAAAACTCCATCTCATTGATGGTCATGTCGATAGATTTGTCCTTCCGGTTCGCAATCATCTGGGCGATGTTTTCCATGGTTCCGGAAGAACCGATAATCGTATCTGTTCGGTTTAGCGCAAAGGCCTGGGCTACATCCTGAAGCTTTTCTTCATAATGACCTTCCAGCGTTTTAATGTCTTCTGTGGTGATGGGGTCTTTAGGTTTAAAGATCTCGGTCATCCTGGAAACCCCGATTTTCTTACTCGCTGTAAAGAAAAATTCCTTCTCATTTCCCAGAATGAATTCTACGCTACCGCCCCCAATATCAGCTACAAGCACAGGTTTTTCTGTCAATTTCACTCCATGACGAACAGCTAATCCAATAAGCTCTGCTTCAACACGGCCCGGAATGGCATTTATCTTCACACCAATATCATCGATGCTTTTTTGGATGAACTCACCGCCATTTTCTGCTTCCCGAATAGCACTGGTGGCGTAGGCTAAAATCTCCTCACATTCATAACTATCAGCAAGCCGCTTAATATTTTTGAGTGCCGTCAATCCCCGTTTAAAAGCCCCATCTGATAATCTTTTCCCCATCCCGCCTTTGGCAAGCTGAACCATTTCCTTGAGCTTATCGAGGGTTCTGAAACTGCCATCAGAATAAATATCCACAATAATGGCGTGGAATGAGTTGGTGCCGATATCAATAGCGGCGATGCGTTTGATGGGTGTAACCTGATTGCTGTTGCTGCTGACGATCAAAGCGGAAAAAGAGGTTGATTAATGTACGCATCAATCATAACCAAAAGTGCTGAGTTTTGATAGTACTGATTATGCTTCTTCTCGTTAGTTCTCGTTAGTTCTCGTTGAGTAGCTCCGCTGCTCAATGTCCCGAAGAGGCTCTGCCTCAAAAAAAGATTGTAAGGAATGCCTTTCATATCCCTCTAACCGGTAAAAAGACAAGGGAAAAACGAGATTCAAGTTTAAAGAAGAACATTATCCCTATTTAATTACCTGTACCACAGTAAAAGGGATTTCGTTATTTGTTTATCAGGATATTAGCAAGATCATCATTGAGTCCATAAAACATCTTCAAGACAAAGAAAAGGTAGATGTATATGCGTATGTGCTTATGCACAATCATATCCATATGATCATTCAGGCAGAAGGCTTACCTGATATAATAAGAAAGTTTAAATCGTACACGGCCAGATGCATTATTGATTATCTGAAAGCATTTAACCGCAGATATTTTCTTTCGGAATTGAAGGCTTATAAGCATTCGAAGCATAAAGATAGCGAGTATCAGATTTGGCAAGAAGGGGTGCATCCCAAGCAGGTTTCAAATTTGGAAATGATGCAGCAGAAAATTGAATATGTGCATCTAAATCCGGTGAAAGCAGGATTTGTAGAATTACCTGAGCATTGGAAATATTCATCAGCTCGAAGCTACTTGGGTGAGGATAATACTGTGGTTTCAGTTAAACTATTCTCAGGGTAAAAAGAAGGCGGAGCCTCCGGGTGGCGTTGAGCAGCGGAGCTACTCAACGAGATTATGCTGACTTATCAGATTACAGATAAACTCACCTAAATTCCTTCTTGCCCAATCATCTTGGAATACCTAACATTAGCTAACTTTTAAGTAATTTATTACCGGTAATACGGAATAATCAAATTTGAGCATGAAGAAATCTGTTGTTTTAGCTGTTTTAGGAACTCTTTTACTAACATCAACCGCATGGTCTCAGGTGCAGTCGCCCGCTGAATTTTTGGGTTATGAGTTAGGAGAAAAGTGGACCCCTCACTATAAAGTTCTGAACTATTTCCAGCATGTGGCGGAGGAATCGCCAATGGTTACGCTGACTGAATATGGAAAAACCAATGAAGGGCGTGAGTTGGTATATGCTGTAGTTACATCCCAAGGAAATCACCAAAACCTGGAAGAAATACGTGTCAATAATTTACGGCTGGCCGATTTAGAGGAAGGGACTCCTACCACGAATCAAAAAGCAATTGTATGGCTGAGCTATAACGTACACGGCAATGAGACTTCATCCAGCGAGGCTGCCCTTAATACGGTGTATAAATTAGTAGCTGAAAATGCCGGCTGGTTAGAAAATACGGTTGTGATCATGGATCCAATGGTAAATCCGGATGGTCGTGATCGCTACGTGAATTGGTTTAGAAGTGTGGTTGGTGAAGAGAAAAACGTTCATCCCGAAACCAGAGAGCACAATGAACCGTGGCCGGGTGGGCGAACCAATCACTACTATTTTGATTTGAATCGCGATTGGGCATGGCAAACACAGGTAGAAAGTCAGCAGCGGGTTAAAGTTTACAACCAATGGATGCCTCATGTTCATGTTGATTTCCACGAGCAGGGTTACAACTCTCCCTATTACTTTGCACCTGCAGCAGAGCCAATGCATATGGCGATTACGGACTGGCAGCGTGACTTCCAGACGATGATTGGGAAAAATCACACCAAGTATTTTGATGAAGAAAACTGGCTTTATTTCACCCGCGAAGTTTTTGACTTGTTCTATCCCAGCTACGGCGATACCTGGCCTACTTTCAACGGTGCTATTGGGATGACCTACGAACAAGCCGGGCACAGCTCCGGTGGCCGTGGAGTGATAACAGCCGAAGGGGATACGTTGACACTGAAAGACCGCCTTACTCATCACAGCGTAAGCGGATTGTCAACGATAGAAATCACTTCTCAAAATCACCAAAAGGTGATACAGGAATTCTCTGATTACTTTACGAGTACTACCCAAAATGGTGCGGGTGAGTACAAGACATTCATTGTGAAGAAGAGCAGCAATCCGGATAAAGTATCCAGCCTTTTGCGCTACTTGTTAAATCAGGAAATTGAGTTTGGTGTTGCCTCCCGCTCCTCCAATGCAAATGGCTATGACTACAGCAACGGTGAAACCGGACGAGTGTCTATAGAGGAAGGAGATTATGTAATAAGTACCTATCAACCCAAAGGCACATTAGTGCGTGTATTATTTGAGCCGAAGCCGGAATTAGCTGATTCCCTTACTTACGACATTACTGCCTGGGAAACACATTATGCCTATGGGGTAGATGGATATGCAATCAAAGGACAGGTAGAAACCCGCCCACTTTCCATGAGTATGGAAGACGAGCTCACACCCGTTATAGACAAACCCTATGCCTACCTCGCAAAATGGAATTCCATAGAAGATTTAAGATATCTGGCCAGGCTGCTGGATGAAGGAGTCGCCGTTCGATATGCAGAAAAAGCTTTTAGCTTGAACGGAAAGCAATATGCACCCGGAACGCTCATTATCACCCGAAATGGAAATGAACAGCTGGGCAGTAACTTTGATCAAATCGTTAAAGATGAAGCCGGATTATTGAATCGAATTGTCACCCCGGTGGCTACTGGTTTTGTGGATTCAGGTAAAGACTTTGGGTCCTCGTCAGTTCGATATATCGAAGCCCCTAAAGTTGCACTTCTTTCCGGTGACGGAACCAGTTCAAACATGGTAGGCCACATTTGGAATTACTTTGATCAGCAGATTAATTACCCCGTGAATTTGATTGATGCTGAAGATGTTGGCTCAGTAGATTGGAGTGATTATCATGTAATGATATTGCCGGACACCTATGGAGTTTTGGGTAGCGATGAGCTTGAAACTATCACAGATTGGGTTCGAGATGGTGGTACACTCATAGCCTTGGGCAATGCAAATAATGATCTGGTTGGTAAGGATGGTTTTAATCTGGAGCTCAAGGAAAGAGAAGAAGAAATTGAAGGTGAAAATCCTGAAGATAAGCTTCAAAAATATGGAGAGGCCTCACGGGAACGAGCTCAATATTCGAATCCCGGCAGTATTTATGAAATCACGATGGACACTTCGCATCCACTCGCATTTGGGTATGAGGAAGAATATATGTCGCTAAAGCTGGGATCCTCAGCATACGATTATTTAGAAAATGGCTGGAATGTTGGCGCAGCAAAGCCTGGAGCGCACCGAAGTGGTTTTGTAGGAAATAAAGCCAAAGAATCTTTAGAGCATACCTTAGCCTTTGGAGTTCAAAATATGGGTAGGGGGAATGTAGTTTATATGGTAGATAATCCATTGTTCCGCGGGTTCTGGCATAATGGTAAACTGCTTTTTGGGAATGCTGTTTTCTTTGTTGGAAACTAAATGTGTTTAAGTGTGAAAGTGTTTAGGTTATAAATATAGCTCAACGCCTTCGCACTAAAACACTCAAACACCCGAACACTTAAAACATGAAACGTAAGGAAACAAAAGCCATCCGCACCCAAACCGAACGCACAAAGTTTGGAGAGCACGCCACGCCTATTTACATGACCTCCAGCTATGTGTTTGACAATGCCGAGCACATGCGAGCTATGTTTGCAGGAGAGGAAGATGGGAATGTGTATAGCCGGTACTCAAACCCCACTGTAGATGAGTTTATTGATAAAATTGCTTTACTGGAAGGAGCGGAAGCCGGATGGGCAACGGCCTCCGGAATGGCTGCTGTATTTTCAACCTTTGCAGCTCTGTTAGATGCCGGTGATGAGGTGCTTTCGTCCCGATCTGTATTTGGCTCAACCCATAAATTATTTACCCAGATTTTTCCGAAGTGGAACATAAAGACCAATTATGTGTCAGCCGGAGAAATGGACACTTGGGAAGATGCCATCACCCCAAACACTAAAATTATCTACCTCGAAACCCCATCGAATCCGGCGCTGGATATCATCGACATGGCGAAGGCCAAAGAGATCGCGGAAAAGCACAATCTTATTTACGTAGTTGATAATTGCTTTACCACCCCGGTGATTCAAAACCCGATTGAATTTGGGGCTGATTTGGTTATTCACTCTGCTACGAAGTACATAGATGGGCAAGGTCGTGGTTTGGGTGGCGCGATTGTAGGAAAGCAGGAGCTTATTGATGAAATTGAAGCCTTTGCGAGGCATTCAGGGCCCTGCCTCTCGCCATTCAATGCATGGATGCTTTCTAAGAGTTTAGAGACCTTGCAGATTCGTATGGAGCGTCATTCTCAAAACGCCCTTGAAGTTGCGAAACGGCTCCAGGATCACGATCAGGTGGAATGGGTAAAATATCCATTTTTGGAAACTCATCCGGCATACGACATCGCCCAAAAACAAATGTCGATGGGCGGGGGAATTGTGACTTTTGGAATCAAGGGTGGATTGGAGGCAGGTAAGAACTTTCTGGACTCACTTGAAATGCTATCTCTGACTGCTAATCTGGGTGACTCAAGAACCATCGCCACACATCCCGCTTCTACAACTCATTCCAAACTTTCGGAAGAAGAACGCCAAATGGTTGGCATTACTCAGGGACTCATTCGCCTGTCAATTGGGCTTGAGCATGTGGAAGATATCTGGGAAGATGTAGATCAGGCGTTGTGATTTAAATTCTGCGAAAAACCTCAAACGCCAGCCACCCCATTTAATTTTGAGCCAACTCCGCTTCGCTGGCTATATATCCAAATGCCGCCCAGTTTCCACCGTCATATACATTTTGCCAAATTTGTTGAGCACGTCCGGGTCTGCCGTTTATGTCATGCCAGAACCCAAGTCCATAGCCGAGAGTGGCGTTATCAAGAGCGGTATTTTCATCTCCTAATAATTCATCAGGACTAAAAACACCCTTAAAGACCATCAGTAATTCATGGTAACTGGTATTCTCAATCAGTTGCATATTCGGTGAAACCTGTGACAGCAGATTACCTGCTTCCATATCGCGACCGAGTTTACGGAGAGTCATATACTTCCAGTAGATAAAGGCGACCCGCATGTCGGTGTTTTTAGCAACTTGAAGTCCGTTTGCATAAGCAAGGTTTGCCTGATCGTATTCGCCCTTCAAATAATGAGCCAACCCAAGGTGATACCAGGTATTGGTTTGAAGCGAACTCAGGGGAATGTTTTGAGCATTCGGCATGCCATCTTGCTCGGTAATATCATCTTTACCACGAAATAACTGTGCGGCCATTTGAAAATCATCAATCGCTAAATCAAAAGCGCGGAGGGTTAAATATCGGTGTCCTCGATGGCGGTATAATCTCGCTGAATTCGGAAATTGTTGAATCGCATCTGTGAATTGCTGAACAGCCTGTCGATAATCTCCGGAATAAGCTGTTTTACGCGCTTCCCAAATTAGATGATCTACTACCTCATTCTCCTCAAGTGCCAATGAGCTCAGCGAATCAATCCTAATTAAATAACGCTCGGGTATCTGCTGAATGTCCGTTTTGATGGTATCGCCCAGCATTGTCACCGTTTGATCGGAAAGAGGAAGGGATTCAAATGCGGGGGATTTTTCCAGTGCTTGACATCCCATTAAAAGAATCAAAAAACTAAGAAAGGAAAGCTTTTGAATAATCATGGCGTTAAGTGATCTAAAGGTTAAACTGACAAATAAAAAAACACTTCAACATTCAATGTTGAATGTTCCTTGTTCAATGTTCTTACAGCACATCTTCCACTTCGTCCAGCTTCACCCCAACAAGGCGACTTACACCGGTGACCGGCATAGTGACTCCGTACATCATCTCAGCCTTACTCATGGTCTTTTTGTTGTGTGTGATGATGATAAACTGAGTCTGCTCGCTAAACTCTTTAATCATTTTAGCAAAGCGCTCGATATTAGCGTCATCCAGTGGAGCGTCAACCTCATCCAAAACACAAAACGGGGAAGGTTTTACCAGATAGATAGCAAATAGAAGTGCAATTGCGGTCAGCGTTTTTTCTCCGCCTGAAAGCTGGGAAATCCCGGATGGGCGTTTACCGCGAGGTTGAGCTTTAATTTCAATACGAGCTTCCAGCGGATCTTCTACATCTTCCTCAATAATCAGATCGCAGTAGTCATCCGCTTCAAAAAGAGTCTTGAAAACCTTTTGGAAGTTTACACGGATGCGCTCAAAGGTAGTATTAAACCGCTGGGTTGCTGTTTCGTTGATCTCGTCAATGGTTTCGAGAAGCTGCTCTTCGGCCTCTGCTAAATCCTGAATTTGTTCTTCATAGAAATCAAGGCGCTCTTTCTCTTCTTTATATTCTTCGATGGCCAGCGGGTTAACTTCGCCAATGCTATTCAATTTCTGCTTTAGCCAGCTGATGCGCTCCTTAACTTCTTCCGGCGTTTTATCTTCAGGCATTTCAGCGCCCTCAATCTGCTTCATCAGGATTCCATACGTTTCCCAGATGTGATCGGAAAGAGCCTGACTTTGCATCTCCATTTTTTCACACGCCATATCAAGGTGGTGAACCAGCTCCATATTCACCTCTTTCTTTCGGCGGACTTCCTTCAGCTCCTTCTCAATTTCATTGATTTTGCCTCGCTGTTTGGCTGCCGCTTCTTCCGCTTTCTGAAGAGCTTCATCCGCCTTCTCTTTGGCCTCGGCATTCTTCTCAATACTGGCTTGAAGCTCTTTGATACGGGCACTCAGCGTTTCAATCTCTTCCTTACTTTCCTCGGTCATGGAAGTACGGGTTTTGATTCGCCGTTCTACATTCTCAATGCCGGATTCTGCTCGTTGAACTTCCCGCTCCAGGTTCTCAACTTTATTTTTAAGATCCTGATGCTTTAGCTGAGTGTCGTTATATCGGGTTTGGGCTATGGAGCGTTCTTCTTCCAGCGTTTCAAGAAGTTCTTTTTTCTCCTGCTGCTTTTCATCCATCTCCAGCATTTTCTGCTGCAGTTCTTTTTGTTTGGGCTGAATGGAATCCAGTTCTTCCTGAGCAGTCCCTTCACTGCTTTTCAGGTTATCTTTACGATTTACCAGTTCGCCAATATTCTTTTGATATACCTGAACTTTGGAAGATAAGCTGTGCTGTTGCTGCTCCAGTCGGCGGACTTCCTGCTCTTTCTCTTTGAGTGATTTACTGAGCTCCCCAATATCCAGCTTTTCGTATTTCTCTACAATTTGCTGAAGGTAATCTTCAAGCTTGGAAATTTCTTTGGTAGTCTTGGCTTCCTCTTTCTCGAGCTTCTCGATTTTGTCTTTCAGTCCAACGCGAATTCCGGCATTTTTACTTTTGCTTCCACTTTGGAAGAATCGGGAATTGGTGACTACTTCGCCTTCATAGGTCACGCCAATAAGTTCATCATCTTTCTTAGTGCCGGCGTAAGCATCCTCCACGGAATCAAAAACCATGGCATTCCCAAGCAGTAACTGCTTCAAGGCAGAATATTCCCGCTTCGATTTCACCTGATCAAAAAGACTTCCATCTTTAACGGGATAGGTTGCTGCAAGCTGGTCGAGCGGAATAAAAGTCGCTCGGCCTTTATCATTTTCTTTAAGGATTTTAGCTGCTTGCTTGGCCTCATCCAGTGTTTTAACAACCACGAAGTTCAGGACATCACCAAGCACAGACTCGAGGGCGACGGCATGCTTTTCATCGGTATTAAAAACTTCTGAAACAGTCGTCATTTCCTTGAATTCAAATCGGTGATTCTCAATCAGGAATTTTACGCTGCCTGGAAAAGCTTCATTCGAACTGGCGAGATCGTTCATCAATCGGATCTCAGATTCCAGCGATTCTCTTTTACTTTGAAGGGTGCGGAGCTCGTCTTTAATTTCGTTCTGCTTCTCGGCAAACTGCTCTCGTTTTTCGCGGGATGTTTCTAATTCTTCCTCAAGCTCATCCCGCTCTACAACCAGTTTTTCGAGTTTCTTTTCAATCAGCCCTTGCTCGCCATTCATGTTGTCGATCTCATCATTCAGATCAACAATCTCGTTATTAATTCGCTCTAAATCGCCTTCGGTATTTTCCAGGCGGCTCTCAATTTTAATCCGTTTGGTTTGAAGTTGATTGAGTTCGTTATTGGTAGCACTAATCTGCACCTCGATCTCATAAAGCTCAGATCGTTCACGATTATATTGCTGCTGAATCTGTCCGTATTTCTTCTTCGAATCTTCGAGCGCTTTCTCTGATTTATCTAAATCATCATCAAAAGATTCCAGCTTTTTACGACTTGAATCGAGCAGTTCGTTGAGTTCCTTTAAATCCTTTTTTCCCTGCTCAATGTCTTTGCCATATTCCGTAATCACCTTTTTCTCGTTCTCAATTTTCTCTTTGGTGATTCGGAGATTGGTGTCAGCCTCCCGAATAGCATTATGGAGTTGACTTACCCGGCGCTGTGCCTCGGCCTGCTGCTTCTCTTTTTCAATGAGTTCCTTACGGGACTTCTCATCGGCCTCTTCCAGATCTTCAGCAGCTTTTGTAATCTCCTTCTTTTCTTTATCTGCATTGGAGATACGCTCTTTAAGAGGCTCCAGCTCCGACTTTATCTTGTTGAACTCATGAAGGGTCAGCGCTTTGTCTTTGATCTCAAGTTCATCTTTATAAACCTTTGCCTTTTCAGCTTTTTCAGCTTGAATTTCAAGAGACCGAGCTTTTTTGCGGAGTTCAACCAATAAATCATCAACCCGTTGTAAATCCTTCCGCGTTGATTCCAGCTTTCGGATGGTTTTCTTTCGCTGATCTTTATACTTGGTAACACCGGCGGCTTCCTCAAACAAACGACGGCGGTCGTTGTTTTTATCATTAAGAATTTCTTCAACCATCCTGAGCTCAATCACAGAGTAGGCATCTGAACCCATCCCCGTGTCCATAAAAAGCTCCATAATATCTTTAAGCCGGCAGGAAGTGTTATTAATCAGATATTCACTATCTCCGGAGCGGTAAAGCCTACGGGTAATGGTTACCTCGCTATACTCGATTGGCAGAATCCCTTTGTCATTCACAAAAGTCAGGGATACTTCAGCCATCCCAAGGGCTTTCTTCTGAGCAGTTCCATTAAAAATAACGTTAGCCATCGCAGAGGAACGTAACAAGGAAGGTCGCTGCTCGCCCAAAACCCATCTCAGTGCATCAACAATATTAGACTTCCCACAACCATTGGGGCCTACAATAGACGTAATTCCGCTATCAAACTTCACCTTTGTTTTATGGGCGAAACTTTTGAATCCCTGAAGATCGAGTTCGGATATATACATTTGTTAGGGTTGCGAGGTGTGAGTTGCGGGTTAGTTTATTTTCCAGCTCGTTTCAACATAATTGATGAAACTATTAATTTTGCGTCCTAATATATCGTATCTGTTCAATAAATCAGTAAGAGGATTTTCTTTAAAGTGAATATCACTGATCATGTTGAGCTGAGAGACTGTTTCGTCGCAAGAAGAATTAGCAAAAATCAGGAATCGAATAAACTCATCTTTATACCGTCTTCTCCCATACCCTTCTGCTATGTTATCTTTTATGCTTTTCAATGAACGACGAACTTGACTCCCCTGCTCATACATTTCGTATTTCGGAAGGGTCATTGTGAGTTTATGAACTTCAAGTGCCAGCTCATAAGCCATCTTGTATATATCTAAGTCTGTATAACTTTTCATAAATACATTTTAAAAAGATGGCAATAGAGTTGAAAAGGTAAGAACAACCCGTAACCCGCAACTCGTATCCCTTACACAGTCATTATTTCTTTTTCTTTCTTCTCAACTAACTCATCCACTTTGGCAGTGTATTTGTCAGTAAGTGTCTGCACTTCTGATTCAGCTTCGAACTTTGAATCTTCAGAAAGGGACTCGCTTTCTACTTTTTTCTTGATGGAGTCATTGGCGTCACGGCGTGTATTTCGGATGCTGATTTTTGCTTTTTCAGCAATGTCTTTTGAATGCTTGACCAATTCCTTACGACGTTCTTCAGTCAAAACAGGAAGTGGGATTAAAATACGCTCGCCATCGTTGTTTGGGTTGAGTCCAAGTCCGGCCGACATAATTCCTTTTTCAATATCTTCCATGGCACTTTTATCATAAGGCTGTACAACCAGCAGGCGAGCTTCGGGAGCACTTACATTAGCAAGCTGCTGTAGCGGTGTTTGGGAACCATAATATTCTACTTTGATGCCCTCAAGCAGAGCCGGGCTAGCTTTTCCTGCCCTTACATGTGATAATTCTTTTTTAAAATATCCTGTTGCTTCGTCCATATGGAGGTCAGCTTCATCAATAATTTCTTGTAATTCTTGCGATATCATAATGCCGAGTCTTTTATTTATGCTGAGTGACTAACTTTTCGAAGTTAACAAAATCATTAATGAGGACAAACCCTGAAGAACGTTGAACTATTATGAGGTCTGACGTCGACATAAAATTTAGTTTGTAAGGAATATGCGTTTTGACGCTCTTACTATTTGATAAGAGAACTTGTGTAAAACCTATACCCGATAGGTCTTTAAAAAGCTATCAGGTATGAAAATAACAGCGACTATGTCAAAACAGGTAATTCCATTAACATCGGGGCATACCTATCATATCTGGACACATGCAAATGGTGATGAAGATCTCTTCCGGAGTAAAGAAAATTACAACTATTTTTTAGAGAAGTATCAATACCATGTACACCCTGTAGTTGACACCTTTGCCTATTGCTTAATGCCTAATCACCTGCATTTGATGGTGCGGGTGAAAAGTGAGGATGTATTGAAAGATTTTTATAGAGAGAAAAAATCTAAAAAGAGCAAAGACCTGACAGGTTTCCAAAACCTGTCAGGTCTGGTATCTCAACAGTTTAGTAACTTGTTCAACGGATACACCAAAGCTTATAACAACATGTATGATAGAAAGGGCTCATTATTCAAAAGACCATTTCAAAGAAAACTAATTCACTCCGATGAATACTTCATCCGCCTTATCGCTTACATTCATAACAACCCCATCCACCACGGCTTCACTGAAAATCTAAGCGACTGGCCTTTCAGTAGTTGGCATGCATATACATTAGATAAGCTTACAAAAATTCAAAATGAAGAGGCAATGAACTGGTTTGGGGATCTGAAAAACTTTAAAGCTATCCATCACAATTTTGCACATGCAAAAAACAGAGCCCCATTTGAATAGTAAACTAAGAATTGCTGAACTCTCATAAGAAGCCGCATGTAACATAATTTAAATAAGTATGGGTTGTCTAGCCCTCTAAAAAAGCGCTTTTCCAAATTTTAAAGGAACGATACTTATTTTGAACTAATTGGAATTATCATGAACTTTAGGGTCCGTTGAAAATTCCTTAAAAACCGCCTTACAGGCGAAAACAAAACAATTTTATGGCGAAGGTAGAAGTGGTTATGCCCCAAATGGGCGAATCGGTAATGGAAGGCACAGTAATAGAGTGGGCCAAAAACGTTGGTGATACTGTTGAGGTGGATGAAACCTTGCTCGAAGTTGCTACCGATAAGGTAGACACTGAGGTGCCCTCTCCTGAGGCGGGTGTACTTGTTGAAGTACTTGCTGAAGAAGGAGATGTGATTGAAGTAGGAAAACCGATTGCCATTATTGAAACCGATGCAGATGCTGCAGGGGATGTATCCTCTGGTGGAACTGATGAAGCTAAAGCCGAAGAGCCGGCTACAGAAGAATCTGAGCCTGAAGAAGAGTCTGCCCCGGCACCAAGCTCAGGTGGTGGAGACGAAGGCGAACGTATTGAAGTTCAAATGCCTCAAATGGGTGAGTCTGTTGTTGAAGCTACAGTAATCGGCTGGTCAAAGCAGGTAGGCGATAAGGTAGAAGAAGACGAAACACTTTTAGAGATCTCAACTGATAAGGTTGATAGCGAAGTACCTTCTCCAACGGCAGGTACACTGGTTGAAATTCTCGCCGAAGAAAATGACACGATTGAGGTTGGTCAAACCATCGCAATAATTGCTACAGGTGAGGGTGCTTCGGCCAGTCCTAAATCAAGCAGCTCAGCTCCTAAGAAAGAAGACAAAGCTGAGCCGGCTAAACAAGAAACACAGCCTGCTGCGGTTTCTTCAAATGGAAGTTCCGGTGGGTCAGAGCCACAGCGTGTAGGTGATGATGGAAGATTTTATTCACCACTAGTTCGGTCAATAGCAAAAGAAGAAGGAATCAGTCAGCAAGAACTTGAGAGTATTGATGGCTCAGGTCAAGGTGGACGGGTTTCTAAAAAAGATATTCTGGCATATGTAGATGATCGAAAATCCGGGAAAGTTTCTGCACCAGCACAGCAGAGCAAACCTTCAGGTGGTGGACTTAGTAAGCCAACTTCAACATCGAAGTCTTCAGACGGGTCAATATCAGCAGGTCAGCTGGATGTATCTCACTCACCTTCCGGTGATGTTGAGATTATAAAAATGGACCGCATGCGGAAGATGATTGCGGAGCATATGGTTCGGTCAAAACAGACCTCTGCTCATGTAACTACTTTTGCTGAGGTGGATGTTACTAATATGGTGCGATGGAGAAATGCCAATAAAGGCAAGTTCTTTGATAAAACCGGCACTAAACTGACATTTACTCCACTGTTTGTAGAAGCTATTATAACAGGGATGCTTGAATTTCCACTAATTAACAGTTCTGTAAATGGTGATGAAATTCACCTTAAGAAAGACATTAACTTTGGCCTTGCGGTAGCGCTTGGAACCGGAGGTGAAGGCGGACTGATTGTGCCTGTAATTAAGAAAGCTCAGGAGAAAAACCTGGTTGGTCTTGCAAATGCAGTTAATGAAGTAGCTGAAAAAGCCCGAAGCAAGAAATTAAGTCCTGATGACTTGGTAGGCGGTACTATCACTTTAACCAATTACGGAAGTGTTGGGAACTTGATGGGTACACCAATTATAAATCAGCCACAAGTTGCCATTATTGGAACCGGCGCTATTGAAAAACGCCCCGTTGTTATGGAAACCGAAGCCGGAGATGTAATTGCGATCCGTCATATGATGTATCTATCTATGAGTTATGATCACCGAATTATTGACGGCGCCCATGGCGGAGCTTTCTTGAATCGCATCAAAGAGATTCTGGAAGATTTTGATATGGATCGTTCGGTTTAAATAGAATTCTCATCTTCGTAAAATTTGGAGACGCTATGAAATTGGCGTCTCTTTTTATTTGAGCATGAAGCAAATTGCATCCATAAATGAAATTCGAGAAGCGGTTGCCGGTTTAAGAGCCGATGGCAAAACCATAGCTTTTGTGCCAACTATGGGTGCTTTGCATGAAGGACACTTATCACTGATCCGTTTAGCTAAAGAGAATGCTGACGAGGTAGTTGTCTCAATTTATGTAAATCCCGAGCAGTTTGGCCCTAATGAAGATTTTGAGAGCTATCCCCGCCAAATGGAAGAAGACTTGAAGGCCTGTGAAAAGGAAGGCGTTGCAGCGGTTTTTACTCCAAATGACGAAATCATGTATGGCTCAGATAAAAAATATTTGAGCATCAAGATAGATACGCTTAATGAACATATGGATGGGGTAAGTCGCCCCGGTTTTTTTGAAGGGATTGTGTTGGTGGTGAATAAACTCTTTAACATTATAAAACCGGATTTTGCCGTGTTCGGGCAAAAAGATATCCAGCAGTTTCAGATCCTTTCCCAAATGGTGGAAGAATTCAACCATAACATAAAACTGATTGCCGGACCTATTGCACGTGCTAATGATGGGTTAGCTCTTAGTAGCCGTAACGCTTACTTGAGTGATCAGGAGCGGAAGATTGCGCCAAGTCTATATCGGGCACTGCAGTATGTAGAGAAGCAAATTCGGGATGGAGTGGATGAGCCCTCATTATTGTTAAAACACCAGCAGGATGAGTTGGAAGCGAAAGGATTCAAAAATGATTATCTTAATGTGTTTTCACAGAAAGAGATGCATCCAGTAGAGAAATTGGAGCCTGGGAAAACATATATACTCGCCGGCGCTGTTTATTTAGGAAAGACTCGCCTCATTGATAATATAATTTTAGACCTCTGAAAGTAGCACCATGAAGATCACGATGTTTAAATCAAAACTGCACCAAATGGCAGTGACCGAAGCCAACCTGATGTATGAAGGTAGTATTACTATCGATCAGGACTTGCTGGATGCCGCTAATCTTCTGCCCTACGAAAAAGTGCAGGTGCTCAATATCACAAATGGATCTCGCTTAGAAACTTACACCATTCCGGGAGAGAGAGGAAGTCGTGTTTGCTGCCTGAATGGAGCCGCTGCTCGCATGACCCATGTTGGGGATAGAATTATTGTAATCAGCTATGCCGAGATGACTCCGGAAGAAGCTAAAGAGCATAAGCCGAGAGTAGTTATAGTTGATGAGAATAACGATCCAAAAGAAATACTGGATAACACTCAGCCTGGAACATCTTACGATATGAAATCCGGCTTGGTTGACAACACCCTCATTGACTAAGCAGTTTATTTCCTCACATATCAAGTTTGTAAATCGTGCCCTGAGTATTCCTTCATCCTATTTTGATGAAGAATAATATTTTCAAGAGAAATGTGCCCGAGGCTCAAGAGGTAGTTAAATCTTCCAGCGAAGGGCTGGGTACTTTTGGCGGTGTATTCACCCCATCTATTCTTACCATCCTCGGGGTTATTATGTACCTGCGTTTTGGATGGGTAGTAGGTAATGTTGGGCTGATTGGTACTCTTCTTATCGTAACCATCGCAACGTCCATTACTTTTTTGACAGCCCTTTCTATTGCCTCCATTGCAACCGACCAGCGGGTAAGAACAGGAGGGGCATATTACATGATAAGCCGTTCGCTTGGAATTGAGTCAGGCGGGGCAATTGGGATCCCATTATATCTTGCCCAGGCATTTTCAATTGCACTTTATACCATCGGTTTTGCTGAAAGTGTGGTAGGCGTCTTCCCTGAACTGAGCATAAAAGTTGTAGGTATCGTCACAACCATAGCAGTGGCTTTATTGGCTTTAATTTCAGCTAAAGCGGCAATTCGGGCTCAGTATTTCATCATGTTTGGGATTGTGCTCTCCTTGCTTTCACTGATTTTTGGAAGTCCCGTTGAGCAGTCAAGTATAGAAATGTGGGGAGCGTCACCTGAGAATTCGGCCGGGTTCTGGGTTGTTTTTGCGGTATTTTTCCCTGCCGTAACTGGTATCATGGCCGGAGTCAATATGTCCGGAGATCTAAAGGATCCCAAAGAATCGATACCAAAAGGTACATTTTATGCCATTGGTGTTGGTTATGTGATTTACATGGTCCTTCCAATCATCTTAGCAACCCGAGCAGATGCACTCACGTTGATAGAAGACCCATTAATTATGCGAAAGATTTCGTATTGGGGAGATGCTATTTTGATTGGTGTTTGGGGGGCTACCTTATCAAGTGCGGTTGGGAGTATTATGGGCGCCCCAAGAGTTTTGCAGGCTCTTGCCCGTGATAAAGTATTGCCCCGTTGGTTAGGATGGTTAGGTCGTGGTGATGGCAAGGATGACACTCCGCGTATAGGAACTATAGTAACACTGGGGGTTGCACTTGCGGCTGTTTATTTTGGGAATTTAAACCTGATTGCTCCAATTCTTACCATGTTCTTTTTAACGACCTATGGAGTCCTGAATATCACAGCGGGTATAGAGCGATTACTTGAGAGTCCTTCATTTCGGCCCGAGTTTAAAGTACACTGGGCGTTTTCCATTTTGGGAGCATTAGGATGTGTTAGTGTTATGTTTTTAATCAATGCTTTGGCTACCGGCATTGCATTCCTGTTTGTAATAGCGATTTATGTATGGCTAGAGCGTAGAGAGCTACAGTCGGCTTGGGGTGATGTAAGGCGTGGAATCTGGATGGCTATTACCCGTGCGGGACTGCTTCATTTAGGTTCCAGTGAGGAGGCAAAAACATGGCGACCCAATCCATTAGTACTTACCGGAGCGCCCACCAAAAGATGGCACCTTATTGATTTTGCTCTATCACTAACCCATAACCGTGGATTAATGACGATCGCTACGGTTTTGACAAGCAAAAATATCCTTCCAGAAAAAATCGCACAAATGGAGAAGTCCATAAGAGATTTCCTGGCAAGCCGAAGTGTGCAAGCTTTGGTGCGAGTTACTTCAGAACCCGATGCTTTTAAAGGAGCGGAAAGGCTAGTTAAAGCATATGGATTGGGAGCTTTGGTGCCCAACACCATTATTTTGGGTGATAGTGAAGACCTTAAAATTCGGAAGCAATATTGTAAGATGATTCAAAACTTTCACCGGCTTAAAAGAAATATAATCATAGTGCATGATGACAAGGAGAAAGGTTATGGGGAGAAGAAAACAATTGATGTTTGGTGGGGCGGTCTAAAAGGAAATGGCGGGTTGATGATGATAGCCGCCTATTTATTAAAGACTAGCCGCGATTGGTGGGATGCGGAAGTGCGGATCAAAATGGTGGTTGACTCCGAAAAGGCAGCCGAAGACGCTTATCGAAATGTCTCCGGTTTTATTGAAAAAGCCAGAACCGGCGCTACTGCCGAAATCTTAGTTTCAGAAGGCCGATCCTTTGACGAAATTTTGCACGAATCTTCAAAAGATGCAGATCTGGTTTTTCTGGGGATGGCGCAACCGGACGAAAATTTCGAAGCCTATTACGAAAAAATGCAGGAGCGATTAAAGGGCCTTCCCACAACTATGCTCATTCTTGCGGCAGAAGAAATATCGTTTGGGGATGTTTTAATGCAGAGTCAGGAGTGATTTTTCACTATTCACATATATTTATTGTTTATAAGACAATAAAATCAATACATTAGCGTACTTGTAAAACTATTTACTTAGTACACTCGTCAATGTATAAAAGAAGTATATTTAGCTTCACTTTTTTAAACTATTTACCACATGAAGAAAAAATATTTAATTCCGGCTATCGCATTTGTCCTCTCATTAGGGGCTTGGTTCATATTCGGAGGGGAAAGTACAGAAGCTATTGAGCTTACAACCCGCCCATCACAGGGTGAATTTGTTGTTGATGTAACGAGCACCGGAGAACTTCGAGCTAAAAATTCTACAGAAATAACCGGCCCTCAGGGCGTCCGCGAGTTTCGTGTAAATAACTTAACAATACAGCGTTTAATCCCAGAAGGAACCATCGTTAAAGAGGGGGACTTCATTGCGGAACTTGATCGTTCTGAAATCATGGGTAAACTTCAGGATGCACAACTTGATCTGCAAAGTGCTGAATCTCAGGTTACTCAGGCGCAGTTAGATAGTACGCTTGAGTTATCGCAGGCCAGGGATAATTTGATCAACCTGGAGTTTGCGTTAGAAGAACGCCAGATTGAGGTAGATCAGTCGCAGTATGAGTCACCTGCAGTACAGCGGCAAGCAGAGATTTCTTTAGATAAAGCACGGCGCCAGTTAGCCCAGGAGACAAAAAATTATCAGACTAAGGTAAAGCAGAATGAAGCTAAACTTCGTGAAGTAGAAGCTGAGCTCACCAAGAAACAAAATGAGATCAGAAAGATTAGGGAGTTAATGACTCAGTTTACCGTGTATGCTCCTGATCAAGGGATGGTGATATATCGCCGAAACTGGGACGGATCTAAGATTACAGAAGGAGAACAGATAAGTGCATGGAGTCCGGTAGTAGCCGAATTGCCTGATTTCTCGGTGATGGAATCTGTGACATATATCAACGAAGTGGACATTCAAAAAGTAGCGTTAGGCCAGAAAGTAACTATTGGGCTAGATGCAGTTCCGGATAAAAAGCTAACCGGTACCGTTACGGATGTAGCAAACATTGGAGAGCAAAGAAAAAATTATGACTCCAAAGTGTTTGAAGTAATAATTGAAATAAATGAGAGAGACAGTTTGCTGCGCCCGGCTATGACCACAAGCAACAAAATCCTGATCAACAGAACGAATGATGCTCTGTTTGTGCCACTCGAAGCTGTTCATGCCGTTGACTCTTTAAGCTTTGTATTTAAGAAAGACGGAATTTACCCATTGATGCAACAGGTGGAGTTAGGTGAGATGAACGACAACTCAGTAGTTATTTATAACGGGGTATCTATAGATGACGAGTTATATCTGACGGTGCCTGAAGATACCGCTGGTGTAGAGAGAAAGATGCTCAGTGAACCAATCACTAAGCGATAAAGGAACTTCCGTGCTAAATAAAATACTCTACAATTTTGATATTGCGATTGAAGCGATTCAGCGCAATAAACTTCGAGCCTTACTTACTTCATTGGGGATTATTTTTGGGGTAGCATCGGTAATTGCGATGCTCGCCATTGGAACCGGAGCTCAGCAAGAGATCTTATCTCAAATGCAGCTATTAGGTACCAATAATGTCATCATTCAGCCGATAATGGAACAGGTTGAAGGAACGGTTGGTGAAGATGGCGAATCAGAAGGCAATCAAAGAAAATACTCCCCTGGGTTGACGCTGCAGGATCTGAATAGCATTAAGCGAATTATGCCGGAGGTAGAGTATATAAGCCCTGAAATTATTTTTGATACAAACTTTATCCGAAATGCCCGGATGCGCAGCGGAAAAGTTGTGGGAGTGAATGATGAATATTTTGAGATTAATAATTTCACCATTCAAAACGGAAATAATTTTAGCACCGAACAAATACGAAACTCATCTCCCGTTTGTATAATTGGTTCCGATGTAAGAGCCAAATTTTTTGCCGGAGAAGATCCGATGGGTAAAAAGATAAAGGTGGGTAACCTTTGGCTAACTGTTATTGGGGTTTTAGAGAAGAAAGAACTTACAACAGAGAACATTCAAAGCCTGGGTATCCGTAATTATAATCTCGATATTTTTACTCCTGCCACAACCATTTTGTTGAGATTTAAGAACCGTGGGTTGGTTACAAAAGATGACATTGATGCCTCAGCCGGCGGCGGAATGCGCGTTATGATTTTTGGAGGAAATGATGAGGAAGAGGAAGCTGGGTCAGAGAACTATCACCAGTTGGATAAACTCATTGTTCGCGTCACGGATTCAAAATACAGTGTTTCTATAGCGGAAGTTCTTTCCCGGATGTTAAAACGCCGCCATAACGGTGTTGTTGATTATGAAATTATTGTACCGGAACAACTTCTTCAGCAAGAGCAGAGAACAAAGCGAATTTTTAACCTTGTGCTCTCCTCCATAGCATCGATCTCTTTAATTGTTGGGGGTATTGGGATTATGAATATTATGCTGGCTTCTGTGGTAGAACGATATCGGGAAATTGGAGTCCGTATGGCAGTTGGAGCACAGAAAAAAGATATCGAACTACAGTTTCTCACAGAAGCTCTTACCATTAGTATCTCGGGTGGAGTGATTGGCATTATCCTGGGAATGGCTTTCAGTTATGCAATTGAGGCTAGTGCTGAGATAGCCACGGTGGTAACACCTATTTCAATTTTAATTTCATTCGGAGTTGCCGTTGTTATCGGGGTAGTATTTGGATATTACCCGGCAAAACGAGCGGCCCAACACGACCCTGTACACGCATTACGACATGAATAAGCATTTTTTTGGACTTCTGATCATTGCCCTGGCCTTCGGTTCGCTGAACATACAGGCTCAAAATCAACGGACGCTTACTTTAGACGAAAGTATTTCTATCGCAAAAGAAAATAGCCCGTTGGCCCGAGCAGCGAACTTTCAGCTGGTTTCAGCAAAATGGAGGTTTAAATCATTTCGTGCCGATTTACTCCCGAGCCTTGATTTGGATGGTGATGTTCCGGGTTTTAGCAGAGCGATTACAGCCAACAGGCTTGACGACGGTACAACAACCTACCAAGAGGAGAGTCAGTCCCAATCATCGGTTAACCTCTCGATCAATCAAAATATAATGCCAACCGGCGGGCGATTATCTCTATCGAGCGGTATTAATCGGCTTATTCTTTTTGATGGAGGGCTCAACGACCAAAACATTTATCGGTGGCAAAGTACCCCTTTAGTCGCTACCTACTTCCAGCCGCTTTTTCAGTTCAATAGCCTAAAATGGAGAAATAAAATTGAACCACTTCGCTACCAGATAGCTCAGAAACAGTTTGTGGAAGACATGGAAGATCTGTCTTTCAATGTAACACAAAGCTTTTTTGATTTTCTCTTGGCTAAGATCAATGTTGAAGTAGCTGAATTCAACGTCACCGTTAACGATTCGATCTATAATATTTCAAGTGGGCGATATCAGGTAGGTAGTATTGCGGAAAATGACCTGCTTCAAAGTGAGTTGGCGTTAAGAAATGCTGAGACTTCACTTACCACGGCTAATCTAAACTTCCAGCGAGCCGAAGAAAATTTTAAGGCGCTTTTAGGGATTCCGGATCAAACCACGGTTGAAGTAATTATACCGGAAGATGCACCCGTTTTGAACATCGATATTGACAAAGCTCTGGAGCTTGCCAGGGAGAATAATAGCACATCCTTGGAGTTTGAGCTTAGTGAGATTCAGGCCAACCAGTCCTATGATCAGGCTCGAAAAGAGGCTGGCTTTTCCGCAAGTATTCAGGCTAGTTATGGGTTAAACCAAACAGCAGAAGATTTTGCGGATGTATATAGTGACCCTCAAAACCGCCAATTCTTCACATTAGGATTTCAAATCCCGATTTTTAATTGGGGGAAGAATACGGCAGAAATTCAGGCCGCAAGAAATCAACAGGCTGCAACAGCAAATACTATTGCTTATCAAAAGCTTCAGTTTGACCTGAGTGTAAGGAGTACTGTGAGGGAATTTTCTCAGCTTCGCAGTCAGGTTGAATTGGCGGAGACTTCTGATGAAATTGCAGACCGGCGCTATGAAGTGGCAAAAAACCGATACCTGATTGGGAAGATTGATGTGACGAACTTATTCATTGCCCAAAACGAAAAGGACAGTGCCAGAAGGAGCTACATTCAGTCGCTTAGAAATTACTGGACGGGATATTACAATCTTCGCAGACTCACTTTATACAATTTTGAACGAGGACAACCTATAGTTCTGGACACTGATATTTAGGTCAATGATTACGTAGGAATAGAACGCAGATAACACGGATCAAACAGATTTTCGCAGAACGGTTTTGGTCCAATTTCGTCCGACCGCTTCAGTAAAAAACCTGAACAGGGATAGGATGTCTCAGCGGTCTGACGATTGTAAATAGCAAACAAATTCATAATGCAGACATCCGCCAAAAGATGAATACAAAATGCCCCACCCTTAAACATTCATCGGACTCAGATGAAGTTCCTTTCGCCCTTAAGAACTCTTAAGAAGAAAAATCAGGAAGCAATTCCATAAAGCGGGCGGAAGTTTTGATGCCTCGGTGAAAATCTTTCAGTGAAAAGTTCTCGTTTGGAGAATGGATGGCATTGCTTGTCAATCCAAAGCCCATCAGGATGGATTCAACTCCAAGAACACGTTTAAAATCCGCAACGATCGGGATAGAGCCGCCTTCTCTGGAAAACAATGCTTCTGTACCATAAATGTCTTCAAAAGCCTTGGCTCCTGCTTTAAGCCCGTAAAAATCGAGATCCGTAACCGAAGCGAAGCCGCCGTGGTGTTCACTCACAGTAACTTTCACGGTATCAGGTGCTAAGGACTCAACATGTTCTTTAAACATTTTAGCAATTTCCTTGGGATGCTGATCTGGAACGAGGCGCATACTCACTTTAGCGTTAGCTTTGGAAGGTAGTACCGTTTTAGCTCCTTCTTTTGTGTAACCTCCCCAAATTCCATTTACATCTAAGGTTGGGCGAGCCGAAGATCTTTCTAAAGTACTATAGCCTTTCTCGCCGTGGAGGGCCTTAACATCTAATGTGCGTTTATATTCTTCTTCGTCAAAGGGAAGTTGTTTATACGTTTCCCGTTCCGTTTCGGTAAGAGGGATTACATTATCATAAAAGCCGGGAATTTGAATGACACCGTCTTCATCCTTCAATTTTGCAATAATTTCACAAAGTACGTTTACCGGATTTTCAACGGCACCGCCATATACCCCGGAGTGTAAATCACGATTTGGCCCAACCACTTCAACTTCCATGTATGCAAGCCCACGTAAGCCATAGGTAATGGAGGGTTGGTCTTTCCCGAACATTGCTGTATCAGAAATGAGAACCATATCACACGCCAACAGATCTTGGTTTGCTTCAAGAAAAGGGACAAGATTAGGCGATCCAATTTCTTCTTCTCCCTCTAATACAATCTTAACGTTTACAGGGATTTCTTGACCGGTTTCAACAAAAGACTCAAGGGCTTTGACATGAGTAAAAGCTTGTCCCTTATCATCACTTGCACCACGGGCATAAATGAGTCCGTCTTTCACCGTTGGTTCAAAAGGGGGCGTATCCCATAATTCATCAGGATCAGAAGGTTGAACATCATAGTGGCCATAAATCAAAACCGTAGGGCGGTCATCATGTGGGCAATGCTCGGCATACACAATCGGATTACCGGGCGTCTCAAAAGTTTTGACTGTCTCCAATTTCATGCTTTCAAGTTGTGAAACCAGAAAGCTAGCCGCTTTTTTTATTTCCTCTTTCTTAGTGGAGTCAGTGCTGATACTGGGTATCCGAAGCAGTTCAAACAGCTCTTCAACAAATTTGTCTTTATTCTGATCAATATATTCTTGAGTAGTACTCATTAAGAGAAAACGTTATTTATGGTTAGGCAAAGGCAAAAAATAATCCGGTGCAAAAATAACCATGCTGAGCTTAAACTTCTGCCTGCAATTAAAGTTTACAATATTTTAAGTCCTTCGTTTTTTATCCACCCATATTGGCCGTTTCCTAGCCTGACGTACAGCCAATCAGGATGTTTTTCACTTTCCCAGTGATCTACCGTCAAATCGTAGCCTTCATAGGCAATACTTTCGAGCGTGGCTTCTGTATTAGGTGACTGCAAAACCCGCTGTGAGTTGCTAACCAAAACAGCTTCGTCATATCGTTGATTCACATAGTCAGCATAAAAAGCTAACCCCGCCAAAGTGGATCCTGCGATCACCAAAACCAGAATGGCTGTGGAGGTCTTTTCAAGCGGAAGTTTATTCATCCATCCGAGATATAATAAAATCAGTCCTGAGAGGGTGACGAAGAATCCGATTATAAATAATCCTGATGCGGTAAGCACATCATTTATCCACTGCACGGCTCTATCCCAGGGTAGTTTTGGGAGCTTGGCTGATTGACGGCTAAACTGGCTATTTACATAATCGATCGCAGTTTCTGCTTGTTGCTGGGTTGTTTCAAAATCTCTGGCTTTTAAGAAGTAGTACTTAGCTAATCCCATGGAGTCCAGCTGCACCGCAGTAATTCCCATGTTTAGAAATAAAGCTCCAGAAACCTCGCCGGATGTAGCAATGGACTTATATAGACTCATAGCTTCGCCCAGTTCACCATTTTCAAATAAGGTGTTGGCTTCATCAAAAGTAGCTTGAGTGGATTGTTGAGCCTGAACTCCAAATCCAATCAACAAGAAGAAAATAAATGAAATCATAATTCGGCTCATACCAGTTTCCCAATTTTCTTTATGACTTCTTTGGTTTTATTGATATCAGCAGACAGGGTTTCTTGGGATGCATTTGGGGCATAAGCGATAGTCTCACACTTAGTTAAAAGCTGCTTTAACTCGGTAGTGATTTCCGGTTTATTGAACCCTTCCACTTTTGTGATAATATCTTGATGAGATAATCCGGCCGGTGGTAAGTTAAGCTTATCGGTTATAAACTGAACAAGTGCTTTTTCGAGTAAGTGATATCCTTGCTTCAAATCATCAGTTGCTTCGGCTTCTTTCAAGGTTTTGTCAGCTTTGTCTGATGCGGTTCTTGAACGAGCAAAAGCGATATCTGTGCTCATGCGGTCCTGATAATGCTTAAAGCCAAAAGCTCCACCTGTCAATAAAATCGGTAATATGATAAGAGTCCAAACCCAGCCTTTTTGGTAAAGTGGTTCAGGATTTGTGGAAGTCCATTGAGCAAGTCCGGTAATGGGTTTAATCTCAAACCGTAAATCAGTTTGGGCAACGGTAGTCGCATTTGGATCCCGCTTTGCAATAAAGTTCAATGGGGATAATTCTGTTATCCGATACCGGTTTCCGGAAGGATCAAAATAAGCGATTCGGGTTTCCGGGATGGAATACTCTCCTTCATTCCGTGCAATTACAATGTCAGTAAAAGTTCGGGTACCTGAAATCTGACGATTTCTTCGGTCAATATTAGAACTTTGCTGGGGATTGTATTTCTCGAGCTCTTCCGGAAATGTATAATTAGGTTTATTAATCAGGGGAACATTTCCGCTTCCTGTAATACGTGTGGTGATTTCAATAGTCTCACCTACAAATGCATTTTTCGGGGTGATTTCTCTGGTGATTTCAAAGTCTCCAACGGCTCCTATAAACTCAGCATTGCCAGGATCAGGGAGAGCGCGTACATCTAAAGCTACGGGTATTGACTGTATATTCATTCGCTCCTGCCCAAGCCCAAACCCAAAGGGATCTGATGAACTTCTTTGCTTCCTCACCGAAAGCGTTATTTCAAAGGGGCTGAGTGTAAGTTCACCCGATTTAGTAGGGAAAAGGGCATATTGTATAAGTCGTGCCCGCTGGTACCGAACTCCATTAACAATGGTAGAGGATGTTTGGGCTCGTTGCGGATATTCGAGTTCTTCTTTCCAGAAACCTTCTGCTTTCCAGCCGGGCGTAGGTTGATATGAAGATACTTCAATTCCATTTTTGAAATAAAGAACAACATCTACAACTACCTGCTGACCAACAACTGGAGAATTAGTGCTTGGCTCAAGCCGAACATAAATTTCGGGAGCACGTTCGGCCTCTCCTGAATTGATAGTTGCAGGATCAAGTACCCTGAAGTTTACTGGCTGAGTTCGATATTCAGAACCGTCAATCTCAACTTGAATAGAAGGCAGCGTGTATTCTCCGGGAGACTGAGCAATCAGTGAATATCCAAATGTGTAGGTTACTGTTGGGTTTCCATTAACCAGTGAATACTTTTGTCCCCTTGATGTGCTGCCACGCAACCACCTGAGGCCTTCAATTTCGGGGAGTGCAGGTTGCTGAACAGATCCCATGCTGGATCCTGAAATTACAACCTGAAGGCTAACCTGCTCACCCGAATAAATATTAGTCTCTGAGAGGGAAGATGAGACAGTAATATTCTGTGCCTGAATTGAATTGGTACAGGCTAGTACAATGAACAGAAAAAAAACAGAAAATAGCTTACCAATCTTTCTCATGCTTGGCGCTTCCATCCGATTTTTTCTTCTTGAATTCTTTTAGGAGTTCTTTTTCTTTTTGAGCCAGGGCTTGCAGTATTTTTTCAGCGTCCTCTTTGCTGATTTGCTGTGATTTCAGGTCTTCAGGGTTCATGTCCTGTGGATCTTGTTCTTCCTGATTTTCACCTTCACTTTCTTGCTGTTCCTGTTGCTCCTGCTGTTCCTCGTTTTCCTGTTCTTGCTCTTGTTGTTCCTGCTCCTGTTGCTCTTGGTTTTGCTGCTGCTGTTGCTGCTGCTGGTCTTGATTCTGTTGCTGTTGTTGTTTCTCCTGTTCTTCCTGAAGCTTTTGCATCAGAGCATTTAACTTTGGATCGTTAGGATAATTATTCAACCCATTTTGGACCTGATTGATAGCTGTCTGAAGGTCAGCATTAATAAAAGACTGAGCTCCGCCATGGAAATATTCATCGGCAGATTGAGCCCAAGCCGAAGAGGCGAGCAGAATCGAAAAAGTAAGAGTAAGTAAATTCTTCATACTATCAATTGGAGTTAATGTCAGAAACATTTTTCGTTCTTTCTATGAAATCATTAAAAGCTCTCACCGTTTCATCGGCTTCGAGAGCTCGCTGCATCAAATTATAGGCTTCGGAATACTTACGCTGAGCCACTAATTTTTCAGCTTGTTCTTTCATGGCAATAGCATATTGGCTCGGCTCGGGAGGAGGCTGATTTTCTTGATTCTCCTGTTGCTGGTCCTCATCACCTTCTTCTTTTTCTTGCTCGGCAAGTGCACGTTCAAGGTTATGCTTTGCATCAAAGTCAGTTGGGTTTAGCTTCAGAGCATTTTTGAAATGTGTTGCGGAAGGTTTCCATTTTTTAGCTTCGGCAAGCAGTGTTCCAATATTATATTCTGCTTTTGCTTTGTCTTGTGGTGAAGTTGCCAAACCGCGAAATTCCATATAAGACTGAATGGCTTCTTCAATCTTACCTTGTTTTGCCTGAGCATTACCCAGATTAAAATACAGCCTGCCATCATCTGGATTTTGTTCAATAGCAGAAAGATAGAGCTGCTCGGCTTCCTCATAATTTCCATTTTCATAAGCTTCATTAGCCTTTCTTCCGTCATTCACAGCAGAAGCCGTAAGCAATACGAAAAGGGCGATATATGAAAATATTCGAATCAAGATATTATAGGTTTTCAGCTAAGGCTACGGTTTCTTCGTCCATCAGCATGTTAGTAAACACATTGTTGACATCATCATTCTCTTCAAACTTATCCATCATCTTCAGGTTTGAAATGGCCGTATCTTCATCAACTTTAGTTTCGGTTACGGCTTCCCGAATCAATGTTGCATTTTCAATTTCATAATTGGCTTCTTCGAGACGATTTCGCACATCAAAAAGTTCTTCACGAGTAGTATAAACGACAAACATTTCATCATCAGTATCTACATCTGTTGCTCCGGCATCAATAGCTTCAAGCATAAACTCTTCGTCATCCAAGTGACCTGATGGTACCTGAATCATGCCCTTTTGCTCAAACATGTAACCAACGGATCCGGTTGTGCCCATATTACCTCCATGTTTGGTAAAAATATGACGGATGTCACTTACCGTTCGATTGTTATTGTCGGTAGTCACTTCAATAAAATAGGCGATTCCACCCGGACCATATCCCTCAAACGTTGCCTCTTCATAACTGGCACCGTCTGAGTCTTCACCGGTGCCACGTTTGATGGCTCGCTCAATATTATCCTTAGGCACGTTATCTGCTTTGGCATTATCTATAGCCAGTGATAAACGCGGATTCCCATCGACATCACCGCCGCCTTCCCGTGCTGCAACCGTGATTTCTTTAATATGTTTTGTAAAGACTTTAGAACGCTTTGCGTCCTCTTTAGCTTTTTTGTGGCGAATGTTCGCCCATTTCGAATGTCCTGCCATAGGAAGTTATCATCAAATTATTGCGGTGTAATAAAGAATGAATATACAAAATTGAGCGCATGGATTAGAAATGATGTAACAGATTTTTATTGGGGTTTTAATCTGAAATGATAATCGGTGAAACCAAACTGTTAAACCTTGTGTTAAGCTCCTAATCACTACAATAGTTTGTGTATTTTTAGGTTCAATATATCAAACGAAATATTTCTAACTTGTTGGAATGAATATAGGAATTGTTTGTTACCCTACCTTTGGTGGAAGTGGTGTTGTAGCCACAGAATTAGCTAAAACACTGGCTCGAAAGGGACATAATATACATATGATGAGCTATGCCAAGCCGGCCCGGCTCGATACTCTTCAAACTGGAATAACCTATCATGAAGTTTCGATAAATTCCTATCCTTTATTTGAGTACCCTCCGTATGATCTGGCGCTAGCCACTCAAATGGTGAATTTAATCGAATATCAGGATCTGGATTTACTTCATGTGCATTATGCACTTCCTCATGCGACAAGCGCTTATCTGGCAAAACAGATTATGGCGGAAAAGGGTATCCACGTCCCGGTAGTAACAACCCTTCATGGAACCGATATTACGCTGGTCGGTAGTGACCCGAGTTACAAACACGTTGTAGAATTTTCCATCGACAAGAGCGATGGCGTTACGGCCGTATCAGAATTTCTGAAACAAGAAACATACGACCGGTTTAACATTAAACAGGATATCAAAGTGATTCCAAACTTCATTGATCTGGATAGGTTCAAGAAGTCGAATAAAAGTCACTTTAAAAAAGCCATTTGCCCGAATGATGAAAAGGTAGTGGTTCACGTATCAAACTTTAGGAAAGTAAAGCGTGTACCTGAAGTAGTTACTGTTTTTTCAAAAATTTTAGACGCGGGTATCGAAGCTAAACTACTGCTTGCCGGAGATGGTCCGGACCGGCAGAAAGCAGAACAGCAATGTCGTGATCTTGGAATTTGTGAACATGTTCGGTTTTTAGGCAAGCTTGAAGAAGTAGAAGAGGTGCTTTCAATCGCAGACTTGTTTTTGATCCCTTCAGGCTCTGAAACGTTTGGCCTTGCAGCACTCGAAGCAATGAGTTGTAGTGTGCCGGTTATCAGTTCTAATATAGGCGGGTTACCGGAAGTTAACATACACGGAGAAACCGGGTATCTGTGTGATCTTGATGATATCGATTGTATGGTCGAATATGGAGTCAAAATACTGAGCAACCCCGAGCTTCACCAAACACTTGCTCAGAACGCCAGAAAACAAGCTGAGCGCTTCAATCAGGATGTGGTGGTTGAAGAGTATGAGAGATTTTATGAAGAAGTAAGCGCGAAATTACTCGAAAAAGCTTGAGCCCGGTTTTAAAATAAACCCCATTTTTTCAAAGCGTTTGCTTTGCCTGTTGCAACATACTTACACTTTTTGAAGTCAAGGGTATGTTCTGTAAGCACGGCGTCATTTATTACATAAGCAATAGCCACAATAACCTCTTTCATGTCGCTGGCAATAAACTGGCTCTTCTTTTTTGTGCAGAGAATGAGATGGGTTACTTCAGTATTAATATCCTGCTTTTCATCAACCCAAAAAACAGGCGTTTCCAACTCAGCTAGAAAGTAATCAGGGCGATCTTTTCCAGGAATTTGTTTCTGAATCTTAGCTTGAATTGGAAGCTGGTACGTGAGCTCTTTCGGGCCTTTGGCAATTGATTCGATTTCGATAGCAAATGACTTCATAACAATTCATTTATGGTTGATAGGTCTATTATAAATAAAAAAAGCCTGATCTGTATAAGACCAGGCTTAGAATTGTTTAATAAAAAGAGCTTTGTTAAGCCAGGACCTTGGAAACTTCTTCAGCAGCTTCTTTAAGAAGTACAGCTGAAATTACATTGAGATCACTGTTATCGATGATCTCTTTTGCTTCCTTAGCGTTGGTTCCCTGAAGGCGAACGATAATCGGTACGTTCTGAACCTTTTCAGCGATTTCGGGATCTTTAACGGCTTCAATAACACCGTTTGCAACACGATCACAACGGACAATTCCACCAAAAATGTTAATCAAGATGGCTTTCACGTTTTGATCTTCAAGAATAATTCGGAATCCGTTTTTCACAGTCTCAACGTTTGCTCCGCCACCAACATCAAGGAAGTTAGCAGGCTCACCACCGGATAGCTTGATAATATCCATAGTCGCCATTGCGAGTCCGGCTCCATTCACCATACACCCAACATTTCCATCAAGCTTGATGTAGTTGAGGTCGTATTTCTGTGCTTCTAACTCTGAAGGATCTTCTTCTGCTTCGTCTTTTAATTCAGCAAGATCTTTGTGGCGGTAAAGAGCGTTGTCGTCAAATGTTACCTTAGCATCCAATGCATATACATCATTGTCTGGAGTAACAATCAGCGGATTGATTTCAAACATGCTGGCATCGGTTTCTTCATAGGCTTTATATAGAGCCTGAATGAATTTAATGCCTTTTTTGAGCGCATCACCTTCAAGTCCTAATGAAAAAGCAATTCTTCGAGCTTGATTTGGCTGAAGATCCATTCCAGGTTCAACCCATTCTTTAACAATTTTGTCAGGAGTTTCTTCAGCAACTTTCTCAATCTCAACTCCACCTTCGGTAGAAGCCATGATTACATTCTTGCTTACCGCGCGGTCCATCAAAATACCAAGGTAAAACTCAGATTTGATATCAACGCCATCAGTTACGTAAAGCTTTTGTACAAGCTGGCCTTCTTCACCGGTCTGAATGGTAACAAGTACGTCACCTAATAAAGACTCTGCAGCTTCTTTAACTTCATCAATCGACTTGCAGAGGATTACGCCTTTGGCATTGTTCTTTTTAGTGCGACCTTTGCCACGTCCACCAGCATGAATCTGAGCTTTCACAACAAAAAGTGAAGCACCTTCATCTTTTAGCTTTTTAGCAGCATTCACTGTTTCTTCAACAGTAGTTGTGGCTATTCCAGCAGGAACGGCGACGTTATATTTCTCAAGAATTTCTTTAGCTTGATACTCGTGTATTTTCATGGATACAATTTTAAGTATTTAAAAGCGATTTTTCGGGTGCCAATAATACCGAGATTAGGAGCTAAAAGAAAGGTAACTTTAGCATGACAGTGCTATTAGATATCCTTTTACAATATAGATTTATAAAATGAGTAATGAGAAACGCTTAAAAAGTGAAAAAGAGTTTCATAATGAGACCTTTGCAAAGAATACTAGATCTGCAGCTAAAAAGTATTATAAGTCGGCTAGTGAAAGCAAGGGGAAGTATCATTCACTCATAGAAAGAGATATAAAGGGTAAAAAAGTACTTGAGTATGGATGTGGCCCCGGCAGTTCCTCGTTTAGTCTTGCAAAGATGGGTGCGAAAGTTACAGCAATTGATATATCTGATGTCGCTATTGATCAAGCTCGCGAGCAAGCTGAAGAAGAAGGGTTGGATATCGAGTTTTATGTTATGGATGCCGAAAACCTTGACTTTGAATCGAACTCATTTGATGTGATTTGCGGATCCGGAATTCTTCACCATTTAGAATTGGGTGCTGCATATAAAGAGATAAGCAGAACCTTGAAGAAAGACGGGCGGGCTATTTTTTTTGAACCACTAGGTCATAACCCGATAATTAATCTATACCGGAAACTAACTCCGAAGATGCGCACGGATGACGAGCACCCCCTATTAATGAAAGATATTGAGATGACTCAGGAATACTTTGAATCAGTAAACAAATATCATTTTAACCTGACATCAATAATCTCATCATTCGCTTCTTTTATGAATGGCCCGTTGTCTAAACTAGACGAGATGTTATTCAATCTTCTGCCTGGTTTAAAGAAATATTCCTGGATAGTGGTATTAGAGTTTTTAGGCCCTAAACAATAGATTGCATGAAAGCACTTTACTTTGGCATTTACTGCTCACAACCGCTAACTTTAGCGATCAAAAAAAGAAGGTAATCTCGCTTGAAGAAAGCACAAATCATGACTGCCGAAGATCTGAACCGCACGTACCTGCGGTTTGCTCATCAATTTCTGGAAGGCTATGATGATGCTGAACGCCTTGCCATTGTTGGGATGCAAACCCGAGGTGTGCACATCGGTAAACGCATCGTTGATGAAATAGAAAAATCATTTAATCAAAAGATCGACTTTGGTGTGCTGGACGTTACTTTTTATAGAGATGATTACCGGTCTAAGCTAAAAATGCCGGAAGTTAAAGTAACCGAAATACCTTTCAATCTATACGACCGTGATATTGTATTGGTAGATGATGTACTTTACACGGGAAGAACGGTAAGGTCAGCGATGGATGCTTTAATGGCATATGGCCGACCCAGAAGTATCAAATTTTGCTGTATGATCGATCGGGGTCACCGAGAACTGCCAATTTCTGCTGATTACATGGGGATGTATATTCCAACCTATGAAAATGAAGAAGTAAGAGTGAAAGTGAATGAGCTAGACGGCGAAGATGCAGTGTATGTAGTTGAAGTGGAGGTTCAAGATAATGAGTAGTTCCTTGGAAGATTATCATTTCAAACAAAAGCATTTACTTGGCCTTGCTGACTACTCTGCGGATGATATCAAGTACGTTCTGGAACAAGCCAAGTACTTTAGAGAAATTTTAGATAGGCCGGTTCCTAAAGTTCCAACACTTCGCGATAAGACCATCGTTAATCTTTTTTATGAAAACAGCACTCGCACAAGGCTTTCTTTTGAGCTTGCTCAAAAAAGAATGGGTGCTGATGTAGTCAATTTCTCGACCAGCTCCTCTAGTACAAAAAAAGGGGAGTCACTGAAAGACACCATTCGAAATATCAGCTCGATGAAAATTGATATGGTTGTGGTTAGGCATGAGAGTCCGGGTGTACCCCACTTTTTAACCAAATGTGTAGATGCGGCCATCCTAAATGCAGGAGATGGAGCGCACGAGCACCCTACTCAGGCACTGTTGGATATGTTCACCATGCAGACGATCCATCCAGATTTAACAGGAAAAAAAGTGGCCATTATTGGTGATATCGCCCACAGTCGGGTGGTTAGATCTAATATTATCGGCTTAAAAAAGTTAGGTGCCGAGGTGGTGTTATGTGGTCCAAAAACATTGATCCCGGTTTATGTTGAAGACATGGGCGTAGAGGTTTCTTATAATTTAGAAGAAACACTAGGGTGGTGTGATATAGCAATGGCACTTCGCATTCAATTAGAGCGACAGGAGTCGGGAACCGAGTTTTTTCCATCATTAAGGGAATACCATGAAAGATTCGGAATAAAGCTTTCTCATCTGGAAAAATATCCCGAGTTTAAAATAATGCATCCGGGTCCGATTAACAGGGGTGTAGAAATGGAAAGCGAAGTAGCAGACAGCGATCGGGCCGTAATTTTAGATCAGGTGACAAACGGGGTTGCCGTACGAATGGCGATTTTATATTTATTAAGTGGCGGAAATAGAGTTTAAAAAGAAGTATGAGCAATCAGAGAAAAATAGACATTATTGATGTAGCCACAACATTGGCTCAAAGAAAAAAGACAATAGCTATAATTGTACTGACAGCTACTATCTTGGGTACGATTTTAGCCTTCGTTTGGCCTAAAACATATCGGTCTGAGGTTTCTTTTGTAGTAACTGATGGTAATTCTATTAACCTTTCTGGAGGTGGACTGCTAAACGGGCTTGCAGATATACAAATGGGTGGCGGAAGTATTTCAGCAGAGCAGGTACTGATTTTGCTTAGAGGTACTGAGATTCAAGATCAGCTGATTGAAGAATTTAACTTATCTGAAGTCTATGGTTCTGACATACCGGAATCCCTTAGAAAGTCTTTTGATAGCAGTATTGAAATTGAAGATATAAGGGAAGGAGGTATTGGGTTTAACTCTATTATTGCATTAAAGCTCGCTTATCTAGGAGATGAGCCTGAACGTGTCTATGACTTGATAAGAAGATACTATGAGATAGTTGATTCAAAAGTTCAAAAATTGAACAAAAAGAATGTTGAAGATGGCTATTTACTCATAAAGAATAGGCTAGAACAGAATCTTGCAGATATGGAGGAGGCTGAAGACAGTTTGGTGGCATTTCAAAGCAGATATGGAATACTTGAGGTAGAAGAGCAGGCTAAAGCTCAGATTGGTGCTATAGCCGAGGTTAGAACCGAGCTTGTAAAACTGGAGATACAGATAAATTACTTGCAAGATGTGATGGGTGAAAACAGCTCCAGGCTAACGGATTTAAGGACACAAAAACAGGCTCTTTCCCGGAGATACAATAATTTGATCAAAGGATCGGGTGAAGGCTTAGAGACTTCGGACGGTCAGTTCGATATTTTCCAGCCTGTCGAAAAAATGCCGGCATTGTTTATTGAATACTTGAGAAGATATAGAGAGGTAATGGTGCAGGAAGAGATTTACAAAGTACTGTACCCACAATTCGAGCAACAAAAACTGAGTTTTGAGGAGGCGACATCAGGACTGATGATTATCGATAAGCCCGTGATGCCAACATATAAGTATGGCCCCAAAAGAGCTTATATAATGATAGCAGCTTTTCTATTTGGTTTTGTTGTAGCCTTTGTAAAAATTTATTTTGATAAGTGGAAGCAGGAAAATCCGGAAGACTACAAAAGGTATCGGACCTTCACATCAGCTTTAAGCTTTAGTAGCAATGCTAACCATTGATCGTCTCTCTAGTGGAGTTGTTTTAGTATTACCGCTCGCAGTTGGAGCGCTAATCACTGGAGTGTTTTTTGTTGGCGAAGACGGAAGCTCACTTTTACCTATAAGTCTCTTTCAAATTGGTCTGGGCTTTTCTTTTTTAATCTTCTTAGCTGCAAAACTCATCAATGGCAATTTCACTATAGATGTATATGGCCTGGAGACACTTTATATACTTTTTGTAGGATTAATATTTCTTTCTATTACCTACACTCCAGACAGAGAAGAAGCTCTGTTCTTTGTATTCCGGTTTATAGTATTGATTGCAATGACTTATCTGATTTATGATAGTGTTCAATCATTTGAGCAGCTGAAAAAAATATGCTACGCAGTTATTGGTATTTCAGTAATTATTGCTTGTTATAACTTAGCACAGGTTTATCTTAATCCTGAGATTGCAGCATTTAACTATTTAAATCAGGGGCAAAAACTAATGCGTAGTTCGGGAGATGCATTAGACCCCAATATTTTTGCCAGCAATTATTTTCTACCCACCATGATACTTATGGCATTCTTCAGTATGGAGAAGTCGTTCATGAAAAGGTTAGCATTGTTTGGGTTGATAGGCTTGATAATTGGTTCTGTTTTGCTAACCTACTCTCGTAGTTCTTGGGTTGCCATCGCAATAGGAACTTTTGTAGTTATCTACTACACGAAAAACTACCGGATACTGGTGTACATGTTTGTAGCATTTCTGCTGGCTTTTTCAGCCAGTGAATCAATCAGGCAGTTAACGTTAAGTTTCTTAGAACGATTTATTAATATATTTGCTGGATCTTCAGATGATTCATCTAAATATAGAATACTGCTTGGGGTAACCGCTATCTATATGATTTTAGATAGTTATCTAATGGGTATTGGGTTTCAAGGGTTTTCCACTGTTTTTAAAACATACCACCCCTCTGATACAACCTTAGGTATCTACGAACCACATAATCAGTTTTATGCTGTTTTTGCTGAATTGGGAATCATTGGGTTCTGCCTATTTATGGGGATATTGTATGTAATTGGCAAGACGGCAATATCTTCGATAAAATTATCAGGTGATGTGACGGCAGAAAGAGCTATTTCTGTCTCGTTATTTGCTACTTTCATTGCTTATCTTGTTTTCTATAACTTTTTAGGCGGAATGTATTATAACAGTATCTTATTTGTTGTGATTGGATTAATATTTGTGGCTAATAAATTTGTACAAACTTCGTCAGGCAATAAAGCTAAGTTAGAAACTACAAAGGAGTATTAGAGGTTATCATAAGAGACGAGCAAAATCATACTGCAGAATCAAAAAAGTTGCCATCGGTTACGGTCGGCATCCCTGTTCTGAATGAAGAAGATCATATTGAGAGAGTTATATCTAATTTTCAGTCTACAGATTATCCCAATCTAGTTGAAATTTTAGTAGCCGATGGTGGAAGCTCTGACAATACACAAGAACTAGTCAAAAAAATGGCTATTGATGATGACCGAATTAAGCTGATTCAAAACCCTGAGAAGTACCAATCATTTGCCCTTAACAGAATGATTGAAGAGGCTGAGGGTGAAATATTTCTCAGAGCAGATGGGCATTGCCTATATCAAGATGATTATTTAGCCAAGAATATTGAAGTTTTTTTGGGTACGAAATCAAAAAATGTTGGAGGCTCACAACGCTATGTGGCGTCTAACAAAGTACAAGCTGGTACTTCACTAGCGGTAAAAAGTTTTCTGGGAAATGGTGGTGCTAAATACATGAATGAAAATTACTCAGGATATGCCGACACGGTTTTTCTTGGGTGTTTCTGGACTAAGGATTTAAAAGAAGTTGGCGGGTTTAGCACCAAAAATATTACCAATCAGGATTCTGAATTAAACCTCAGATTTATTGAACAATTTGGCAGTGAAAGTATTTTTGTTAGTCCTGAAATTAAAAGCTGGTACTATCCTAGAGATTCCTATCCCGGATTATTTAAGCAATATTTTCGATATGGTCGGGGCAGGCTACTAACAAAATTGCTTCACCCTAAAAGTTCTCCGATCAGAGGGACAATACCGTTCTTTTTTATCTGCTTCTTACTGATTTATTTATTGGTTGATTTATTCAGTGCTAACAATCTTCAGTCAGTTAACTTTTCATTTTTACTGTTAGTTATATTGCTGGTTGAATCTTTTCGTGTTGTCTTGAAAGAGCGTGATAATTTTAAAGCTGAGAGTTGGACAGCTAAGGAATCCTCACCCGGAGTCTTTTCATTATGGATTCATACTATCGGAAGCATAATTGTGATGCAAATTGGACACTTCAGTGGTTTTTTATATCAATCAATCCGAAAATTCGTTTTCCAAGTCAAAGGTTGGTGAAACTGATTTTATTTTGCTGAGTTGATCAATTCTTTCCATAGAAAAGGAATGATGAGTCAAGACACGTATTAACTAACCGCTCAATACCGGAAAGATGCAAGGGTTATTGACAAGAATAGGAATTCCTTTTCGAATGGGTGTGTATCTTCAGCTACAAGAAAAGATTACTCACGTTTAAAATTAATATGCCAGAAATATCAGTAGTAATACCTTCATTTAATAGGCCGGAACTTCTTGAAAGGGCTGTAAAGTCTGTTTTAAATCAGACTTTTCATGATGTGGAAATAATCGTGGTTGATGATGCGTCGGGTGAGGGAGATATTTTATCTAGAGTGGAAAAGTATAGCAACGTCAAATATTTAAGAAATGAAACAAACCGAGGGGCGTGTTATTCGCGAAATAGAGGTATAAGTGAGGCTAAAGGCAGATATATTAACTTTTTGGATGATGATGATATCCTCTTTCCGGAAAAGCTAGAAAAGCAGCTATATTGTTTCAAAAATAATAGAGATCCCAGCTTAGGGATGGTTACTTGTCATGCTAATGATGAACGGTCAGGTACTCTGATAGTTAAGCAAAACAAGGTTAAGGGAGACGTTCATAGAAAACTCTTGGAAAAGTTTGCAGTCTCCGGAATTGAAACTATGCTATTTAAGACGGAATATGTAAAAGAAATAGGGGGGTTTGATGAAAAACTACAATCAAGCCATGAGTATGATTTGCTGATTCGTTTCACTGAAAAATATACCGTTGACTATGTTGATGAGGTGTTAACAAAAGAATTCAGATCTATAAACCAAATAAGTACCAACTTTGACAAAAAAATTCATGGTGCAAAATATCTTTATAAGAAACATGATGAAAGGTTTAAGAGCGTAGGCATCCTATTTTGGCTAAAAATGAAGCTCAAGCTCTGGTTTTTATTATTTAGGTATTACGTAGGAAAGATTTTCGGAGAGAAGTTCTACAGAAAGTTACTTTAATAAAGCTTTTTTGAAATTGGGGAGTAAGCGGTTTAAAAAAGCTTTTTTGCCAAAGTTACTCTTTACCATTTTGTGGATAGCCTGACTATTGAAGCGGGCATAATCAGATTGCATTTCTTTTATTGCACCGCACAGTTTATCCGGAGTAATTTCCTTACTTATAATGCCCGTCATTTTATCAACAAGTTCACTATTGCCTCCAACATCTGTGCAAACAACCGGTAAGCCACAGCTCATAGCTTCCAGGATGGATACGTTAAAACCTTCTCTGCGACTGGGGAGTACAAAAAAGTCAGCAGCTTGATAATAAGTTAAAAGTTTATCAGGAGGTACAGGAGGATGATAGAAAATGTTATCTGATTTTTTAATGGTTTTAAAAATTTCTTTACTAAAGTCATCTTCTCTTGAAGAGCCAACAATATGAAAATCTACCCCATTAAGTTCTGGTGAAAATCGTATGGCTTCAGTCAGGATATCAACGCCTTTTTCTTCCCGAATGTTTGCTACAGTAAGAGCATTAATTTTGGAGGAATTCCAGCCCAATGCCTTAAGGGATGTTTTCTTTTGGACTTCATCCGTTACCCTATATATGTCTTCATTTACCATGTTGTATATCACATCCGATTTTGAAGCTAATTCAGGATAAACTTTTTCAATGTCTGCTTTTAGTTGAGGGCCGGAATATAAAATGCGGTCGGTGTGGAGTAACACTTCTTCAAGTAAAGAGACTAACATCGGATCTTCTCTGGTTTGATACCAATCACTGCCATGGATAGTTAATATGGTCTTAAACCCCATTTCTTTAAGAGCTGGAATGCACAACCCGTCTGGATAAAGCCAGTGAATATGAACAACATCAAAAGAGGAATTTGTAAAATTGGCTTTAATTTTTCTTGATATGGATTTAGCAATAACGGTTGGGAATCTTTTTTTAGGAAAAGAAAGGTACTTCAAGCGTGTGCTAGTAGCGGGGCCAGAAAGAATAGAATTGTTCTTTTTATTTCTTCGTGTAAGGGGTATTGAATAGGGCGTAGGTACTATGAGTTCAACCTGTAGCTCTGGGTTGTTTTTTAACAGTTCAAGCTGATCTTTAATAAACTTTCCGTGAAAAGGATGAAGTTCTGTTGGGAAAAGGTGACTAATTAAAGCTATTTTCAAAACTGTTACAATTTTATTAATTCAGATTACAGGCATCATTCCTTGAAGTCACTCTCAAAAAATACAATTGAATATAAGCTGAATAAATGAAAGCCATATTCGAAAAAATTCCGAATGATTTAAGAGATATTTTCACGCTTATTATTGGAAACAGCTTTTCAATGTTTATTCCGGTTTTGGTTTCACCGATTATAAGCAGAATGTATGGAGCTAGTGATTTTGGTGTATTTACTATTTACCTGGCTGTATTATCTCTCTTTAGTTCTTTTGCTTCAGGAAGGTTTGATTATGCGATTTTAATTACAAAGAGTAGGCATAATGCCCAGCACCTTTTTAAAGTCGCAATAATTTTGGCAACGGGCATATGTCTGTCCTTAATTTTGGCACTTCTTTTTTTTGATAACCAGTTCCTCTCCTTAATGAATGTTGAGTCGATGGGCGTATATGTCTATTTACTCCCAGTCAATATTTTTCTATTTGTTATTTTTCAGGCATCTCAAAACGCCTTGAACAGGGAGAAGCTATACAAGCCAATTTCAGTAAGTAAAACCATTAAGTCGACTATCACAGGTGGAGTACAAGTAGTTTTCGGATTTTTTGGTTTATTGAATAGTGGGCTGATTGTAGGAAAACTTTCTGGAGAATTCTTTTCCTCCTCTTATTTAGTTGCTAAGCTTAGTCGTGTAGATAACTATTTATCATCTGCTTTTTCGCTTAAGAGAGCCAGCTATTTGATGAAAAAGTATGAGAAGTTTCTCAAGGTAAATGCGCCTCATGCTTTAGTGAACAATCTCTCGTTAAGTGTAACACCAATTCTGATCGGCTATTTCTTTAGCGAAGATACTGTAGGTTATTATGGGCTAAGCTATATGGTTTGTGTTGTACCTGTACAACTTATAGGCCGCGCTTTTTATCAGGTAGTAAGTCAAAAGGTTTCTGAGATGTTTAATGACGGAGTTAACCTTAGAAGTTATATCAAGAAAACGATCAAACGCCTGTTCCTGCTTTCAATTATTCCATTTGGAATTTTGACGATTTTCGGTCCACAAATATTTGAATTTGTATTCGGAAATGAATGGTACATATCAGGGCAGTTTGTTCAAATATTGGCTCCATTTCTGTTTGTAGTATTTCTGATATCACCCCTTACCTATATTCCCCTCATCTACAACGAACACAACAAGTCATTCTATTTTGAAATTGCTCTTTTTGTTTCAAGAGTTTTGGCTCTAATAATTGGAGCAAATTTGGGTAGTGTGTATATGGCCTTAATTCTGTTTAGTGCAGTTAGTGCAGTAGTGCAATCAACCAACCTGTTGTGGATTTATTCCTTAACCAAACCAGTGAAGTAATGGCAGGTATCTACGGATTATTATCAAAGAAGAAGGTTTTTGGGGATAATCTATACCAACATTTTTATAGCTATAAAAAGCCGGGAATAGTAAGTGAAGAGCATGCTGATGAGCTATTCACCTATGGAAGAAGTGCGCTGTCAAAATTTAGCAAGGATAGATTTTTGGAACAGGTAAACGATCATTTGGTAATAGGATTTGAGGGGGTTACATATTCAGCAAAGCCTGAAGATTTCCAGAAATTCTTTCTAAGAGAATATCAAAAGAATGGGATATCATTTATTGAAGATATCAAGGGTCAATTTTGTGGTTTTGTGTATGATAAAAGGGAGAAAAAACTATTCATCTTCACGGATCACCTTTCAACCAAGCCATTATACTTTTATATCAATAAAGAAAAAGAAGTAGCCTTTTTCTCATCAGAACTTAAGGTGATTTCAAAATCACTGCGGGATGCAGGTTTGTCAATAACACCAGATCCTGATGGATTCCGATGCTTGCTTACCTGCGGATATATGCTCGACAACCTTACCCCTGTAAAAGAGATAAAGAAACTGCCCTATGGTACTATCACCTCTGTTAGTCTGGACTCCTTCGAGGTTGATGAAAAGAAGTACTTCAGCATTAAAAAGACAGAGAGAAAGGCAGACAAAAGTGAATTCATAAAAGGAATTAATGAACGAATGGTGGTGGCTGTAGAGAATGAATGGAACAAAGACTTACAGTATTCATATGAACATTTCACTTTATTAAGTGGTGGGTTGGATTCAAGGGTAAACGCGATGTTAGGTGCTCAATGCACAAAGGGGAAAATTCACTCACTTACTTTCTCAAAACCTAAAACTCCAGACGAGAAAATCGCCAAACAGATTGCTGAAGACCTTGGCTTCAATCACAACTTTATTCCCATGAATAGCGGGGACTACCTGTCAGGCAATGAATATGATTTTGTAAAGGCAAATGATGGGTTAGTAGGTTATTACGGGGCTGCACACCAACAATATGCCATTCAGCAAGCAAATCTAATGGGAAAGGGCTTAATTCATTCAGGTCAAATTGGGGATGTTTTATTTGGGTCTTTTACGTTTAAAGAGAATGATGTAGAAGCTTTGTTAGGTAAGCTTTTCTTTAGCCCTGATAAGCAGATTTCTTCAAAAATTGAATTGCTTCGAAAAATGAAAAACGATGAATTTAACGGAGCAGATGCCGAGGTGTTTTCATTAGAGCAAAGGCAAATTAATGGAACGATGAATGGGGACAGGGCTTGTTCTCATTTAGGAGATTCAGCTTCCCCTTTTTATGATAAAGACCTTTTGAGCTATTGCCTGTCTATACCTGACATGTATAAATATAAACAAGCAATTTACTTAGACTGGATGAATGAGTGCCAGACTCAACTAGCTTCTTTTAACTGGGCGGCAACAGAGGCAAAGCCTTCCAATAACCCAGTCCATAAAACTTTGGCATTTAAAAACAGGTTGAAGAATTATGTAGCAAGGAAAATTGGGTTCGAAAGTAAAAATATGAACCCATTTGAACAATGGTATCTTGAAAACCAAAAACTAAGGGATAGCATAGACGGGATTTATCAGAAACGTGACTTAGGTAGTCTAGATAAAGAACTCAAGAATGATATAGAATACACTTTTGAAAAGAAAAGCGTGATTCCAAAAATGTTAGCAATCACAGCTATTCTTTCATACCGACTTCACTTCCTAGAATAACCTAAAGTAGTTAATTACGAATATTCTGAATAGCCACGTAAGTCGTAATAATTCCAGTAATGGTAGTAATAGCAGTCATTATCAACTGGGTGCGAGTATTACGGAGTTGAGCCTGTTGTACCTTGTAAGCTCTTAACGCATTAAGCTCTTCTACCGGCTGGCGATCCACAAAAATACGGTCGCCGGATTCTATTTCAGTTTCTCCGGGTTTGTACCAAGTGGCATTTCCTGACTTGATAACGAATACTCGTTCCTTGTCTGCGGAAAGAGCAAAACCTCCGGCGCGGGATACATAATCCATTACTTTGGAATTGGGAGTGTAGGGAAAGTAACCGGGGTTATTAACCTGCCCGAAAACAAAAAGGGTATTCTCATCCCGAGGAATATATAGCCGGTCGCCATCAAAAATCTTGAGTCCAGAAAGCTGGCTGTCATCTTTTAAATCGATAAATACCTTATCCTGGCTTAGTTTAGTTTCGGCTTCAAGATACTCGAGACCCTGAACAAGCTGGTCTGAAGTTCGGCTCATTAACTGAGAATTAAATTTATTGGGTATTTCATTTCTGAAACCACCGCTTCTCATTAGGTAAGCCGCTTGAGGCAAAGCATTATCAGTTAGACCGCCTGAGAGTTCCAGTAGCTCCAAGGCTGTTGTTTCACCAGAATAGACTGGGAAATTCCCTGGTATCTCAACTTCACCATAAACCCATGCTGAGGCAGAAGTATTCCTTTCATCACTAAATGGGGCAACCACTCGATCATTAGGTTGTAGCTTGAAGGTATTCCAATCTTCGGGTTGAACAGTGATTTTTTCAGCACCACTATCCGTTCTTCTGAATACCATGAGGAAAGACGTGTCCGCAATCACTTCAAATCCACCTCCAATTTCTAACAACCGCTTTGGGGTGTCTCCTTTGATGTATTGAAATTCGTAATCAGCTTTTACTGCTCCTGAAATACTGACTTTTGGGGTTTCAATGTTCGTCTTTTTCAGGATAATAACATCCCCATCATTTACCATTGGGTTAAATTCGGGATTACCAAGACGGAAGTAGGACACTAAATCTGCGTAATCCACAGTGCCATCTTCCCGCTCAATACGAATATTGCGATAGGCATAATTTCCCTTGGTAAGAAAGTCACTGGAGTTTGAAAGAGAAGCGTTTCTTAAATCACGGCTACCGTCCGTAACAGAGGAGTAAATGGCTTGATCTACTCTGGATTGAGAAGGAATCATATACTTTCCGGGATACGGCACTCCGCCTGTCACTTGAATATAAATAGGTCTGGGGCTTTCAAGGGTGATAACAACGGAAGCGTTTTTGACAAACTCTTCAGATTCTTTAGCAATTTTATTTTCAGCTTCTGTAATAGTTAATCCGTCAACGTTAATAGGACCAATTGAAGGTATAATCACATCTCCGGCCGGGTTAACCATTACGCCTCGGATAAAGAAATTTTTAGAAGCTTCTACCCTTATTGAAAGCAAATCATTAACACCAAGCTTATAGGTGCTTTTATCTATCATCTCGTCATAAGGTAATTGCCGTGCTGCAAGCTGAATTCCTAAAGGATCTGAGTAATAGGTCCCGTCAAAAATATCGAAGTTTAAGTTTAGGCCTGTTGCACTTTGATTGTTGCTTTGATTTTGTCCTGATACGGGATTCGTTGCAAATAACATGATCCCAAATAACAGGAAAATCTTGAAAAAGCTTTTATTAATCGTATTCAAATAATTTTTCACTTTGGTTGAATATGTTTCTTGAATGGATTTGAATTTAGTCGGGCTAAAACGATACCGGCAATTACTGAAACAGCTCCAATATATTGAAGAACTGAGAGTTCTTCACCTAATAAAACAAGCCCAAAAATAAGACCGAGTACAGGTACCAGATTTTGATAAGCTGCAGTTCGTACAGCTCCGATCTTTTTTACTCCGTTGTTCCAGATGATATAAGCGAGGCCTACGGATAAAGCCCCACTGTAAAAGATACCACCATATCCTATCATGGTAATTTCCCTCCAGTTTAGTTTTATCAAAAAGGGAAGGCCCACTATAAGTAAGCTGACAAGCCCAACAACCGACATAAATGCGGAATATTGTATGGGACTGTACACTTTCAAATACTTCCTGGAAAGAATGGTATAAGTTGCCCAGCAGATGGCAGCGATCAGCGTGATGATGTTCCCTAAAAAAGTCTCCGACTCAAAAGAGAGCGTCCCCTGACCTCCCATGATAATGAAAGTGACTCCGGTAAATGCAAAGAAAACACCAATCGCTTTAAGGGGGGTAAGTTTTTCATCCGTAAAAAATTGAGAGAGTAGAGCTACCCAAATTGGGATAGTACCTAACATGACAGCTGCGTTGGCGGCATAGGTATAGTTAACCCCGATGATGAAAAACATTTGATAGAAAAGGTTTCCCACTATCCCAATACCGACCATTTTCCAAAAGTGCTCTTTTTCAACTTTAAGAGAATAGCCTCTTTTATGGGCGACAAACCAAAGTAGTGCCGTAGCAAAAATAAACCTCAAAGCATTAAAGCTATATGGATCAATCTCGCGCAAAGAGACTTTTACAATGCTAAAGTTTAAAGCCCAAATAATAGCGACGAGAACTAAGCTGAGGTCAATGAAGTAGGAGCGATTCAAATACGGTAAAGTTTGGTGAGGCCAAAGGTAATGGTTAATGGGTTTTAAACCGAACGTATTCTTGATTGTAAATCACGGACAGTGATTCTAAGCAGGCCTATTCTGTTAACAATTTATTTATCTAAAAAGATTGGGAACTATTTGAGAATGTCCGTAGTTTTGTGACCTCAATTCAAAAAATGACTTTAAGTCAATTATGGGAACATCTGAGCGCAAAGAGCGCGAAAAAGAAAGGAAAAAGATGCTGATTCTTGAGTCGGCAGAAGAGCTGATTCTTGAAAAAGGATTGGACAACCTGAATATGGACGAGATTGCTGAACGAGCAGAAGTTAGCAAGGGGTCCTTATATCAATATTTTAAGAATAAAACTGACCTTGTTCTTGGGATCTGCAATAAGGCAACGGATATGTTATCAGGCCAAATTGCAGAAGTGCTGACTAAAGATATTCCGGGCATTGAAATGGTATACACTATAGGGGCTACTTTTTTAAACTTCGTTCGTGCTCACCCTGAATTTTTCCGGTCAATGCGCTTCTTTGATAACCTGAAAGACACTAATCAACTTGATGACAGTGATTATGTAGAAATGTGTCAGGGTAATATGAATACATCATTTACCAGCATGGTCAGGGCTATCCAAATTGGTATGCAAGATGGCACGATCAATAGCTCTTACGATCCCAAAGAGTTGGCTGTCTTACTTTGGAGTACCTCGCATGGGATGGTTAATATGGCTTATCTACATCAAAATACGCCCCACTTCCAATTACTTGAAAAGAATAACATACAGATGGATTCTTTGTTTGAGGGATATATGAAGCTGATTGGTTGTGGAATCGCCACTGGAGATCAAGATGTTCAGGATGACTCCAAGTCATTTTTTGAAACAGACCTAAATTAAAACCGTAGAAGCGTTCGCTTTTTTTGAATCTAATTTTAGAACTTTAATATTCATGATACTCAACTCACTCAAGCAGGCTGTAATCATAGTCGCAGCATTGTTTTTTCTTACTACCTCATCTATATATGGTCAGGTTAAAGGTGATTCTCTTTTAAACGATGCTCAACTTACGTTAGAGGACGCTATCAAAGTTGCTGTTGCTAATAACCCACAAGTGAACCGGGCTCTGCTATCTGTTAAAGATGCTGATCAGCTTGTGAGAATTGCTTACAGTGAAGTCTACCCAAATATTGCTTCAAGCCTCAATTACACCCGTAATTTTGAGATCCCCGTACAATTTGTGCCGGGAGAATTTTTTGGAGGTCAGCAAGGAACATTAGTACCTGTTGCCTTTGGAACTGATAACAACTGGCAAGGCGGATTCACGGTTACTCAAAACATTTTTAGGGGTGAAGTTTTTGTAGGCCTTTCAACTTCTGAAATTTTTAAAACCGTTCAGCAGGAAAACTTAAGAGCAACTACTCAGCAAATTATCACACAAACCCGGATTGCTTACTATCAGGCCTTGGTGGCTAAAGAACAGCTAAGGTTGCAAGAGGCTCAAATCAGCAGGCTGGAACAAAACCTGAGGGATAACCGGGCAAGACAAAAGGCAGGCTTAGTTGATGAGTATGCGGTACTGCAACTTGAAGTTCAGCTAAGTAATCAGCGCCCACAACTAATCGAAGCCCAATATAGTGTTGACGAAGCTTACAGGAGTTTAAAAGTAGCTCTCGGAATTCCGTTGGGTATCAATTTTGAAATCATAGGCGAATTGAACGATTTCGATATCATCTCTGATGAAGCCGATTCGGATGCGAATATGGTTATTAAGAAAGTGGATCAAATGAATCCATTTACTTACGAGAAAAAAGAAGAGCAATGGCCAGGTTTTATTGATTATCGTGGCGACCTTAGAATATTAGACGCCCGGCTCGATTTAAATGAAAAAGAGATTCAGGCTGTAAAAAGTCGCTTTCTCCCTACCATCACAGCCTCATACAATCTACAGTGGAGCGCAGCTGAACCGGATGAGCCTACCTTCTTTGAGAACAATGCTCGATTTCAAACTTTGGGTATTAACGTAAGCCTTCCTCTTTTTGAAGGATTTAAAAGGCTGGCTGATGTTCAACGTTCCCAAATAGCCCGCAAGGATATTGAAGAACAAATACGTGGTGCAGAGTTGGCGGCTGAAAATGAAATTGCTTCAGCGGCAGAAGAACTCAATAAAGCATTTGAAACAGCTGAAGCCAGAAAACAAGCCCTAAGTCAGGCTGAGCAAGGTTATCAAAGATCACTTAAAAGATTAGAGAATGGTATTGGCTCACAAATAGAAGTCACAGATGCTGAAGTACAAGTACGTCAGGCTGAAGTGAATTACGCGCTGATGGTATTTCAATATTTAAGTGCAAAAGCACAGTATGATCTGGCAACCGGTCAGGTGCCTTATGTTGATACAATAGAAATGGATGTAGAATGATTTTTAACAAAAAAGACAAGAACTCAATCAAAATGAAAAAATTTAATTTTCTAATTACTCTTTCGCTGCTTGCTTTAGTCAGTGCTTGTTCAAGTGATGATGCGCAGACTTCTGAGAATGCAGAAGAGCTTATAAAGACGGTAAATGTGGTTACTCAGGATATTAGCACAGGTACTTTTACAAGCTATGTCCGGGTTATTGGTACGGTGGAAACATCAAATGATATAATGATTTCTGCTGAAGTTAACGGACGGGTTATATCCTATGCAGTAAACGAAGGTGAGATTGTTCGTAAAGGACAAACCATCATCAAAATAGATGACGCTAAATTGATGCAGGAAAAAGCACGTTTAGAGGCCCTTGCAGGACAAGCCAAGGAAAACTACGAACGCCTGAAAAGAGTGTACGAGGAAGATGGGATTGGATCAGAGATCGAATACCTGAATGCCAAGTATAACTATGAGCAAACAAAGTCATCCCTTGAATCCATAAAAGTTGATTTAGCTAACACAAGTATTAAAGCACCTTTCACAGGCAAGCTTGAGTCCAGGATGGTTGAAGTTGGTGAAATGGTTGCTGCAGGCACACCAGTAGTACGCCTTATTGGTTCTGAAGACTATATCATATCAGCGGGAGTACCAGCACGTTACTCTGATGTTGTGCGAACCGGTGACGATGTTAAAGTTTGGTTTGATACACAAGACAGTGACACATTAAATGCATCCATCGCTTACACAGGGAGCAGTATTAATCCGCAAAACAGAACATTTCGGATTGAAGTTGCCCTTCCCCAAAAAGCAAACCAGTATAAAGTGGATATGATCGCTAATATCAGGCTAAATACACTGAGAAGAGACAGCTCAATATTTATTAGCGAAGAATATATCTACTCCAAAAGAAATGGGTATGTAGTGTACGTGCTTTCGGAAAATGAAAAAGGTAATCCCATAGCGAGCGAGAGAGTAATAGAATTGGGTCCATCCTATAAAACAGATGTAATTATTGAAAATGGGCTAAAACCGGGTGATAAACTGATAACCATCGGTTCCGCATTTTTGGATGATGGCATGCGCGTTACTGAGAAGGAATCACCCAGCACAGAAATAGCAGCAAATTAATTTTATTCGGAAATCATTATGAGTACCGATCAACAACAAAACGGACAAAATATTAACGGTGCTTCCTTGCCAGAGAAAGGAAAGCGCAAGGAGTTTTGGCTATCCACTTTTTCAATAAATAATCGCATTAGTGTGTTGGTATTGATTACACTGGTAGCGGTGATGGGGATTGTTTCCTACATCAATATTCCGAAAGAGAGTTTCCCGAGTATCAACATTCCAAATATATTTGTGGTGACGGTTTATCCCGGAGTATCTCCTGAGGATATGGAGAGTTTGATAACACGGAAGCTGGAGGATGAGTTAAGTAACATCTCGGATGTGAAGACCATGACTTCAACCTCATCGGAAGGGTATTCAAATATCAATATGGAGTTTGAGCCTAGTGTTGATATTGAAGATGCCCTGCAAAAAGTGAGGGAAAAAGTAGATTTGGCAAAGCCTGAATTACCCGAAGATGCTGAAGACCCGATAGTACAGGAAATCAACTTATCAGAGTTCCCAATAATGAACGTGAACCTCTCGGGAAAGTATGATGAAGAGATACTGAAGGAGATTGCAGAAGATCTGCAGGATAAAATTGAAGCCATCCCGTCAGTTCTTGGCGTAGATTTAACCGGTGCTTTGGAGAGAGAAGTACAGGTAGATGTTGACCTGGCAAAAATGAAGTACTATGGAATTGCCTTTGGAGAGATTATTGGGGCAATATCTGCAGAGAATGTTACGGTTCCCGGTGGGGATATCTCGGTGGGGACAAAGAAGTTTTTGCTTCGTGTTCCGGGCCAGTATGAAGATCCTGCTTTATTAGAAGACATCGTTATTAAAGGGGAAAACCAAAGTCCAATCTATGTCCGTGACGTGGCTGATGTAACATTCGGTTTTAAAGAACGGGAAACCTATTCGGAACTTGGAACAGCACCTGTAATTACCCTCGGTGTTAAGAAAAGAACAGGAGAAAATATCCTGGAAACCGGTGACCGTACTAAGGCGATTTTGGATGAAGCGCTTAAGACTCTTCCGCCCACAACTACCTATAAAATCACCAATGATCAAAGTGTGGATGTGGTAAATATGGTGAGCAACCTGGAGAATAATATTATTTCCGGGTTAATTTTAGTGGTAGGTGTGTTGCTGTTTTTCCTTGGAGTTAGAAATGCTTCTTTTGTGGGTATATCAATACCGCTATCTATGTTTTTGTCTTTTATTGTACTTTCTGCAGTAGGTATTACCATGAATATGATTGTACTTTTCTCACTTATCCTTTCTTTGGGTATGCTTGTGGATAATGCAATTGTAGTGGTGGAAAATATCTACCGATATTTAGAAGAAGGGTATGATAACTTTGAGGCAGCAAAAAAGGGTACAGGTGAAGTAGCTGTGCCTATTATTGCCGGTACTATGACTACCATTGCAGCTTTTGCACCCATGGTATTTTGGCCAGGTGTTGTTGGGCAGTTTATGAGCTATCTCCCAAAAACGTTGATCATAACACTTTCAAGTTCGCTGTTTGTTGGGTTGATAATAAACCCGGTAATTTGTGCTCTTTTCATGAAAGTTGACGGCCAGGAGAACAGAGCTACTTTAACCAAAAATGGGAAACGAATTTTATTCGGCGGAGTAGCCTTTTTTGCGATAATTGCACTGCTCTCGAGTTTTGTAAGCTGGATGATGGTCATAATCTTAGGTGTGGCTTTCTGGCTTTCCAATAAATATTTCCTCGAACCTGTTGGACGCTGGTGGCAAAGAGAGGGTTTAAATAATGTGCTGGTTAAATATGAATCATCACTGGTTTGGGCATTAGATCACCGAAAAAGCACAATCGTTATTTCAATTTTTGCGCTTCTATCAAGCGTGGTTGTATTGATGGCATTTAATCCGGGTACCGAGTTTTTCCCGGAAGATATTCCTCCAAGAGATGTATATGTACAAGTTGAGACCCCAATCGGTTCGGATGTTGACTTTACGAAATCAATCGTAGATCAGGTACGTGATCGAGTTGAAAACCTTCCAAACTACGTCGATGTAAACAGTGTGCTTTCTACCTCCGGTGCAAGCATTACAGCTGACCCTGGTTCAGGTGGTGGCGGCAATACTCCGAATAAAGGCACCGTCGCTTTGAACTTTGTGGATTTTCAGGAACGCGAAGGGGATGTATTTGAGGCCATGGAGTTTCTTAGAAATCACATGACGGAAAATATTGTGGGTGCAAAAATTACGGTAGAGCAACCACCAAACGGTCCCCCTACCGGAAAGCCGGTTAACCTCGAGATTTATGGCTCGAATATGGAGCAGTTGTCAACCATCTCAGATAGGGTCTTAACCATCCTTGAAGAAGATTCAGTATTCGCCAAAATGGATGGACTAGAGTCTAATCTACCTGAGCCAAGGCCGGAAGTGAGAGTTGAGGTTGATCGCGAAAAAGCAGCACTCTATGAGTTAAGCACCAATGTAATTGGGATGACCATTCGACAAGCTATTAATGGAGTTGAAGCTTCGAAATTCCGTGACGGGAAAGATGAATATGATATTATTGTCCGCTTGAGTGATGAATACCGTGACGATATGAGTACTCTGGGGGACTTAACAATCTTTCATGAAGGAAACCAGATCCCACTTTCAGAAGTGGCTACCTGGGAAGTGAGTGATGGTTTAGGCGGAATTAATCACAAAGATTCTGAGCGAGTAATTACGATTAGTGCAGATGTTCGTTCAGGTTATCAGGCGAACGCGGTACTAGCCGAAGTTCAAGGTGTACTCTCTGATTATCTGCAAGGTCTGCCTGAAGGATATAACTATGGCTGGACGGGACAGCAGCAAGAACAGGATGAGTCTTTTGAGTTCTTGGGGATCGCATTCCTGATTGCCTTATTTTTAATCACCTTTATTCTGGTATCTCAGTTCAACTCCGTTGCAAAACCATTAATTATTCTCAGTTCGGTAATCATGTCCATGGCCGGTGTATTCTATGGATTGGTAACCTTCCAGATGGCATTTGGCTTGATGGCATTCCTCGGAATTATTTCACTTGCCGGGATTGTAGTTAACAACGCCATTGTACTTATTGACTATGTTGACATCCTGAGAGAAAGAGATGGCTTAAATTTAAGAGATGCTTTGATTCAGGCTGGAAAAGTTCGCTTCCGTCCAGTAATCCTCACCGCTATTACAACCACACTTGGATTGGTGCCGCTGGCTATAGGTTTCAACTTTGACTATATCGTCTTGGTTGGTAGTCCAATTGAGTTCTTTACCAACCTTGGCTCGTACATTTATATGGGTGGTGAGCAAGCTGCGTGGTGGGGCCCAATGGCTATTGCTGTAATTGTTGGTCTTACATTTGCGACAGCATTGACGCTCATTCTGGTACCAGTTCTTTACAGTGTGATTGAACGTACTCGTCGCTCTCTTAACAATACTATGTTTGGAACGACAGAGCCAGGTATTATTAAAGATCAAAGTGAGCTCAATGGCGAACCGAAAGAAAAACCTGTTTTAGAATCATCACCGGGATAACAGGGTTTAACTGAATTCATTCAAAGTCCGCACATCTAAAATGTGCGGACTTTTTTGTTGGCAAAAACTTTTATCTTAAAAGAAAACTCAAAAAATTCTTTCTGTGATACAACGAATTCAAACAATATTTCTGGCTGTAGCAACACTGCTAAACCTTGCGGTCTATTTTACCCCGATTTATGAAAAAGCAATGACTGATCCTCAACAATGGATTGGGCTGGGCTTAGCCAGTTCACTACTCATTGCTATGGTACTGAATGTAGTTTCTGTCTTTCTATATAATAATCGTAAAAACCAGCTCTCCTGGGTAAAGAGGTCTGCATTGCTTCAGGTTATTGCCCTTGGGTTTAGTATAGGTGTCTTGTTTTCTTTAGGAGGAATTGGAACCTATTTATGGGATGAAGCCCTTGGCACAGGACTTGTATTGTTGGGATTAGTTGGCCAGGTTTTAGCTCTTCGATTTATTAAAAAAGATGAAGAGTTGGTGCGGTCAATGGATAGAATCAGGTAGATATTTTGAGCGAGGCTTATTCCAAAGTTAAAGTTTACCTAATACTGGCTATTGGCTTAACTACCTTTGGCTTTGCTCCGATTCTGGTGAAATTCGCCACGGAATACTCAGCCTTACTCTTGGTATCGGTGCGCACAGTAGCTGCATTCATTTTATTGATTCCTTTATATCTCTTTCAAAAAAAGAGTAAAAAATACGATGTCAAATCAACAGGGAATGAAGGTAAATGGATCGCATTTGCAGGAATTGCCTTAGGGTTGCACTTCATACTTTGGATTAGTTCACTCTACTACACCTCCGTAGCTTCGGCTTCCGTATTAGTAACCATCCATCCAATCATGCTAATTGTAGCTGAAAGGGCGCTTTACAAGATGGAATTTGCACCAACCGTTTGGGTTGGAGTATTTGTTGCCTTTGCCGGTTCCGTTCTTTTAGGCATTTCTGATTACAATGCTGAGGCCACTTTTTCTAATCCATTACTAGGAAATGCAATGGCCTTTGCTGCCGCTGCCATCTTTGCCGTCTATTTTTTGATTGGTAGAAGAATCAGACAAAACAGATCATGGCTTGGCTATGTATTTCCGGTGTATGGCTATGCGGCTATAACCTGTGTAGCTATACTAATAGTGGTTGAAGGTATTCCGAGACAATTTGACCCACTGTTGCTATGGGTTGGGCTTGGACTAGCTATAGGTCCACAAATTATGGGGCATGGTTCTTTAAACTATGCCGTCAAGTATGTTTCACCAACATTACTTTCAACTCTAATACTTACTGAGCCAATATTTGCTACTGCCCTGGCTTTCTTTATTCTTGGAGAGTTACCACCAATCTTATCTTTTGTAGCCATTTTTGTGACATTAGTTGGGGTAGCGTTCACCTGGAAGAAAAAACCAGCCCGTAAAAGAACCTAGCGGGTGGCTTATAAATATTTTTAGGGTAAAAATGGTGAGGCTAATTATTCGGCATGCCTGTAAGCCTATCAAAATTATTTAGTTAATTAGTTAGGCGAACCTTTATAGAAGTTAATGCGTTAGAAACCTATGGTTAGATTAAACATTACTAAGATTGCTGTAATTCAGCGAAATTACGTGTATCATTAACTCAGCACGTGTAAATGTAGCTTCATTATGGTATTTGATTGATAATGAAACCAAAGTCACAGAATGCTTTTATATCGAAATGAAATTATTGGAATATCTAAGTATTTGCTGCTGAGCGGATTTGTGGCTTTGCTTTTACTTAGTTGTTCTCAAAACTCGGAGCCCCCTGCCGAGAGTGAATCACTTACTGTTTCTGTGAGTGAGCCTGTCCAAAAAGATTTTGCTGAAATCAAAAGTAATGGAGTATTACGAATGATTACCAGCTACAGCTCAGGGTCCTACTTTTTATATAAAGGAATTCAGGTTGGGTTCGAATATGAGCTTCTAAAAGCCTTCACTAAACAAAACGACCTTGCACTTGAGGTAGTCATTACGGGGCCTGATGAAAGCCCTTACGACCTTCTGAACAGTGGGCGGGGCGATATCATAGCCGCAAATTATACCATAACACCTGAACGAAGACAGCTGGTTGAGTTTACAAGGCCCTATAATATGGTAGATCAGGTTATTGTGGTTTCAGAAGAACTTGGTTTTAAGCCTGAAAGCATATCAGATATGGAAGGCATCCAGATTAGCGTTCGCCGGAACAGTTCTTATTACGTTCGATTAAAAGAATTGAGAGATGAAGGATTTCCGATAGCCATCAATATCATCCCTGAAGACATGGATACTGAAACCGTACTGTTTCAGGTTGCTGATGGAACCTATGATGCCACAATAGCAGATGACAATATTTACGATGCGGCTAGTAAGTATATGACTGGACTGGTAGAAGGTCCGCTTATTGCTGAAAGTGATACAATTGCCTGGGCCGTCCGAAAAAATGCACCGGATCTGGAGCACAAACTAAATCAATTTCTATACAAGCATTTTCGTTTTAATGAAGATGGTGTGCCAAAGCGATCCGCTTTTCTGAATGTCCTTAGGAAAAAATATTTTGAGTCAGGCAACCAGATAGCAGACTACTTCAGTCCAAATTATCAGGGAGAACAATATGGGACCATTTCTCCTTATGATGATATGATCAGAGAGGCTGCAGAGGAAAAAGGCTTAGATTGGGTAATGCTCACCGCTGTGGCTGCGCAGGAATCAAAATTCAACCCAACATCAGTAAGCTGGGCCGGAGCAGTGGGAATCATGCAGGTATTGCCACGATTTTCTGAAATTTCTTCTGATTCACTTTATATACCTGAAGTCAATATCAGAGAAGGAGCAAAAATTTTGGAATCCCATCTGAAGCACTACTCATACTTGGACTCTACCAATCAATGGTCATTTGCACTTGCAGCATATAATGCCGGATCGGGACATGTCGCGGACGCCAGAAGGCTGGCTATCGACCACAACCATAACCCTAATGAATGGGAGTATGTGTCAGAAGCTTTATTGAAGCTAATGCAGAGAAAGTACTATCAAAATGCCCGTTATGGGTTTTGCAGAGGGATAGAAACGGTCAGATATGTTAATGAGATAATGAACCGATACAATACCTATCAAACAATTCTGGCTTACAATTCAGATAAGACACGACCCAGCTCAGGGGTATTAGGCTTTAAGACGCTTAATTGACTTTTAGAACCAGTATTGTGATATCATCGTACTGAACGCCTTGTGAAAATTCAGTGATATCGGTAATGACAGCATCCATAATTTCCTTGGAGGATTTATCCAGATTTGCCTTCAGGCAGGAAATGAGCCGCTCTTCTTCATACTCTTCTGTTTGATCAGGATTCATTGCTTCAGTGACTCCATCTGTATAAAACACGAGTACATCTCCGGATTCCATCTCTACTGTGGCTGAATCATAGGGTGCGAAAGTGGGCATAGCACCTAAAATCACACCACCGGCATCCAGTTCCTGAGGTTCTTCAACACCATCTCTGAACAAGAGCGGATTATTGTGACCGGCATTTACATAATTAAAGTGCTTTCCATCAGCAGAAATTTTACCCCAAAAGAAGGTGATGAATTTATCTGGCGGCGTATTTACGTGGATAATGTCATTTATACTGCCAGTTGCTTCTGAGAGAGAAATGTCGATCGGAGCCAGGGCATGCAACATAGATTGGAGGTTGGCCATTAATAATGATGCAGGCACGCCTTTTCCTGTAACATCCGCGATTGCTAATATATGGCCTTCGTCAGGGGTTTGTAGAATATCAAAATAATCTCCACCCACTTGCCGGGAAGATATATTGGTTGCCTCAAGATCAAAGCCATTGATTTTGGGAATGGGTGATGGTAACAAGCCTTCCTGAATCGTTTTGGCAAGGCTGAGTTCTTCTTCCATTCGCTGCTTTTCAATACGTTCTTCCAGTAGCAGCGTTTTTTGAATAGTGAGCAGCGCAAGATTTCCTAAAGACTGAAGAAAGTTAACCTGCTCTTTTCCATAGGCATCATTATTTGCAGGAGCTCCCACTCCAACAACCCCAATCCGTTCATTTTGAAAACGAAGTGCGATGACAAGTCGAATTTCATTTTTCTCAAGAAAGGGACAATCATGATCGTCATCACAATAGTAAACATCCTCAAGTTCAAAAAGTGTATTCAGTTCCTTTATTGATGGTTGTTCCTTGAGTCCGCTGCTGGCAATAATTGATTTTTCGTCATCAACATCTAATACAAAAAAGAAGGTTCTGATGAGCATTTGACCGAGCATCGCAAATTTGAAGGTCCGGGCAATTTCATCCCGATCAACCATCATGTTGAAGTCTTTACTCAGTTCCAACAAGGTGTGAAGATCATGGACTTTGCGATCTAGCTTTCTGTTTATAAGCCGTAGTTCCTGGAACATCCGTGAATTAGCAATAGCTACCGACGAAATTATAGCCAGGCTTTCGATAAATTCGAGTTCACTACTGGAAAGTGCTTTTTTATTGCCTTTTGGTCCCAGGCATAAGAAACCGAGGTGGTGATTTGTTGTCCGCAGATTAAAAAAGATGCTTCCCTCAGGTAGCCCAAGTTTATCCGATAGTGCAGGGTGGTCTTCTGAATAGAGCACCGAGTTTTCTAAAGCTGCTTTATCGAACTCGAGCTTTATAGTATCATTCTCATTCAGCTCATTTCGCCCTTTTACACGGCTGACCAAGTACTCGTCATCAAGACCTTTATTAATCAATATCAAACCCTTGGGAACCAATAGTTTCCCCATGGTGATGAGAAGCAGGTTGTTCAGAACAAAATCAGGTTCTTGCGATTCGATGAGCATCCGGCTGGTTTCAAGCAGTGTTCTAAGCTCAAATCGGCTTTGGCGTTCTTCAGTATTAGATAAGGAAAGAGAGGCTTTTTTTTCCACGATGCGTCAAAGTTTTTTGACCATTCGAATCTCGTTGGTTTCACCAGTGCGGTTGTATTGGACTTGATCCATAAGTTTCTTGATGAGATAAACCCCCATTCCTCCGCGTTTCTTTTCTTTAATTCGCTGCATAAGATCGGGTTCACTATAAGTGCTTGGATCAAAACTTTTGCCCTCATCCATTAGTGATATCCACAATTTATTGGCATCAGATCCAATTTCAATACTAACTTTCTCGGTCGGGGAGTTTTTATAGGCGTGTTTGATGATGTTCGTATATGCTTCATCAACAGCCAGGCGAATTTCAGAAATATCTTTTTGGCTGAGCCCGATGTTTTCAGCATGGGCCGCAACAAAATCCCGCACCTTCGCCAAGTGCTCTGTAGAAGCTTCAACAGAAAGGGTTTGTATTTGATTAGTTCCTGCCACTCTCTTGATTATTTAGTTATCAAAGCTTTGAAGGGCTTCTCTTTCGTCCTCGAGGATATCATATAACGTTGGGAACCCCAGCAAATCAAACACGTTGTAAACACGGTCATTCATGTTGGTCAATTTGATGTCGCCGCCTAAACTACGAACGTCTTCGATATAAGCCATGAAAACTCCTAGCCCCGCACTGGCTATATAGTCCAGCCCGGCACAGTTTACAATAATGGCATAACTTTCCTCATCGATAAGCGACTTAAGCGCGTTCTCTAAATGTGAAGCCGTGTGTGCGTCAAGTTCCCCACTGATATCCAGTATACTTACGTTTTCATTTTGCCTGGTAGCGATACTGAAATTTTTCATTCCGCCTGAATTAAAGTTTCTGAATAATGTTGAAGTTGCATAATAACGTAAACCGGAGAATTAGGAAAGTTTTTTGGAGTGGAAGGTTACGAATCATGAATAAAAAAGATGCAAAAAAATAGGCCATCACATTTTTCATATGTGATGGCCTGACTATTCATCAAGAGAGACGCTACTTGAGCGCACCTACAATTAAGCAAATGCTTGGGAGAGATACAACTATAAATTATTTTTACAGTAAACTATCTCTTAGCTTCCGGAGCGTTCAACCTTAGAAACCCAATATCCTGTGTTGAGCTCGGCTCCTAATTCTGCACCAAATTCTTCAGCGTCAGTTTTATCTGCGAAGAAGCCAACTCTTAATCTGTACCAAACGTCACCGGTTTCTTCGTTTCCAATTTTAACCGTATATACATGTGGATATTCACGATCACTTAACTTGGCCTTGTAATTATTGGCTGCATCCTCTGAACGAAAAGCTCCAACTTGAGCGATATAAGTTCCATCTTCAGCAAAATTTGGGCCTTGCTCTTCTTCCTCAACTTCTTGCTGCATTTGAGCTCGGGCTATACTGTCTTCACGTGCCTGCATCATTTCTGCAATACGTTGCTCTTCAACCTGTCTGAGCGAGTCAAGTCGAGCCTTTTCAGCCGCTCTTCGTTCTTCTTCACTAGGCCCGCAAGCCTGGAAGCTTAACATTACCATGGCCAACAAAATGGTGTAGATGCTGAGTTTTTTCATAAGAATAGTAGTTAGTTAATTATAAGATATACGTGTAATCCCGAGACGAATTAAACTTACGTCATCCCGTACTGTTTCACAAATATTGACGCATCAAAACTTTCAGAAGTAATAGAATAGTACGTATCTTATGTAGACTGAATCTAAATGAACATAATTTGGTTCAGCTACTACCATGGAAAACCCTCTTTTAAACATATCCGGATTAACAAAGTCTTTTGACCAAAGCGGCCCTGTAGTAAACAGTGTCAGCTTTGAAGTCGGGAAGAATGAAATCTTTGCACTGCTGGGACCTAGTGGTTGTGGTAAAACTACCACACTGCGCTTAATTGCTGGTTTTGAACAATGCGAAGCAGGAGAAGTCTATATTGAAGAAGAACTGGTTGAGAGTACCCATAAGCGGCTTTCACCACAGAAGAGAGAGATTGGTTTTGTATTTCAGGACTATGCGCTTTTTCCACATATGAATGCCCTTGAGAATGTGGCTTTTGGTTTGCATGAAGTTGAACGCAGAAAACGGCCTGTTTTAGCGGAAGAAGTGCTTTGCCGGACAGGAATGGAGAAGTATAAGGATCGCATGCCGGATGAACTTTCGGGTGGACAGCAGCAGCGTGTTGCTCTTGCGCGTGCTATTGCACCAAAGCCTCGATTAGTTTTGATGGATGAACCTTTTTCAGGACTGGATGCCATGCTGAGGGACACAACTAGAAAAGAAGTTCGCGCCATCCTAAAGAAATCCGGAATGAGCGCAATCTTGGTAACACACGATCAGGAAGAAGCACTTTCATTTGCCGACCGAATTGCGGTTATGAATAACGGGCAAATAGAGCAGATCGGGACTCCTGAAGAAGTATATTATCATCCAAAAACACAGTTTGTAGCACAATTTTTAGGAAGAACGAATCTTTTCAGAGCACACGCCGATGGCTCAGATAATGTAGAAACACGACTAGGTCCAGTAAAGATCAACAAAGAAGCCGAGGGTTTGATACTTTGTTCTATCCGGCCAGAACACCTTACGATTGAGCGATGTAAAGCCAATGGCAGCGAAAGTGGAATAATTACCGGAAGAGAATTTCGGGGACACGATATTACCTATCACGTGTTATTTAAAGGTGACAAATACATCGTTCATACAGACAATCGGCTACTTTTTGATGTGGATGAACACGTTATTGTGAAACCTCTGGAGCCTGCAGTGGTATTAGAACAGAAAGCCTGATAATCTTAATCAAAATTCTGAGCAAATGTCATTTTTTGGATTCTTAGTTTTACTTCTAATTGCCGCAATTTGCGGTGGAATCGGCCAAAGTATAAGCGGCTATAGTTTTGGAGGCTGTTTAATCTCGGCCGGTGTTGGGTTTGTGGGAGCCATTATTGGTAAATGGATCGCCGCTGAACTAGGACTTCCCGAACTTTGGACTATAGATATTGACGGGAGTCCTTTTCCTGTTATATGGTCAATAATTGGTGCCGCATTATTTACAGCAATTCTTGGTGCCTTAATGAGAGGCAAAACAAAGCTTAACTAAAGGAACTTAATTTAGTCACCCACTCACTCACTTTATCAATGAACAATATAGCTGCGGTTATTTTTGATATGGATGGCGTGATTGTGCATAGCAATCCCATTCATAAAACAACAATTAATGAGTTCTGCACGAAATACGGCCTCACGGTTTCCGATGAAGAGCTCCGGGAGAAAGTTTACGGAAGGACGAATCAAGACTGGATACCGGCTGTTTTTGGAGATATCCCACAAGAAAAAATCCAGGAGCTAGCCGACGAAAAAGAACAAATGTTCCGCGATGTTTTTGACCCTGAAGAACATAAAGTTTCTGGAATCATTGATTTCCTGGATCGGCTAAGAGAGCATGATATAAAGATGGTTGTGGCAACTTCGGCACCTGCAGAAAACGCTGATCATATTCTCAAGGGGCTGGGAATTGAGGACTATTTTGATGCTGTTTTGAATTCCTCCCACGTCACAAAGAGTAAGCCGGATCCTGAGCCTTACCTGAAAGCTGCAAAAGCCGTAAACGTATCACCGAAAGACTGTGTGGTTTTTGAAGATTCTATTTCTGGGGTTCAATCAGGGCTAAGCGCCGGCGCCATGGTAGTGGGAGTGGCAACAACACATTCGCATCAGGAACTGCAATCATGTCAGTTGGTCGTCAATGATTTTGAAGGGCTAAGTCTACTAAAATTAAACGGAAAGTTTGATAGCTGAAAAGTTTTATTATCTTATTTAATTCTGAAGAATGTTATAAGTAATTATGGAAGATTTAAAATATAAAGAAACTGGACTAGGATTAATTGGCTTTGGAGCTTCATTATTTGTTGGGATACTAAGTGTTGACGAATACTTTTTAAATAAAATACTCAATCCAAAACATCATGTTATTGCTGTGAATGTTTTAGTTTTTATTGCACTAGCAACGCTTTTTTTGGGTGTGCTTTTTGTTTACCTAGACTACAAAGGATTAAAATTGTTTAGTAAGCAAGATGAAGTTTATGAAGACAGCTTAATGTCAACTCATGAGTTCGAAGCATTTGATGAATTGTTGGAATATTATTTTGGAAGTAGTAGAATTGATTTAAATCAGATAAAACAGTTTCATATAAAAAACTCAAATACCACTTGGCTTCTTAAAAAGAAGAAAAAACTAAAGTTCAGGACAGTTGTAGATTATATGGGCTTTATTATAATCTATCCTGTTAACAAGGAAACAAAAATAATGCTTGAAAGAGATGAGATATATGGGGCAGAATTTACTGCAGATAATCTTTGTAAGGAGGAAGAGGAGCCGGAAGGTCATTACATAGCTTGTATTGCAGGAAAGGATTTATATTCTAAGGCTTATTCGATTGGGGTCTTAAAATCAATTGTTAGAGAGAGGCTTGGCAGAAAACCAATTTATACGTATCCCGTTTCTGATCAAGGTTTGAGGTTAGCAAAAAAGTATGGTTTCGAAAAAGCTAACCAATTACACCCAGAGCAAGACAAGAAAAGAATTTATAAATTTGTTTATCAAGAAAAAAAGTGACCCCGCCGGGAATCGAACCCAGATCTAGGACTTAGGAGGTCCCTATTCTATCCAATTGAACTACAGGGTCAATGTAGTTGTGCAATGATTTTTCAAAATATACGTAGGTTAGTGTAACTAATCACCATTACATAAGTAGAAGTTCAGTATCTGTTTACACTTAATCTAATTGAATAGGGATGCAAAAATCTGCGATTATCATTTTTCTTTTTCTAATCGGCAGTTCAGTTTCGGTGTTAGCTCAAAGACAAGTAACGGGAAAAATTATCGATGCTGAGACAGGAGAGCCACTTCCTGCTGCCCACGTTATTATCAAGGATACTTATAAAGGTACGATTTCAAATCAGGATGGTGAATTTAGCATCATTGTGCCGAGTTTTCCGGTTACTTTGGTCGCTCGGTTTATTGGGTTTGAAAGTCAGGAGAAAACGGTCAGTTCAAATGCTGATCCTGTCGATTTTGTCATGAAGCCCTCGGTGGCGTCTATGGGTGAAATTGTAGTGACGGGTGAAGATCCTGCTATAGCTATTATGAGAGAAGTGATCAAAAGAAAGAAAATTTGGCGCGCCAACTTGAATACTTATAAAGCCGAAGCCTACACCCGGCAACAGTTAAAGAATGACACTTCTATCGTATCCATCTCGGAGAGTATTTCAGTCGCCTACTGGGATAAAAAAAGAGGATCCCGTGAAATTCTAAAATCGAAGCGACAAACAGCTAATATCGACGCAGCAAGCAACTTTGCCGGTGTAAGCTACCTGCCCAATTTCTATGACGACAATTTAGATATAGCAGGCTTTGATGTAGTTGGTGTTACTCACCCTGATGCATTAAAGTATTACACCTTTGAATTAGAAGATATCCGGGCGCTGGATGGGCAGGTTGTATATGAGCTATCTGTAACTTCAAACCGTAAGCTACAGCCTCTTTTTGAAGGGACTATTTTTGTGTTGGGAGAAGAATATGCATTGCTTGAAGTTGATCTAAAACCAAACTCAGTTGTTGTTTTTCCTCCGCCTGTTCAGGATTTTGATCTTTCCTATTCCCAACAATTTAGCAACTTTGGCGGCGATTACTGGCTTCCGGTTGACGTGCGTATTAATGGCTTGATCGAAGTTGGACTTGTGGGGCTGCGTTTCCCACCCATTGGGTTTAAGCAGGTTGCTAAGATGAATAATTATGAAGTCAATATTACGCTTCCTGATACTTTGTTCAATTCCCTAAACACACTATCTGTCGATTCCACAACGATAAATTCAGGAGATTCACTCTTTGTAACCGAAGTGGATATCATTCCTTTGGATAGTGAAGAAGAAATAGCCTATGAAAATGTAGATAGTACAGCAACTTTAGAAAAAGCTTTTAGGCCCACCGGTTTCTTCACAAGGTTTATTGATTGGGAAGATGAAGAATCAGAAGGCTCAGTAAGCGTTAGCAGCAGTGGTGGAAGCAGCAGTGCACGGAGCGATTCAAATCGTATAGGAAACAGTAAAGCACCAGGACCGATTTCAAGATTTATAAATAACCTAACACCTCAAGGCAGGTTTAACCGGGTAGATGTTTTTTATGGAGGGCTACAACATCAGCGCTATTATGTTGACAACCGAATCATGTCGAAGGTGTTTGGTGGGTTTAGTACGGGATATGGAGAGGGTACCTTTTCATATGGTGCACAGCTAGGCTGGTGGCCATTGAAAAACACTAGGCGATTTGCCGTTTATTCAGGATATAAGGCTAAGACAGATTCACGATACAACTCTGATATGTATATGCCTTTTATGACGAGTATTTCCAACCTGTTTGGGTACCCTGACTATTTTGATTACTACCGAAAGGAGGGTGTGAATTTGGGAGCATCTTATCGCCTAAGAAGTAGATTCAGTGGGACAATCAGACTGAATTATATGTACGAAGAGCATTCAGCTATCAATTACAAAACAAGCTATGATATCCTTGGAAGAGACTTGATTCAGCGCCCAAACAGTTACATCGATGAAGGGACATTGAGTGCGTTAAGGCTATCATATAGTATAGGCGAAGATAAAAAAGCATTTGGAGCGGTGGGTGCCAATGATTTTTCAGTAAGCGTCGAGCAATCGGCTAAACTGCTCGGAAGCAGTTGGGATTATACCCGATTTAAGATTGATCTCTATCGTAGATATGAAACGTTTTACCAGCGAAGGTTCTTCCCAAATACATTGGATATGCGGTTGAATGCGGGAACCTATGTTGGCGATTTACCAATACAGAAAAACGAAGTCCTTGATGTGGCTTTGGGCGCAGTAACTCCTTTTGGAGCATTCAGAGCAAAACGATTTATTCCATATGAGGGAGCTAGCTATGTTTCCCTAAACGCAGAACACAATTTTAAGAGCGTGCCCCTTGAAATGTTGGGCTGGAGAAATGCCACCCAAACAGGCTTAAGTATTATAGCTTTTGGTGGTGTAGGGAGAACTTGGGTTAAGCAAGAACAGGTAAATGAGTTTAATAGCCGCTATGGTTTTTCTCCGGTAACGACTAATGACTGGCACATGGAAGCCGGTCTGTCGTTAAGTAATATCTTTAATCTTGTGAGGGCAGATGTGGCTTATCGTATTGACAATCCTGGATTCTATGTAGGTGTCAGTATTGCCCGGTTCTTTTAGAGGAGAATAAAATATAAGGATATAAAAAAGGCTCGCTGATATCAGCGAGCCTTTAAAATGTTTACTGAAAATCAGTTGGAATTACATTCCTTTCTGATATTTCAATGTGCTGATTGGGTGTGACTCAGCGCGTCGGTTTCTTTCACAACCTGGTGTGTTTGCGTCCATTTCAGACTCAGAACACTCAACAGGAGCTTTTCCTAAACCACGGGGTTCGATACGGTCTTCAGAAATACCATTGCTTGTGTAGTAATCTACAACAGCATTAGCACGTCTTAGACTAAGTCGTAAGTTATACTGGTCTCCACCAACATGATCAGTGTAAGCATCAACACGAACACGGAATGCAGGAGCTTCTTTCAAAGTCTCTACATTGCTCATAAGTGCTTCGGATGCATCGCTACGGATAGTAGAACGATCAAAGTCAAAGTTGATAGTTGAGAAGGTATCTTCGTCCAGATAAACAGGATCGCTGCCATCAGTTGCGTTAGTACCCATGTCAATTTCCTGGCTGTCAGTAAATCCGTCGCCATCAGAATCCGCGTTATTAGGATTCGTGTCGTGAGTCATTACTTCGTCATAGTCACTAAGACCATCACCATCAGAGTCCGTATTATTAGGATCTGTTTCGTAATTATTGATCTCGTCACCGTCAGTTAGACCGTCGCCATCAGAATCAGTATTGTTAGGATCAGTGTTATAAGAGTTAACTTCGTCTCCGTCATTAAGTCCGTCACCGTCAGTATCCGCGTTAAGTGGATCTGTTTCGTGGACGTTAATTTCGTCGGCGTCAGTTAAGCCATCACCGTCAGAATCAGCTGAGTTTGAGTCAGTTCCTAATTCTGCTTCTTCAGCATCAGTAAGTCCGTCACCGTCAGTATCAACAGGTTCTTCTACTACGGGTTCGTCAGAACCACAACCATATTGTACTACAGTACCACCTACTAAGAATAGTGTAAGAACGAGAAGATGGATAATTCGCTTCATATTAAGATTTCTCCAATTCGATTAAGTATTAGGGTTATAATATACATCATTTTAAAAGAAAATAATGGTTCTGCTGTGGTATCAAAAGAAAAAAAGCTAAAAAAGTTAGCATAAGTTTCATACTACAGGTATCTTTGAAATTCTTAGGGGCTATAGCTCAGTTGGCTAGAGCGTCGCGCTGGCAGCGCGAAGGTCCGGGGTTCGAATCCCCGTAGCTCCACAAAAGCCTAATCTTAATTGACTTAGGCTTTTTTTATGGGGTATATTTTGGTTTACAGTTTCCATGGTATCACAAAAATTAAACTTTGCCGAATCGCTTGTTTGTAAGCTTCGTATACTTTAAAATAGATGTAATAGTTTATAATATCGGAGTTTCAATGACTGAGAGATGGAAAAAACTACCCCTCGTGTTAATCGTACTTACACTTTGCTGTGTTGTTCCCACTAATATTGTTTTTGCTCAAAGTGTAAATCTTGATGTAGAGCCAAGCTCAATCTTAGAAAATTCTCAGGTGCTCAGTCTAACTGGTCTTGGTATTGATGCAGAAGGCAATGGGCCTTCTTTAATATCTGCTACAATTGAAAACCTGACTGGCGAAAAGATAGATAACTTATATTTGGAGTTAATTATTAGCGCCGCAAAAGTCGGAACTATAGCTGAAGTCACTCAAAGTTCTTCAAGACCATTTTCACTAAGCCCTTTTCAAACACTGTACTTCAGTAACAATGATTTAGCCAATGAAAGAATTCCGGGTATCTCTACGCCGGTCACTTTTAGCGGCGGGCTCACCACAGAAGGGGATAACTTTTTAAGCAATCTTTCCGGTTCAACCTCTTTACCACGGGATGTATATTCGCTGGAAGTCATACTTTTTAGAGTTACAGATGCCCGAGGCAGAGAAAATCTTGCCCGGGATGTAGCAGAGATTGGAGGGGGTGATAGCGGAGCCCTATCTTTTGACGAAAGTGAGATCTATCTCAAGAGCCCGGGAGATGTAGCCGGATCGCTGGCCGAAATCACAAATCCTTATCCTCAATTTAGTTGGGAAGGCAACACGGGTGTGACCTATAGACTTTTGGTCGTTGAACAGACGGGGCAGGATAGTCCTGAGTCACTACTTCAGAGTGCGAAAAGTTCTTCTCCAATAGGTGAGGGCGGTTCGTTGCTATCTTTTGAAAACCTTGATGTTATTGTTGAAGGCACCTCTTTTCAGTTTCCGGCTTCCGGCGCGCAATCTTTGGAGGCAGGTAAAACCTATTACTGGAGAATTTTGAAAACAGTCCAATCCAGCGGAGATAGTGAAGATGTTTCTTCTGAGATATGGAGTTTTACACTTAAAGATGCCTCTAAGGTGACGGCCACGCTGCCCGTATCACAGGAAGCTGAACAAGCAATTGTTGAATTGATTGGGCAAGAAGCATATCAAAGTTTAAAAAACAGGGGCTTCACACTTGAATCTCTTTCGTATGATGGGCAGGAATTTACAGGGACCGCTGCCGGTATAAAATTGGATGAGCTTCTTCAGAAAATACGAGATGAAGACATAATTGTAGCTGGAAATTAGAGGGATTATTATGAAAATTTTGCTACGATATTTTTACATACTATTTGGCCTGGTACTGATACTAAGTTTTATCTGCCCGGAGTACGTTCAGGCCCAATCTGATCGTTCTATAGCTATTGTTAAGCATTTCAAACCGACTGTAGAAGTTCGGAATATGACGGTTGACAAGATGATGGAATTAGATTTAAGTGAAAATAAAGGGGAGCAGCTCTTTAGCGGAGATTCTTTGGAAACGGATGATGAAGGCTTTGCTTTGGTTGTTTTTATGGATGCCAGTGTAGCTAAAGTAAAACCAAGTTCTTTGCTGATTATCAATGGTGATGTTGCAACGGCATCTAAAGCGATGAATACGAGGATTAACATTATTAACGGTGAAATCTTTTTAAACGTTGAGCCTCAGGGTGGAAATGATTTTGAAGTGGCGACCAATCGGTCGTTAGCTTCGGTACAGGGTACAGACTTTGGCAGTACTTCAGAAGGATATGTTTGGGTAGAGGAAGGACAAGTAGATGTGACAGCACTTAACTCGGGGCAAACGGTCTCTCTATTTGAGAAGATGTTCGCACGGGTGGACGAGCAAGGAAATAACATAGATTCGGGTACTCTGAATGATCAGCAGTTAAGCGAACTAAATGAAGGTTTTGACGAAATCGAAAATGATTTAGTCGAGAAAGAAATCATATTGCGCTTCCGTGATCAAAATGGGCAGCTAAGGGAAGTTCGAATTGATGTTTTTGAAAAAGGAAATAATTAACAGCACAATTCTTGGGTTTAAGGCTTAAGGTAAATCAACAATTAACCTGTAATGGGGTTTTTTAAAAAAGGTACAACACTACTAATTCTGATGTTGGCTGCAGCGAATGCATATGGCCAATATACCATTCAGCATCAAGCTCCTGTTGCTTTACAAAAAGGGAGTACGAATACGCTGGAGTTCAGCCTGCCCGGAATCACTGAGGCAGATTTACAGCAAGCAAACCTTTTCTACAGGTTTGATGGGGATTTTAGCTATCAACAGCAAGAAGTTCGTTTTCAAAATGGAGGGCTGACGGCTTCCCTGGATATTAGAAACCAAAATGTAAGTACGGTCGAATATTATTTGGAAGTTCAGCTTATCTCAGGCGAAACACTATTTTTCCCCAATAACCTACCTTCCGAGAACCCTGTTGAAGTTGAGGTGGTTGAGCAGCTTAGTGAGCAAAAGGAACAGTTAGAAGGAGTTGATTACACCATTCTTTCTCCACGCCCCGGTAATGGAGTCACTACTGATGATGTAGTCATTGCTCTGGCGTTGTTCTACGAAAAGTCTGATTTGCCTCCCGGTGTATTTAAACTGCTCATTGATGGAAAAGATGTTACCGCCGAGGCCGACACCAGTGCATACTATATTTCTTATATACCTAAAGACCTTGGTTCAGGGCCACACACTATTTCACTTGAATACCAAACAGAAGGAAAAGTATTTGCTGTGACAGACTGGAGGTTTGCGGTTGTTTCTCCGGGACAGGCGAGCTTTCAGGGATTTGGTCCCAGTCGAATTCCACAAGGCAGGGTTGAATTGACGGCACGTAATCAGATTATTTCCGGAGACGTGAACAATGCATACACCGGTCGAACGAATATTAATGGAGCCTATGGAGATTTCCGGTATTCCCTCAATGGCTATTTGACCTCTCAGGAATCAGTACGACTTCAGCCCCAAAATAGATATGGAATTGATTTAGCCTATGGCGACTGGTGGGATTTTGAAGCTGGCCATGTGTATCCAACAATGAGTCAGTTTACAATCTCAGGGCGAAGAGTTCATGGGCTGAACACGTCTTTGCATTTGCTTAATGAGAACATCAACCTGCAGTTTATATACGGGGAATTAGACCGTGAAATTACCAATCAATATGACAGCCTTTTGGTTGAAGATGTGGTAGTCGGTGCCGATTCAGTTGTTGATCAAAACTTCCTTCTAACGTATCAGGAAGGGGGAAGAGGAAGTTTTCAGCGAAAGGTTACAGGAGGAAGAATTGGCTTTGGTAACGAAGAAAAGTTTCAGATTGGAATACAGGCACTAAGGATTCAGGATGACACCACTTCCATTTTTAATGTCAGGGATTATCTTGATTTAGCAAGTTCTTCAGCAGTGTATGGCAGTAACCTGAATTCAGATGATATAGACAGTTTGTTGGCAAATCCGGATCGGCTGGACGTTCGGGGAGGGAATGTAAAACCGAAAGGCAATCTTGTCGCAGGGGCAGATTTTAAAATGGGGTTGCTGAATAACAGAGTCAGACTGGAGTCGGAAGCGGTAATCAGCGCACTTAATAACAATATTTATGACGGTCCGCTCACTGTACAGCGTGCTGAGGATCTGGGTTTCGATGTAAATCAAAAAACGGCTGATTTACTGGAACAGCTTTCCTGGCTTATTATCGTAAACGAAAATATGAATACCCTTCCTTTTAGAATCTCTGAAGATGAAAGTGGAGAACTGAGCGGCAATGCGTTTTTCCCGACCGGTATTTTGGCGACCAATAGTGAACTTTCGCTTAGGTATCCGAACAACAACTTCAGGCTTCAATACCGCTGGATTGGTCCTGGTTTTAATTCCCTCGCCAACTCAACCATTCGAAAAGATGTGGCCGGCTTTACTATTTCTGACCGGCTTAATTTCCTTTCAAACAGAATGTATGTGACACTGGGCTATGAAAACCTAAACGATAATGTGACCGGCACCCGTGATGCGACCACTAATACCAATACCTATCGCACTAATGTGAGCTGGTATCCGGTAGACCGTAGCTTGCCAAGGGTAAGTGCCGGACTCAGATATCGTACCCGTGATAATGGAGTAGAGCGGCAAAACTTCTTACTGTCAGATGATTTGGTGAATGCCGCAGTACAAAACATCCGGCAGGAACAAAGAAATATCAATGGGCAGGATACGCTGATTATTCTTAGCACAGCAACTCCCCGATCTAACTATTCTGTAAATATCAATACATCCATCACGCAACAATTTAGCCTGATGAATGCCCGAAACGATATTTCGCTGAGCTATACAAACCTGAATACGACCGATGAAGTATTCGCTTATGGTGATATCGCAAGTTCTGCTTTCTCCCTGAGTTTAAATTCCAGATTTAGCGACCTTCCTTTAGAAACCCAATTTGGGTTTACTTATAACAATACTGAAGCAGGGAGTGGGCTGAACAAAATTAATATTTTCGGAATGTATGCCGGAGGTAATTTTAGGATGATGGAAGACAAATTAACGGTAAACGGCCGGTTAGCTATCACTCAGAATAAGACAGAGAACAGAATGCTGCTGATTCGTGATAACCCAAACAGTGATGAGTTAAACGATAATGTTTACGATGATTACTTTATTTTGGGAGATGATATAACTAAAAGCACCTTTTCAACTTTTGTAATTCAGGCAGGAGCACGATATAATTTTAATGAGTATCATGCCTTAGTATTTGATTCTAATCTAACGAATGTAAGTGGCCGAGCTAATGACAGAATTGTTCAGCTTCGATATGTTTTCAGTTTTTAAGTAGATGCCAAAACAAAAAAGTAGAATTTCATCAGTTGTATTTATAGCCCTTGCTGCATTTCTGCTTTCACTTATTTTGATACTCCTCAAGCCCGTTCAGATTTTAGAGCTCAAGTACACCGATCAGCTTTTTGAATGGCGTGGTCCCCTGGATGTTTCTGACTCACCAATTGTATTAGTAGCAATCAGCCAAAAGGCAGATGAGGAGATTCCTTACAAATTTCCATGGCCCACCAATTTGCACGCCAAGCTCGTTGAGAATCTGAATAAAGCTGGCGCAAAAGTCATTGTTTTCGATGTGGTGTTCAATAATCCTGATATCTATGAGCCGAAAAACGATACGCTATTTGCTGAGGCCATGCAGAAATACGGGAACGTAACTTTAGCCGGTGATCTCCAGCGAATTGAAATAAACAACTCAGTGGAGGTTTCGCAGTTATTTCCAAACAGAGTGCTCCAGGCCGGTAACCCTAATAAAGTCGCATTGGTGCAGGTTTACCCGGATTTAGACGGAGCCATACGCTCGTACCGATTTGGTCAGCAGCATCAGGGTACAAATTATTACCGTTTAGGTATCGAAGCTCTGCGGGAATATTACGGTTTCTCTTATGATGAAATTGATCCCATCGGCCCCAATCCCGAAAGTGACTATTTCAGCGTTGGTCCCTTTGAGATTTTGAAAGAACGAGGCAATTCTTTTCTTATCAATTACTATGGACCGGAAAGCACATTTCCTTCGGTTTCTTATGAGGAAGTTATTGATGACTCGACGTACACTACAGTTTTTGAGTCTGGGCTTGGGTTCGAAGTTAATGCCTTCGACGACCCTGATATTGGTCATCTGGCAAAAGAAACTTTCAAAGACAAAATTGTTATAGTTGGCTCCACAATGGCGTTGCTTAAGGATTTTTACCCTACCCCTTTTGCCAACGAAGGCAACAATGAGCGACCCGGATATCAAATTCATGCGAATGCCATTCAAACAATTATAGATGGTAACTATATAGACCGGTTTCGTGGATGGTACACTATACTCATCATGGTTTTCTTTTGCCTGAGCCTGGCACTTTTGAATCGTTTTGGGAATGCAAACTGGGGACTGCTGGTATCCATAATTTTGGGCAGCGGATATACGGCCATCACTTATTGGGCATTTATAGATCATAATGTTTTGATGATGATCACAGGCCCAATTCTAGCTGTGGTGATAACCCAGATAAGTATGGTTGGTTACGAGTATTACATTGAGGAAAAAGAGAAACGGAGGATTAAAGGGATGTTCGCATCCTATGTATCACCCGAACTGGTTGACCGTATGATAGAATCGGGGGAAGAACCACAGCTTGGCGGTGAAGAGACGTATATGACGGCTTTTTTCAGTGATGTTGTTTCATTTTCAACATTCTCCGAACAGCTTGAGGCGAAGCAGCTTGTTAAGCTTATTAATGAATATCTGAGTACGATGACCGATACTCTGAATAACCGAGGCGGCACCTTAGATAAATACATCGGCGATGCCATTGTTGCTTTTTTTGGGTCACCGGTTCCTCAAAAAGATCATGCCCTTCAAGCCTGTATTTCATCGCAATTAATGCAAAAGCAGCTGGCTGAACTAAGAGAGAAATGGAAAAAGGACGGCTGGCCTGAACTGGTGTATACCATGCAGCAAAGAATGGGGATGAACACTGGGTTGATGGTTACAGGAAATATGGGTTCAAGCCGGCGCTTCAACTACACGATGATGGGAGACAATGTGAATTTAGCTTCCAGGTGTGAAACAGGGGCTAAGAAGTATGAGGTGTTCACGATGGTTACGGAATCTACAAAAAATGAGGCGGAGAAATTCGGTGATGATTGTGTGTTTCGTTTGCTCGATCATATTGTAGTTAAAGGAAGAACGAAGCCGGTAAAAGTGTACGAGATAGCCGGGCTTAGAGATGATGTTGAAGAACCCATGAAAGAGTGTATTGGATTGTATGAAGAAGCGCTTGATCTTTATTTCAAACAAGAATGGGATGAGGCCATTTCAAAATTCAAAGCCTCTGAGAAACTCGAAAAATACAGACGTAACCCTTCCGGAATATTTATAGATCGGTGTGAAATGATGCGAGAAAATCAGCCCGGTCCCGATTGGAATGGGGTCTTCATTATGAAGACAAAGTAAGGGGGGGGGGAGTAAAAAATAAATTCAGGATAGATTGTGTGTTTATCCTGAATAAATGCGGAGAGGGAGGGATTCGAACCCTCGATACCTCGTTAGAGGTATACTCCCTTAGCAGGGGAGCGCTTTCAGCCACTCAGCCACCTCTCCGTTTTTTGAAGGGCAACAAATATAGCGACCTTTCAGGACTAATAGCAACCTTTTTGGAGCTTTATTCTGAACGGTTTTTTTTAGTTGTATTTTATGAGATAGCCAACCCTTCTTTAGGAAATCGAAGGGTAAAAGTAGAGCCGGTTCCAACGCTTGACTTAACTTGTATTTCACCATTATGAAGTCCCACCATTTCACGAGAAATGAGAAGCCCAAGCCCTGTTCCCTTTTCCTCATTAGTGCCGATACGTGAGGTATTGGTGTCGAGCCGAAGAAGTTCGTTTACCAGTTTTGAAGACATGCCTATACCGTTGTCTTCAATTTCGATAACGTAAAATTCATTATCCTGAAAAAGCCGGGTAATTACTTTCCCACCATTTGGGGTGAACTTAATGGCATTAGAAATGAGGTTCCTCAAAACTGTCTGCAACATATTAAGGTCAGCATTTAAGTGAAGTTCTTTTGGGATGTCGCTTTCCAGAGTGACGTTTTTTTGCTGAGCTACATGATCAAATAGTTGATGGGTCCTTTCAATTAATTCCTGAAGATTTACTTTCTCTGGTTCGGGTTGAATTTTTCCAGTATTGAGTGAAGCCCAACTAAGTAGGTGTTCCACCAGCTCCAGCAACGATTTTGATGAAGCGTGGATATACTCAAGACTAGTTTTCAGCTCTTTTCGGTCTGCTTCTTCAACTTCGTCAATCATCATTTCACTATATCCCAAAATAGCCTGAAATGGATTGCGTAAGTCATGAGCTATTAAGGAAAAGAACTTATCCTTGGTTTTGTTGCTCTCCTCCAGTTCCTCAGCCTGGAGCTTAATGATTTTACTCTTCTCCTGAATATCTGATTTTTCTTTTCGGAGCTCGGCTGTTTGCTCTTCAATAATTTTCTGGAGTTGTTCTTGCTTGCGAACGAGGTACTTATATCTGACCTGTGAGGCAGAGTAATAGCCCACCCCAATAATGACAACCAGCAATAAATAAAACCATACTTGTTCATAGAAAAAAGGCTGGATGCTAATCATTGCAACGGCAGGTTCAGTACTCCATACGCCGTCAGTATTTGCCGCTGAAACCTCAAAGGTGTAATCTCCGGAGGGCACATTCACATACGATGCGGTTCGTTCTCCAAAAACTTCAACCCAATCGTCATCGTAGCCGTTGAGTTTATATCGATAGCGTGTTTTTTCGGGAGCAGCAAAGGTCAGGCCATGAAAATTGACATCAAAGCTTTTATACTCTTTCTGGATTTGAACTTCTGAAGCTTCATAAGAAGTGTTCCCTGCTACAACATTTTTTATGAAAATATTTGGCGGGACTTTACCAGCCCGGCTTGGCTTCGATTTAAATATAGCGACCCCTTCTTGTGTGGCGAACCAAAAGTCTCCGTTGGAAGTCCTCAATCCTGCTTCCTGTACCGAACCGTTGCCTTCAGGATTTCTCATGCCCTCTTCACGCCCAAAGTGCAGAAGGGTAAAAGCGCCAACTTCACCATCCAGATAAGCATTTAGTTCACTTTTATGAATTTTGAAAACGCCACGATTTGATGATGCCCAAAGCCAATTCTCGCTATCCTGAGAAACCCAATGTATAATATGATCAGGAAGTCCATCTTCGGTATTAATGAAAGTTACCTCTCCTTCTTTAATCCGATTAAGGCCGTTATTTTCAGTTCCCACCCAGATGGAGCCCGGCTCGGATTCATCTACATATATTGATCGAATGTTATTTGAGGATAAGCCAGACTCAACTGTATAATTGGTGAAAGTCCCCTCATGGAAACGACTCACTCCACCATCGAGTGTTCCCACCCAGAGTGCTCCATCATGGTCTTCAGTGATATAGCGGATTTTATATCCGGCTAAACCGTCATCCAGATTAAAAATTTCGTGCTGTTCATTTATGGGGTCGAACTTAACCAATCCTCCATAGGTACCTACCCAAAGTTGCCCGGAACTGGATTTAAAAATTGAGTGAACGTCATTGATTTCTACATTTTTTCCGATGGTGTAATTTTGGAAACCATCGCCAGTAAATTTATCCAGGCCTTTCTGGTGATATCCAATCCATATGTTACCATCGGATCCCTTTCCAATTGCCTGGATAATATTAGAAGCGATGCCATCAGCGACGTCGTAGGTTCGTATGTCATTTCCCTCAAGTACATTAATACCGTGGCCCCGGGTTCCCACCCAATACCGTTGGGGGTTTTCTTCAAACATTGCCAGTGTATTATCTCCGGAAAGGCCTTCAGGAGTTCCAATATTTCGAACCTTTGATCGGCTTACGTTAATCAAACCATTAGTGTTTGTACTCAGCCAGATAATCCCCTCCCGATCTTCAAAGATGTTATTGATGTAGTAGTCTTTAACTTCCTCTACATCGTTAAGCTTTTGCAGGGTCCCATCTTGTAAAACACTTAAAGTGCCTCCATCTCCGACTAGCCAAAGCGTTTCATCCTGATCTCTTAAGAAATGATGATAGGTTTCCTGAGTGCGAAGAGCGTAATCCGGTAGTTTTTCGATTCGGCTTCCTTTATCCTGATACGTACCTCCTTGCGTTAGGTACAGAAGAATTTGGTCGTCCTCATAAACGTTCAAGACGGGAGCATCTGAGAGAGGAGCGTATTTTGGAAGGCTATGTAGTTCGCCATCAATCCACTTAAAAAGTCCGGCTTCTGTCGCTGCCAAAATTGCTCCATCAGAAGTTTGATGAACATCCAGCATTCGGACATCTTTTTGTTCCGCACTTATGAAGTAAGACGTCACTTTACCTTGGTCTAAATGTATAAGTCCATGATTTGTGCTAATCCAGATGGTTTGATCATCAGCTTCAATAATGTCATGGATTTGATTTTGGCGGGCTATCTCAGTTTCAAAGGCTCTGGAAAATTGAGTTCCATTATAAACGAAAAGCCCACTATGGGTAATGAAAAACATACGTCCATCTGAACTCTCCATAATTTTGGTGATGTCAGAACTAGTGAAGCCATTTTTATCTCCAAAGTGAGTGAAAGTGTCATCCTGAATCAATATCACCCCGCCATATTCAAGGGCAACCCAAATGCCTATACCATCCTGAATATGGATCAGAGTAGCCCTGTTGTGCGGCATGGATGGAGTATTGGAATAGTTGAAAACCTTAAAATCGATGCCATCAAAGCGAACCAGACCATCGTAAGTTGTAATCCAGAGGAAACCGAGAGAATCTTGGGTGATGCTGTTAACGGTATTTACGGGAAGGCCGTCTTCCAGAGTCCAGGAGCGATGGGTAAGCGTGTCAAGGCGTTGCAATAAAGGTAACTGGAATGCTGAAGCGGATTCAACAAAAAGGAGGAGTAAAAAAAATAAAATTCCTTTTCTAACCATAATTCAAGTGATCACAAAAAACCTAAGCCATTTCACCGCACATTATACTATTCATCCTTATCAATAACATAAATCTGGGATAGATTTCGTCCCAGCTGCGCGTAGTCAAGGCCATATCCCAATACAAAAGCGTCAGGAATTTCGAAGCCCACGAAGTCTAATTGTACTTCATATTTGGTAGCTGCTTTTTTGTGAAGCAGGGTGCAAACGGCAACGGAGGCAGGGTCATTTTCTTTAATCCGCTTGACCATATAATTCATGGAAAGGCCGGTGTCAACGATGTCTTCAACTAAAATAACATGACGCCCTTCAATTTTTGCATCAATATGTTTCAGTTCAGTGACTTCGCCAGAGGATACTTTTTTATCACCATAGCTGCTAAGCTTCATGAAATCAACTTCACAGTCAATACTTACGTGTCGCATCAAATCCGAAAGGAAGATAAAAGCGCCATTCAGGATGCCTATGAAGATCGGTTTTTTGCCCTCATATTTTTTATCAAGCTGGTTACCCAGCTGATTCATGCGCTCGTCAATCTGTTCTTTTGTGATGAAGATTTTAAAATTCTCGCCGTTGCATGTTAATGTATCCGGCTGGTAAAAAGATGAACTCATACTAAGTAAAATTAATGGTCAAAAAGGTTTGTGAACTGGAGTTGTATTTGGCTATTTCCGAAACGGCTCCTCGCTCTCCGTTAACTGCTGAAACAGGGTAAATAATGGCATAAATAGTACTATCTGATCCGCACAATACCAAAGCCTTTTCCTTCAAATGTGAAGGAATTTTACGGTTGGTAAGATGGTCTGAGACTTTTTGATGCCCATCCATGCCCAAAGGATGAAAAGCATCACCGGCCTCCCAGGTTCTGAGTACAAGTGGCCAGGCAAGTTTATCCGAATCCAGTTGGAGGCTCGCTTTCTTGCTGAGGCGGGATTTTAGCCTGAACTTGATTCCACGTTTTTCAACTGCTTTGTCGACTAATCGCTTTTCGAGAATGGCAATTTTATCCGAATCCCCATCTTCCTTATCAGGCTCAATACGGATTTCATTCCGGTCGCGAATCAACAACACATTTCCAATACGCAGCTTTTTGCCGGTTTGCAGAGAATCTACTTCTGCGAGCTCTTTGAGCTGTCCTTTAGAATATTCACCCTCCAGACCCACCTGATCCAGAATGGTTTTAAGTACGGCCGTTTTTAGGATTGCAGGCAGCTCATTGAATTTCTCACGGTGAATGAAGTTGGACGAAGAAACCTGATCAGCCAGGATATTCATGCTCGCCTCAAAGGTTTGAGCGTGCTCCGTGAGGCTCAGGATATTTTTCTCCCACCCGGGAAATAGACTATCCATTTTTGGGGTGAACTCATTACGAAGGAAATTACGAGCGTATTCGGAGGACTTGTTACTTTTATCAGTGCGGAAAGGAATAGCTTCAGCATCGCAAAAAGTCAGGAGGTTCTGTTTGGAAAAGGAAAGCAGGGGACGAAATAATTCACCATCCCAAACTCTCATACCTTGCCATGCTGTGGGCGCACTACCCCGGAATATCTTCTGCAAAATAGTTTCAACCTGATCATCGCGGTGGTGTGCGGTAACTATGGCATCTGCCTTGAAATCACCCTTTAGATCCCGAAAAAACTGATAGCGTTGATTGCGGGCCCATTCCTGAAAATTTTGGCCTTCCGCTTCTTCAGGGTTGAGCCGGATTGAACAACATTCAAACCCCCAGGCAAAAGCCATCTGCTCGACGAGTTCCTGATCTGAATCGGACTCCTTTCCTCGTTTGGCATAGTTCACATGAACAACTAATCCATCTAAATTAAGCTTATAGAAAAGATAAAGCAGAGCCATTGAATCAGGTCCGCCGCTAACGCCAAGAATGAAAAAAGCATCGTTATCAAAATAGTCTGACAGACAGTTTTTGAGCTGCTTTTGTAGTTTTTTTGTCACCGATTTTGCCATGAAAAAAAGTAGGGGGAATAAGGGAGAATGTCGAGGGCTTAAGTACCAATCTCCTAATTCTAAAATTAAACTTGTGGCCGCTCGGCCATGCCCGACTGAAAGGCGGCTAAAGAGATGAAATAAGAGGCAATGTCATCCTGAACAAGGAGCTCGCGATGGCGTGAAAGATCTGCCCTAAGAAGACCTCTATCTTACAAAACTTTTAGTAGATTGGTATGTGTGAAAAAGAGATCCCGAACTTCGCGTTCGCAAAGTTCGGGATGACACAGCCTTATACGATATCCATAGCCGTCCTGAGGAAGGGCATTACCCGTTGGGCAATTTTGGTCATTGGTCATTGGTCATTGTAATTTGGATATTCCCACCCTCAAAAAAAGCTGAACCAAACCCACATTATGTACCCCGACCGCCCCTGGATTTACCATCACGATGAACCGCTGACTCGATACTCATTAGGCCAAGAGGGTGATAATCCGCTTATCTGTTTTGGGGTGAATCCATCCACAGCCAAGCCGGGTGACCTAGACCCAACGGTTGCTTCCGTCGCTCGTTTTGCCATTGAGAAAGATTATGATGGCTGGTTAATGTTCAACCTTTATCCTCAGCGTGCCACAAATCCGGATAAAATGCATAAGCACTTCCAGAAAAAAATCCATGACAAAAATGTAGAGGTTATTGAAGACCTGATTAAGAAAGCAGGTTCCGGTGTTGATATCTGGTGCGCATGGGGAACTTTGATTGAAAAACGCCCTTACCTTACCCGTTGTCTCCAGGATATTTATGAAGCTATATCAGGAAAAGGGAATCGATTTTTTACCCGTGGGAAAATATCCAAAGCCGGCCACCCACACCACCCGCTCTATCTCCGAAAAACATCCCCCATGGATGAATTTGATATAGGGTATTATGTGAAAGAGACTATTTAAAAACACCCCATCTGACGACTTTGTTAAGGCACAGGATATAAAACTCGCAAAGAGTCGTCCGATGGCTGGGCAGATTAAAATTCAATGTCCCTTATACAATCACCGATCCGCTCAGGGTTAAAACCCATTCGCTTGTGTAAAGAGAAGTATTATACCCGCCTAAAAAACTACTCTCCGAACACTCAAAATTTGTATTCTGGTCATTGGTCATTGGTCATTGGTCATTGGTCATTGGTCATTGGTCATTGGTCATTGGTCATTGGTCATTGGTCATTAGCACATCCCACGTTCCCAAGCTCCTGCTTGGAGAACGGCCTCTAGGTAGCTCCAGCTTCCCGTTTGTCTGATACCCTACAATCATCGATATTCTTTCAGATTTATAACCAACATCCAATCTATGCTCCGCTACTTAATAGTTTTTGTATTCTTGACTTCTGCCTGTACTACGGAATCCCAACCACCGATTGAATGGGGTGAATCACCGTGGCCCGAAATTCGCAAAGAGCGGATCTCAACATTGTTACCGCAAGCTATGGAAGTCGCAAATGTGGATGCATGGATTGTCATATGTCGCGAAAATAACAACGATCCAATTGCCGACCACATCGGTGGAGAAAATGCCGGAGGTACCGCCGCTTTTCTTTTTTATGTGGATGAAGAAGGATTTCACTCCCGCGTCTATTCTCCATCCGGAGAAGCGACAGCGCTGGACGAATTGGATATCCATGATACCGTGATTCCGGTTGCTCGGGGAACTTCAGCAATGGAACAGTCTGCAGATTTTATCAAGACAAAAAATTTTGATCGAATTGCCATCAATTCCTCCACATCGAATGTACAGGCAGATGGGCTTAGTTTCACGCAGCGACAGGCACTGGAAAGAGCACTTGGCTCATCGCTGAGTTCCAAGCTGGTTTCATCAGAAGAATTGATTTACGAATGGCTTTCTGTCAAGCTCCCTGCTGAAGTAGATATTATGACCCAAGCAGCAGAATTGACGGCTCAATGGCAGATTGAGGCGTATGAAATTATTGAACCCGGTGTAACCACGGACGCTGAAGTTGCGGCTTTTTTGGATGCGAAGATGGAAGAGTATGGAGTAGGAGAGGCATGGAATCCAACCCAAAACCCTAACGTAAATTCAGGCGCTGATCGTGGACATTCTCACGCCACTGACAAAGTGATTATGCCTGGCGATGTCATCCAAACAGATTTTGGGATCAAGCTGTACGACCGATGGGTGAGTGACATTCAACGTTTTGCGTATGTGCTAAAAGAGGGCGAGACAGAAGCTCCGGAGGATATCCAGTTTTACTGGGAGTCGGCCAGAGCCGGAAACCGAGCAGCCTTCAATGCAATGGCACCGGGAGTGAAGGGAGTAGAAGTAGATGCAGCACAGCGGGCACTGATGGAAGAGAGTGAATCAGAATATGTGATGTGGAGTACGGGCCACCCAGTGGGCTATGTCGCTCATGATACGGGGCCAAATTTAGGCGGGTCGCAATCTCCATCAATTCGCCCTTCAGCTCAAAAAATTCTAAAACCTGGGATGGTATTTGCCTTCGACGGTTTCCACAGCTGGCCCTTAACGGATAGCACCTACAAAACTATTTCCGTAGAGGAGATGGTAGTGATTACCGAAAACGGCGCTGAGTTTTTGATTCCTCCGCAAGAAGAGTTGGTGCTGGTGGAGTAGAATTATAAGTGCCAAACTCCCAAGTCCCAAGTCCCAAGTCCCAAGTCCCAAATCCCAATGACCAACGACCCATGACTAATTCTGTGGGAGTTAATAACGACTCGCTCCTGACGCTCTGCGTCGGAGCGAAAAGGTGGCTCAGCAGAAAGTGGTGCAAAAAAAGACCATCTGACGACTGGATAAAAGGGCAGGACATCAAATCCACAAAGAGTCGTCCGATGGCTGGGGTGGGTTAAAGAAAAATCACAAATCGGTCGTTCGGTTCATCGATCACTCGCAAATCACTCCTCCTCCCCTTCAAAATGCTTTTCATACCAATCAAACACCGTTTCCCACTGGTGGTAGAAATCCTCCTCGGTGCCTGCCAAACCAGCGCCGTGACCTGCATCCATGTAATTCACCCACTTCACTTCCTTGCCGAGGCGGCGCAAGGCATAATACATTTCCCGCTGATTGTCGGCCGGGACATTCCAATCGCCTTCTCCACTTAAGATGAGCAGAGGGGTCGTGATGCGATCCGCAAAAAAGACGGCGCTATGGGCCACATATTTATCCGGGGCCTCCCAGAACGTCTGTCCGATTCGATCCTGTCCCACTTCTGCAGCAGAATAATTTCGCGTACCGATTTTAGGACTATCACCCAGAAAGCTGATGGCATTCACCTTGCCGGAGTTATTGATAGCAGCCGCAAAGCGATCCGTTTGTGTGATCAGAAGGTTAGTTCCGTACCCGCCATAACTAATGCCCTCCACGCCCAGCTTCGAGCCATCTACGAGGCCACGTTCCATGAGTTTGTTGATGGCGGTGGTCACGCCCTTCACCCAACCTTCACCGGGATAACCCAGCTCGAGATCTACAGAAGGGCGGAGGACAAAATAATCACGGTTGGCCAGGACGTTAGCCAGTGCATTAAAGGAATTATCAAAGAAATTCTCGTAGATATAAGCGATCAGCGGATACTGCTTTCCCTCCTCATAATTGGCGGGATAATAAAGTACGCCATACAGGGTATCGCCGTCCACATCCATATACTGAATGAGTTCGGTTTCAGGGATTTTGTATTCGCTGAGCCAATCATTGAAATCAGTGAGTTGGCGAAGGTCGCTCAGTTCGTAATTGCTGACATAGACTTCGTAAGGATGATTTCCCTCGGCTCGTTCAAAAAGGAGGACATCCGCATCCTCGGCAAAATTCCAGTCCGAATAGAGTTGATCATCCACCATGAGCGTTTCCATTTCCTGAGTTTCGATATCATATCGAACCATTCCACGTTGCCATTCGTCGCGGGCGGAAGAGGTGAAATACAGGTAGCGATCATCATCTGACCAATGCATCAGGTTCAGGCGCGGTTCACTGTTTTCATCTTCCGGAAACTCAAAAACCAGTTCCATATCAGTTCCCGCGGTGTCGATGTGGTGATATCCTTTCTCGGAACGTAGCAGCATCGAGGCTCCGCTTTCGCTCCACCGGCTGAAGCTGAACTTCAGGCTGGTGGTATCTTCCTTCTCAATAAACTCATAACGATCGGCTGTAATCTCAGTTACGGCTGTATCTGCGATATGGCGGATAAAGACTTTTCCCTCCTCCGTCCAGGCCCACGAAGTTCCGGCAGGATCCCAATCCAGATTCAGCGATTTCTCGGTTCGGGAAATCAGGGTATCCCGAAGAGCCGGATCATTCAGACTGATGGTGTACATCATCTCTTCGCTGGCATCATCAGATCGGGTATAATTTGTTTTCAGGGGGAATTCCTCCGTCACGGCGACAAAAGATCCGTCTTCAGGGATATTGAGTGAAGCAATTATAACTTCATCAGTGAGTTCGGTGACTTGCCGTGAATCGGTATTGACCAGCGCGAGCACCGACTGATCATTTTGCATCCATACCCGATCCCAGGCCAGGAAATCCTTGTCAGATTCCTGAATCACTACCGGGCCGTCGTTGGTGGACGTGTACATAGAATCGGCCTTAGCTCTCCACCCATCGACTCTTAAAGACAGCATCAATCCCGTTCCATCCGGCATCCAGTTCAGGTCGGTATTGGAAGCGATCTCCAGGTCGGTTTTGGGTTTGAACTCTCGCAGGCGATTCCGTTCGGCATCATACATATGCAAGGTAACCCGCTGCTTGTCCATCAGGATGACCGCCAGCGTTCGGTTATCGGGAGACCAGGCCGAGGCCTGAATGACGGTAGGTCCGTCGGTGACTTCATTTCGCTCCCCGCTCTCAGTATTCAATACATACAGGCGGGATTTGCGTTGCTGTACATAGGTTGGGTCGGCAAATTTGAAATGGTCAATCCCCAGCCGGTCGCGCTGTGATGAGGAGGTGACGGCTGCAAATCGCCCGTCATTCGTAATGCCGGTGATATTGGTGTTTTCCACTTCCAGCATCTGATCCGGAGTGAAGGTTTTAAGCTCTTGCGCGTAGGCCGGCTGATGGGTTTGTGAAAGAATCCCTGCAAGCAGGATAAAAAACAGGATGCGTGACATAGTGAAGTACCCTTGGAGTTAAGAAATGATTGAAGGGTAAGTACGCGCCTTCCGGCGAGGTTTGCAAGTGGGGTGTTTTGATACTTGGCTTGTGTTTCCCTAATCAAACAGGACCCTATCCCCGGCCCTTTCCCTAACGCACTTTATTTATGAAGTGGATATAGAAACTAGATCTATGTGTATTTATGCAATTGAGGCGAGTCATCAAGTATGCGCCAGGGCAAGGGAGCTCTTTGGTGACTTTGGTTGCTTGGATAAGAGAGAAGAGGTTTATGGAAAGTTGAAAATGGTCAATTATTATTATGAAGCCCCAATTGTTGTCATCCTGAGCAAAGGGATGTTTGAATTAAGCCTGGGAATGTTTACGCGAAGGATCTCAAACTCAGCCATGGCAATTCGTTCAATCTTTGAGATCCCTCGTGTTCTGCTAGGTCACCTATAGCAACCCAGTAATCACTCGGGATGACAATTGGCTCTGCATATATTTTGTATTGGAGCTTTATAGGTTGGTATCCTAATCAAACAGGACCCTATCCCCGGCCCTTTCCCTAACGCACTTTATTAATGAAGTGGATGTAGAACCTAGATCTGAGGGTATTTATGTAATTGAGGTGTGTTATCAAGTATGCGCCAGGGCAAGGGAGCTCCTTAGTGATATCTGTTGCCAAAACACCCACTCAATACTCAAATCTCACTACTAATTACTAATAAACTAAAAACCCACTCAATCCCAGATAATTCGCCAATACTGTTTAGGATTTACTATTATAGTCGCAGTAAAATCACTAGCTCTAAAATGGCCGCTTCTGTAAGCCCACACAACTCGTAATAAAATTCCTCTGTTATGAACCGATCGATCTCTTTTCTACTCTCTTTCCTTTTTCTTGTAATGCTTGCTGAGGTAGGCACCGCCCAGAACAAAGTTCCTCTCACTTATAAAGACTTTGATCAGTGGAAGTCCATCTCCGGACAAACCCTCACGCCCGACGGTCGGTTTTTGATATATGCACTCAATCCGCAGGAAGGCGACGGTGCAATCAAGGTGCAAAACCTTCGCAATAACAAAGAGGTCTCGCATGCGCGTGGTGAACGTTTTGAAGTGAGTTATGATGGCCGAACCTTGGTTCATTTCATTACGGCTCCTTATGACATGGTAAGGCAGGCGCTGATCGATGGGGAGAAGCCAGATGAGAAGTTTGATGATACCCTGGCGGTCTATTCGATCTATGAAGGCGATTTGGAAACATTTCCTGAGGTTGGATCTTTTAAACTACCGGAGCGATCTGGAGTATGGCTGGCGTATTTATACGATCGGGATACCGAGGAGAAAAAAGCTGAATCTGAAACCGATGTAGAAGGAGAGTCTGCAGATGATGCTGATTCCACTACGACCGAGACGATTATTGAACAGGAGTTAGTACTTCGGAATCTTGAAACCGGAGAAGAGACGATGATCGAGTATGTAGAAGATTATTTCTTTTCCAGACATGGAGAGCGTTTGGTCTATGTAATGGCCGATGAAGATTCGGTTCAGACTCCCGGAGTTCATAGTCTTGAAACAGAAACCGGCAATACAATGACCATCAGCAGCGGACTGCAGTCTTACAAGTCTGTGGTGATGGATTCTTCGGCATCACGTATTGCGTTCTTGGCCAGACCCGCCGATGAAGAGAACGGCGAAGGTGAAGAAGCTGAAGATAAAAAGAAAGAAGCCGATGAGGATGCCGAACCTGAGTTTTACACACTCTACTTCTGGGAAGAAGGAATGGATGAAGCAGAGGCACTCGTCGATGAATCTTCTGACTTGCTGAATGAGGGATGGATGGTGAACGAATACGCTTCCCCCGAATTTTCCCACAACGGAAACCGGCTCTATTTTGGAATTGCACCCGAGCCGTTTCGCAGAGACACTACCGTTGAGAAAATTGATATTGCCTCGGTGGATATCTGGAACTGGAAAGACGACCGCCTGCAACCGGAGCAGAAATTGCAGATCGATGAGGACAAGAAGAGAACCTATAAAAGTGTTTATCACATTGCAGAAAAGTCCTTCATTCAGCTCGAAGATGATGAAATGAGATCAATTTCGGTGCCGGACCGGGGAGATGCAGACTATGCCATTGGCACACACAACTTGCCCTATATGTATCTCAAGCAGTGGGAAGGATACCCGATGTATAATGATGTTTATTGGGTGGATGTGAAAACAGGAGAGCGGAAGCAGTTTGGTGAAAAGGTGAAAGCTTCCCTCACGCTTTCTCCCGGAGGCACCTACGCCGCTTGGTACGATTATAAAGACCGTAACTGGTACGTCAAAAATTTGGAAACACAGGCATTAGTTTCTCTTACGGATGAATTGGATATCCCTTTTTATGATGAACTGCATGATAGTCCTTCCGACCCCGGACCATACGGAGTAGAAGGGTGGACCAAAGATGACAACCAACTTATTATCCGTGATAGGTACGACCTTTGGGTATTTGATCCCGCCGGAAATGCAGATCCCTATATCCTCACTGATGGCCATGGCAGAGAGAACGAGATAACCTACCGCTCCTTTTCTAAAGATCCCGAAAGCCGGTGGTTTTCTTCCGATGAGGTGTGGTTGAGTGCCACCTATGAATCTGACAAATCATCGGCGGTGCTTCGTACCGAATTTGGTTCGGCCAGCAAGCCCAGGGAACTCACAAGAGGAGATTACAACCTGTATACTCCTCAGAAGGCAAGGGAAGATAATAGCTGGATAGTTCGAAAAAGCACCTTCAAAGAATACCCCGATATTCACATTACCGACAACCGTTTCAGGAAGTTTGAGCAGGTCACCAATGCGAACCCACAGCAGAAGAACTATCTTTGGGGTGATGTGGAACTCTTCAACTATACGAGCCTGGATGGTGAGTCGCTTGATGCGTTGCTGTACACTCCCGAAAACTTCGACCCGGAGAAGAAATACCCTATGATTGTTTATTTCTACGAGCGCAGCTCAGACGGACTACACCGCTACCGGGCGCCCGCTCCATCCGCTTCTATTATTACTCCCGCCTTTTACACCAGTCGCGGATATATCGTGGCCATGCCCGACATAACCTACAAAATTGGTAATCCCGGACGTAGCGCAGAAGATGCTGTGATCGGAATGTCCCTCAATCTGATTGATAAGGGCTTTGTGGACGAGGATAATATTGGACTTCAGGGACAAAGCTGGGGTGGGTATCAGATTGCCCATATCATTACCCGAACCAATATGTTTAAGGCTGCGATGGCCGGCGCTCCCGTAGTGAATATGACGAGTGCCTACGGTGGTATTCGATGGGGATCCGGACTCAACCGGCAGTTCCAGTATGAGAAAACGCAAAGCCGGATTGGCGGTACGCTATGGGAAAAACCGTTGTACTACATCGAGAACTCACCGCTCTTTTTTGCGGACCGGGTTGATACTCCACTACTGATGATGCATAACGATGCCGACGGAGCCGTACCCTGGTATCAGGGCATTGAATTTTTTACGGCCCTCAAGAGACTGAGTCAGCCGGTCTGGATGCTCACATATAATGATGAGGCGCATAACCTGCGCAAGCGCGTAAACCGGAAAGACCTGCAGCGACGGATGCAGCAGTTTTTCGATCACTACCTGATGGGTGCACCCGAGCCGGTCTGGATGAAATACGGAGTACCCGCCATCGAGAAAGGTAAAAATCAGGGATTTGAGTTGGAGGAGTAGAGAAGTGCAATGCGGAAGGTGAATTTGCGCCTTCCGGTGAGGTTTGCAAGTTGGGGTGTGAGTCAATGTAAAAGGAATATTTCGCACATTTTGTTTACGTTATTGACAACAATTATTTTGTTTACTATATTGTAAACAACTTCAAACGAAAAGTTTTAAAAATGATTAATGAAAAACAGAGTCTATCAGAGTTTTTCACAGGGACGCAAATGTTTTGCGGAAACATCAGGGGAAAAGAAGAAGCATCAGATAAGATGTTTCGGTTTAAAATCGTGCTGAGTGAAAGTGATAAAAGAATAGCGATCCCCGAAGAGTTTATTGAAGAAACGAAAGAATGGAAACCCGCATGTTCTGGGTGGAGATTAGAAGATATACTAGATTCAAAAGGACTATTTCTGGATTTTGGGCAGAAAAGATATATTAAGCCAACAGCCAAAGTTTGGGCTGAAATCAGAAGTGCTCTAAAATATGAATGCCAAAGACCTTGAATGCTTTTTCGAAACCCGACCAGCTATAAACAAGTCAGCTTTTTGTAAGGAAGTGGGAATTTCCCGTCAGTATTTAAATATGATCTTGAATGGGGAACGACCTTTAACGGATGAGACCATTTATAAAATGACAGAAATTCTAAAAAAATATGGATACTAATTAAACGATAGAACAATGAAACAGCTTTTTTGGAAAGATAAAACCGGCCGTGGATTTTCAAATATACTCACTTTTGAAGATGTGCTTGGTTTAGAAAATGAAGAAGACTGGAACGGTGAAATGCTTCAAGATTGGGTGGAGGAATGTGAACCGGGCGATAGGTGGGAAAATAGAGTTAGTGAAATTACTTGTATTGATAAAGATTTTTTTTAAAAACTTTCTTTGATATGTAAGAATTATGTTTATCTTTGGGACAAAATGTCAAAATCAGTCCCATATATGGAAAACAAGTTCAGTACTTTAAGAGAAAAAGCGGGTTTGTCAATTGAAGATGTTGCTAATATTACTGACTATAGTAAAAGGCAGGTATATAGGTGGGAGAATGGAAAATCTAAGCCAAAAAAGCCCATCTTTGACGAACTAATAAGGATAGCTGAAAATGGGACTACTTATAGAGCAAATGGTAAAACAGAATTTACCTTTATAGATCTTTTTGCTGGTATTGGTGGTATGAGAAGAGCCTTTGAAGGGGTAGGTGGTAAATGTGTTTTTACAAGTGAATGGAACAAATATTCCAGACAAACTTACTCTGCCAATTACGAATTAGATCATGCTATAGCCGGTGATATAACCAAGATTAAAGAAGAAGACATCCCTGAACATGACTTATTACTTGCTGGTTTTCCTTGCCAGCCATTTTCAATAGCGGGTGTTTCAAAGAAAAACTCTTTAGGTACTCCGCATGGATTTGAAGATAAGACTCAAGGAACTCTATTCTTTGATATTGCAAGAATATTAAAGCATCACCAACCTTCTGCAATCCTGTTAGAAAATGTTAAGAACCTAGTAAGTCATGATGGAGGAAAAACATTTCAAGTCATAAAAGATACTTTAACGGAGTTAGGATACTATTTTGATACCCGAGTTATAGATGCTAAATCGTACTTACCGCAACATAGGGAAAGAATATTTATAGCAGGGTTTCGAACTGATATGGACTTTAATTTCGATGAATTGAACATTCCTTCTACAGATACTGGTCCAAAGCTAGAATCTATTTTACATCCCCAAAACGGATCACAGGAAGAAGAACCACCATATACAATTGGAGAAAAAGCTACGGTTAATGATAAATATACATTAAGTGATAAACTGTGGAATTATCTTCAAGATTATGCTGAGAAGCATAGAAAGAGAGGTAATGGTTTTGGTTTTGGTTTGGTAGGTCCTAATGACACATCTAGAACTCTTTCAGCTCGATATTATAAAGATGGTTCAGAAATACTTTTGAAACAAAAAGGAAAAAATCCAAGAAGACTTACTCCAAGAGAATGTTCCAGATTGATGGGTTTTGATAGACCAACTGAAAATGGTTTTATTATCCCTGTTTCTGATACTCAGGCTTACCAGCAATTTGGTAATGCTGTTGCTGTCCCTGTTGTAGAAGATATTGCAAAATTCATGAGTCCCTTCATTGTTGAAGAAAAAAAGCATTCAGGTCAAATATTTATCTTTTCTGGTACAGATGATAAGCGATATGCTTACGATGGCTAATGTTATTTCAAAATAAAATTGATTGAAATTTTAGGAAAAATATAAAAAATGAATCGGGGACAACTATCCAATTATTTTACAAGTATTGCAGTAAAAAGACTTAGTAATGTTGAGGCTAATCTTGAGACATCCAATCAGCATGAATTTAATGGTGTTGCGCAACTCAAGAAAATATTTGGTCAAGAAAGGGTTAAGGTTAGCTCAAAGTTTTTATATCTGACTGACGAAAATAGTTTAATTGAAAGTGGTTTTTTGACGTGGTATGATGCCCGGGAAAATCACCCAACGCGTTCTGAATACAGGCTTTACTTTCCGACTAATGATGTAACTAAGGTCGCCCAATCTAGTGACTTGTTAATCTTGTTAAAACTTAAAGATGATACTTTTGTTACGATTATTTGTGCTTCTGAAAGTACAATTGAAAGTCAATTAATTTGGTTATTTGGTCTATCTGGAGAGTTGGATAACTTTGATACCAAGGTTTTTGAAGATCAAACAGACGAAGAGTTATCCTTTGCCTCAAAATTAATAATTGAAGAGTTAGGTATTGAAACAGTTAGTGGGAATGAAAATTACCTTGACTTAATACTTGAAAAATTTGGGGAAGAATTCCCATCAACCTATGAGTTTTCAAGTTTTGCTAGAAGTACTTTGCCAGATGTTTCTTCTTTAGATGATCCGGATAAAGCTTTAGTAACTTGGATAGAGAGAGAAGAGTTACTATTTAAAACTTTAGAGGAGTTCAAAGTCAATAAAAAATTAGAAGCAGGTTTTGACGATGTTGACAACTTTATAAAGTATTCATTAAGTGTTCATAACAGAAGGAAGTCAAGAATTGGGTATGCTTTAGAATATCACTTAGCCAAAATATTTGACGATTATGAATTGAATTATGCTCATGGGAAGATCACAGAAAATCGTTCCAAACCTGATTTTATTTTCCCAAGTATAGAAGATTATAAAAAGGAATCTTACCCAATAGAATGTTTAACAATGTTAGGTGTAAAGTCGACTTGTAAAGACAGGTGGCGTCAAGTATTGTCAGAAGCAGCGAGATTGTCAATGAAAAACCTGTTTACACTTGAACCCAGTATTACCGTAAACCAAACTGATGAAATGAGGGCAAATAATTTACAACTAATTCTGCCGGAAGATTTACACTCAACATATGATGATTTGCAATTAGATTACTTAATGAAATTATCCGAGTTTATTAATTTGACTAAGGAAAAGCAGGACAATTGTTGACTAAATAATCTTATGTAGATTGTTTAGGGTTTTCCACATCACCCACATAAACAATCCCTATCACCTCACCGGAACCTTTCCACCTGCATCTTCTTTATACCCACCGAAGTAAGAGTCAATTTTAACGAACTACGAAAACTTATTTATGAAAAGATTTATACCAATAGCAGCGATTCTATTTTTGATTGGAGCATGTGGGCAAAATGAAAAGTACAACGGAAACCAAGTCAATGTGGTGGGGCAGGAGATCAGCTACTCCACTGGTGAAACGACGATGAACGGGTACATTGCCCAGGATGAAAATGATTTTCAACAGCGACCGGGAATTTTGGTGGTTCACGAATGGTGGGGCCATGATGAGCATGCCCGAAACAGTGCCGACAAACTAGCGGAGCTGGGCTACGTAGCGCTCGCCGTAGATATGTATGGAAACGGTAAGCAAGCCACGCATCCGGATGATGCCATGAAGTTCTCCAACAACGTGATGAGTAATTTCGAAACCGCCGAGGCTCGCTTCAATGCCGCCTTGGAAACCCTCAAAAACCGGGGCAATGTTGATTCCACCAAAATCGGTGCCATAGGATACTGCTTTGGCGGAAGCGTGATTCTGGCCATGGCTAACTCCGGTGCTGATCTGGACGGTATCGCTGCTTTCCATGCGGGCCTTCAGCTTCCGGTGATGCCTCAGGAAGGGGTGAAATCCCGAGTGCTGGTCCTTAACGGCGCAGACGATCCGTTTGTAACGGAAGAGCAAGTAGCCAACCTCACCAGCGGATACGAAGACATTAACGCCGATTATCAATATATCAGCTATGACGGAGCAGTTCACGCCTACACCAATCCCGGTGCGGATTCACTAGGTCAGAAGTTCGAACTCCCCCTCGCTTACAATGCCGAGGCCGACAGCCTTTCCTGGGAAGAGATGAAGACTTTCTTCAGCGAAACTTTTGCTGACACGGAAATGTGATAGACTCACATTAAAGGATATAGTTTATTCTACAAAGGATGTCATGAACAATGGCATCCTTTTTTTGTTATCGCCAGATAACGCCCACCCACAGGGTGGCTAAGAGGTGTACGCAACGCCCCTGTCATCCCGAACGAAGCGCATGCGGAGAGAGGGATCCCATGGAAGGGGGCACAATGTTGCAAAGGCGTATGTTTTAAAAAGCAGGGATGCATGAAAAGGGGATCCCTCAGTCGTTCGCTTTAGGGCTCACTCCTTCGGGATGACATTGCTCGTTTCTGCACTTCTTACGCCCCGTTTCGGGACGATGACGCTAGGGCGTCATGTTTTTTGTAAGGAATGGGTTTGGAGTCGCTCTTACGTAATATGAAGACGTATTTTACTTATATCACAACCAACAGAAAGGACGGGGTTTTGTATACGGGGATGACGAACAACCTGATCATTCGTACGAGTCAGCACAGGGAAAAAGTTTTTAAAGGATTTACCTCAAGATACAATGCCGATAAGCTAATCTGGTTCGAAGAATTCCAGTGGGTTCAGGATGCCATCATGCGAGAAAAAGAAATCAAAGGCTGGAGACGAGAAAAGAAGATCAACCTAATCGAATCCCTCAACCCAAACTGGGAAGACCTCTATCCAAAATTACTTAAAAAGTAATCTCGCCCAAAGGGCGGCAAGAAATGTCGCCAATGACCCTGTCATCCCGAACGAAGCGCATGCGGAGAGAGGGATCTTTATTAAGGAGGCACAATGTTATAAAGGCGTATGCTTTAACGAGTGGGGATGCATGAAAGGGGGATCCTTCAGTCTTTCGCTTATGATCTCAAAAGTTAAACAGTTGCCCATGTCTGAGTTTGAGATCCTTCGCGTTCAAACTTCAATGTCGTTAGTACCACAAGGGCGCTCAGGATGACAACCATAGGGGTTGTTCAAAGAACAACGCCCACCCACAGGGTGGCTAAGAGATGTACGCAATTGCCTCTGTCATCCCGAACGAAGCGCATGCGGAGAGAGGGATCCCATAGAAGAGGGCTCAATGTTGCAAAGGCGTATGCTTTAACGAGCTGGGATGCCTGAAAAGGGGATCCCTCAGTCTTTCGCTTGCGCTCTCTCCTTCGGGATGACATTGCTCGTTACTACATTTCTTACGCCCCGTTCCGGGGCGATGACTCTGGGCCGCCCAACCTACTTAAACTTCATCAACCCAAAAGAAATACCCGAGGTTACATAAAACCCTTCAAGGGGGCGTTGACCAACTTCCAGTCGATAAATGAAATTCCCGAAAAACCCGAATTTTCGCCCAAAGTTTAGTTCTTTGGTAAACGGTTTGGCTACAATCACACCGCCGACTCTCCACCCTAATGTTTCTTTGATGGTTTTGGCCGGGGCATTGTTGAGTTCAAGATCAACGCTGGTGGGTATGATCATCACATCAGCAAAGGGGCGGATGAATCGGCCTGCAGCAAATTCATAGCCGTCACTGTCCTGCACTTGAAGGTAGCTTTTCCAATTGTACCCAGCACCCACATAAACCCCGGCATGAAATACATTGGTGATATCGTAATAAGTAAAGTTTTCCTCATACTCTAAAGCACTGTTACGGAGATATAGTCCGCCACGAAGAACCAGTTCGCGGGTTACATCACCGGGCAGCTTCACTGTAGACCAGGTTTGAATTTCTTTGTTATTGATGTAGTCTTTTTCATAACTAAAACCGAGTAAAACCGGAACCGTTTGCTCTTTAGTTTTTTTGGTAAGGGTGAACTCTACCCCCGGGCTAAATAGAAAAGCCGGTCCTTCTTTGGCAAGAGAAAAAAGTGAATATAATGCGAGGGCTTCAACGTTAAGCCGGTCTGAAATAGGATATAGGGCGTCGGCTCCCACGCTCCAAATGGAAGCGCCTGAGGTATTGCTGAAGCCGGCATCAACCGTGAAGTAGTTTAGGCCGAGGTATCCGCTATGGATTTCCTCCGGGTTGGAATAGGACGTGTTGTAGGTCAATTGGGCGTTGGCAACCTGAGTACATAGAAATGTGAGCAGGAGAAATAATAAAGAACGATTCATAGCAACTTGGTGCGATTAAAAGTTGCTTAAAATCTATTCAGGCCGGTCTGGAAATTCGATCCCCCAAACTAGGTATTTTTGAAGCTAGTGCTTGCGTGGAAAATACACCGTAAAAGTAGTTCCCTTGCCCTCAGCGCTTTCAATATCAAAAGTGCCTTCATGCTGAGTAAGGGTGCGGAGGGCTTCTTTTAATCCTATACCAAATCCCTTCTCATTGTTTGTTCCTTCAGTAGAGTGGTTGCGTTCGAGGGAGGAAATAGCCTTGATCTGCTCTTCGTTCATCCCAACTCCCTGATCTGAAATTGTCACTTTGTACTGATCCCGGTCCTCATCTTTATATCCGATTTCTACGGATACCAACTCGTCTTTTGAAGAATACTTGACCGCATTTGAGATCATATTCCCAATCACGTTAATGAGGTCGCCTGAAGATAAGGTGGTTATCCGCTCTTCATTCTCCAGTTCAGCCGAGATATGTAGCTTCACCTCTTTACTGTCGGCTTGAAGTTTATAGAGAGAAAGCAGTTTATCTCTGAGGGTAGATGCTGTAATAAAACTGGTTTCTTCTTCGGCATTTATAGCCTTTTCAAGGCTGCTGTTCACATAGTCGATAAGGTTTTTGCTCGACTGTTTTGCCAACTCAAGAACGGACTTAAACTTCGGTCCTATTTCATTGTTGTCAATCATAGATAAACCGCCGATGATGCCTGAAATCGGTGTTCTCAAATCATGTATAACCTTACGAAGGGTAGATTGCTGCTGCTGAACTTTTTTATTCTGACTGACCAACTCGTTCTTTAATTCAAGGTGTCGGGTAATTTGATCAGCGATATTCTTTACGATTTCCTTACTTTTTTCACTCAGCTGTAATTCGTCATCGTGAATAATACATACCGTTCCGATGGCAACTTCATTCGAGGTGATAAGCGGTTCTCCATAATAGTAGCGAATGTGCTCCTCTCCGGTTACCGCAGCGTGGTCTTTAACCCGGTCGTCTTGGGACATATCAGGAATTTCAAGCGCGGCTTCTTTTTGCAATGTATAAGTGCAAAAGGTATTGTTTTTGGGAAGTGGTGGAAATAGCGCTCCATCTGAAGCTATGGTATACTGGGTTGATCCGTCAAAAATATTAACCTGAGAAAATTTCGACCCCGTGACCATTGTCAGTAGTCGTGACAAAGACTGAAGCACTTCATCATGCTCAGTAACATCTAAAGTGAGATTATTTAACTCACGTACCCGATTTGCCGCTTTGTGAAGATCTTTTTCTTCTGTTGATTGATTGGCCATGCCTCAAGGTATCAAAAAAATCACCATTATAGTTAATTACTAGTACGGAGCTTTTTCAAGTTTAGATTGAGTACCTGAATTCTGCTTAGAGTAGGTATTTAAAATCCATCAGACAAAGAAAATCACCATTCCGGCATACGAAATAACGGCTAACAAACCCGCTAATATGGCCAAAGGAAATTGGGTTTGAACATGATCCATCAAATCACACCCCGTTGCCAGTGAGGATAAAATGGTGGTATCCGAAATCGGAGAACATTGATCACCAAACACGGAACCTCCAATCACTGCAGAAAAACAAAGCGTGAGAAAAAATGGATCAGGAACCACAGCCCAGGCTAATGGAATAGCGACGGGAAAGACAACAGCGTAGGTTCCCCAAGACGTTCCGGTAGAAAAGGCGATCAGCATGCAAAGCACCATCAACAAGCCGGGAAGCAGGAAGGCCGGGATTACATCCCCAACCAGATCTACCACATAAGGTGCAGTACCTACCGCATCAGCTACTTCTTTCAAGGTTACAGCCAAGGCAAGAATGATAGCACCAATGGTTACTCCTTTACAGCCATCTATAAATCCGTCAATGACTTCCTGAAGCTTCATGCCTTTGGCTAAAGCAATTCCGAATCCGGCTAAAACAGCAAGAATAAAAGCTTCAGCAATCAGTAAAACGGCATTTTCGCCCATCCCCATAAAAAAGCGGGTAATGATATATGGGATAATCGCGACGCCTAAAAGTGTCCCAATGGGACCAAAAAAGTCTATCAATCCGGGATTATAATCTTCCGGAACGGCATTTTTAGTCAGCTCATCGGCGGCCATGGGGGAAGCACCTTCGCGGTCTAACCCGTTTCCTGAACGAGCCCGCTTTATGGCAGCTCTCATTTTCTTTCCGGGCACAAAAGGGAATTTATCCCAAGCGAAAGTCAGTGTGATGAGTATGGCAAAAATAGCATAGAAGTTATAAGGGAGAGCTGAGAAGAAAAAAGCGATGCTTTGCTGAGTGGTTTCAAAAAGTGGCAACGTGCCGATGATGAGTCCGCCGACATAAAATGGCCACACGTTGAAGGGAATCAGCGTTGCGGCCGGGGAGGCGGTGGAGTCAACCATATAGGCCAATTCCTCGTGCGAGACTTTGTGTTTGTCGGCAATAGGGCGAACAGTAGCTCCCGTCAAAACGGTACTTATAGTTCCGCCTTGGTGGAAGATGAGTCCCATCATCCAGGTGAAGAATTTTGCGGTTTGAGGTCCTCTAACCATTTTTTCGCTGGCCCAAACGGCGAACTTTTCAGCTCCTCCAGTTCGGGTCCAGATTCCTATTAATCCACCCAAAGCCCACAAATAAACGATGATAATTAAAGCAAAGCTTTCGGTACCTACGGACGGTATTAAGAAATCCTGTACAATATTGAGCTTCCCTGAAATCACCCCACCCAAACAAATTCCAATGAAGAGTGAACTGACAACCTCACGGGTATAAAAGGCTAAAACGATTGCAACCAGCGGCGGCATGATGGACCAAAACCCGTAATGACCATTTTGTTCCGGAAAAACCTGATTCACTCCGGCATATACCCCAGCGATGATTAATACTATAAAAGCACCAACCCCAATCTTACGGCGGGTTTTAGGGTCTTTCCATTTCTGCTTGGTTTGCGCGAAATCGTTACTCATAGGGTATAGGTTGATTTAATCTGCAGTGGGATGGTAGCAATTGAGAATTTGAAACCCAAATTCATTTGTTGGATGAGAGTGACTACTGAGTTAAAAATAACCCCAGTCATTGCGAGGAGCCTCATTTTCGAAGTAGGATTAAGGTGTATATCGACGCGGCAATCTCCCTTTAGGGCCTCCCAAATAGTTTATGGAGATCGCCACGTCGTATGGCATCGGAGCCTTCCGGTGATCCAGCCTCCTCGCGAAGACGAGTGTATTATTGAGGGTAATTAGTTCAATACAGCGTCTCCTCCCTTTTTCCAAAGGGGAGGAACAAGGAGGGGTTCGGGAAGGGCACGATGTTAGTTCAAAGAAAGTATCCTCTTCAAATATCTCGACCTCTTCTGTCTTTACTGAATCGAGTTCAGCACTGGCTTCCTTCGCAAGGAGAAGGACTCAGTGAAAAGCTTGGTAAATAATGCAGGCAAAGATCCTTCGGGAGTACCCTCAGGATGACTGGGGTGGTTTAAAATCCTCGTCATTGCGAGGAGGCCCGTGGTTGGAGCAGGTTCAAAATATATATCGACGCGGCAATCTCCCTTTAGGGCCTCCCAAATAGTTTATGGAGATCGCTACGTCGTAAGAGGTTAGGGCCTTCCAGAAATCCAGCCTCCTCGCGAAGACGGGTGTACTATTGAGAGTAATTAGTCCATAAAAGCGTCTCCTCCCTTTTCCAAAGGGGAGGAACAAGGAGGGGTTCGGGAAGGGCAAGATGTTAAATCAAAGAAAGTATCCTCTTCAAATATCTCGACCTCTTCTGTCTTTACTGAATCGAGTTCAGCACTGGCTTCCTTCTCAAGGAGAAGTGCTCAGTGAAAAGCTTGGTAAACAATGCAGGCAAAGATCCTTCGGGAGTACCCTCAGGATGACTGTGGAGTTTTAAATAAGGCTAGTCATTGCGAGGAGCCCCGTGGTTGAAGCAGGTTCAAAATATATATCGACGCGGCAATCTCCCTTTCAGGCATCCCAAATAGTTCAGGGAGATCGCTACGTCGTAAGAGGTTAGGCCCTTCCAGAAATCCAGTCTCCTCGCGAAGACAGTTGTAATATTGAGGGTAATTAGTTCATTAAAGCGTCTCCTCCCTTTTCCAAAGGGGAGGAACAAGGAGGGGTTTTGGTAAGGCTTGAAAACAAAAAAAGCGCAACTGAAACCAGCTGCGCCTTAAAATCTGTGTAATCACACAATCACATAAATCTGTGATCTCTTAGTCAAACAGTTTTTTAATCCATCCAAAGGCACCGTCAGATTTACCGGGACTTGGCCGTTTTCTGTCTTTCTTACCTTCTTTTCCGCCTGAAAGTCCATCATAGCTTGGACGTGGAAGTCCGTTCGTAGATTTTTCCTTCTTAGGCTTTTTACGGCGCTTGCGGTCACGACTGTCATTATCGTCGTTGTTGCTTTTGCTCTTACGTTTTTTGTTACTCTTATTATTACTTTTTTTAGAGCTCTTGCCGTTATTCGAAGACTTCTTATCGTTTTCTTTCTTCTTTTTCTTCTCTTTCACTTCTTCAGGAAGCGGGATTTCAGTTGGGGCAAATCCGACTTTCTCGACAATCTCGTCGATATCGTCTTTATCCATTTTTGAAACCAGAGAAACCATGCGGGCTGCTTTTCCATTACCAACCAGCTCAGCACGATATTTATACTCTTCCACTTCGTTAGGCACATCATAGTTAATGACCTGCTTCACTTCATTCAGCTCTACTTCTGTAGCCGATAATCCGCCAACCAGTAGAATTTTCATGTCGCCGGAAGTGAATTTGCCGAAGCGTTCTTCGTAGTATTCTTCCTTTAACCCTTCATTGATGCTAACCACGCCCCATCCTTTTTTGCGGATGATGCGAAATAGTCGGTCAGTGGTGCGCTTAGATGCAGCAAATACGACAATCTTGTCGGTTAAAGTATCTTCAAGGTGAGCAAGGAGGGTAGATATTTTTGCTCTTGGAGGCACATAGATATAAGCCTGAGTCAGATCTTTAGGAACGGTTGGGTCTGCTTCATCTTCAGATGAGGTGTCAGTTTCCGCTTCTTTTTCACTTTCTTCAGAACTTTGCTCTTCTTCCTCTGAATTTTTCTCAGGGTTCAGTACAACGTCTACACTTGCTTCAGCAAGCTTGCGGTCAATTTCATCCTGATTAAGAACAAATTCTTCCTGTTCTTTTTCCTCTTCCTGTGCATCTGCTTTAGACTCATCCTGATCTTCCGCCTTAGCATCAGAAGAATCTGATTTAGTATCTGCCGCAGCGTCAACATTAGATTCATCAAAGCCATGAACAATAGGATCTTTAAGGAAAGCCTCGGTAAGCTGTTGTGTAGGTTTGTTATTGGATTCAGAAAAAATAAGCACTTGAGGATCACCCTTAACAAGCTTCATGATGTCCTTTACCCGGCTAACCAGGTTATAGTCCTCCATGCCGTGGGCTTCGTCAATAATGACAAGATCCACGTCGGTAAGCTTTAGCTTATTAGTATCCAGTATTTCAATTAACCGGCCGGGATTTGCAATCACAACCGGTGCTCCATCCTTAATCGCTTCTTCTTGTGCAGTGCGAATTCCTTTCATGGAAAGTGCCGCGCTGCTGATTTGTGCATGGTAGCCCATAGCCCAAACCGTTTCGTCTATTTCCTTAACTCGCTCAATGGATGGTGTTAATATTAAAACTCGTGTGCCAGCAATCTCTCCGTTCGTAGTCAGTTTCTGCAATGCAGGGATTAAAAATGCTCCATCATCACCAGCTTCATGTTTTACAAGCATATGTCTGCCTTGTAGCGCTGATGGGATAACTTCGTTCTGGAGAGGTGTGGGTTTTTCAATTCGTACGTCGGCCAGCCCGCTCAATAGTTCGGGGCTGAGGCCAAATTCTTCAAAAGACAATGTTTACACCTCTTTCAATTTTGGCGTTATAGTTCAATTTTCAAAGATCGTGTCTTTCACTTAAAAGACTTTTCAATATACAAAAAATGTAAATGAAGCTCAGAGAATATTGAACATTGAACAGGAAGCATTGAATAATGAAGTTTGAGGGGGTTTTTGGGTATAAGATTAGAAAGTCATCTCGCGGCGAATGCCCGAGATCTGGATGTGCGATTAATTTCGATGTGTGATTAATTTCATTGTTATCAAAACTATCCAGATTCCTGCCTTCGCAGGAATGACGGCGCTTTTAACTCATGAAGTTGTTATTCTGACCGGACTCTTGTCATCCCGGACTTGATCCGGGATTTCATTCAGAATCTTTAATGGGCTCTTTAGCTGGATTAACTTCAATAAATCTTTTAGAAAAGAGCTCTGCATTCTTAAGCATCCCTTCTGATTTCTTGATCAAGAACAGGTTCAGGATAAGTATTAGCAGTATACCAAGTATCCCAATAACGCCTGCTTCAGGACCAAAAGAACCTCCCGTCAACCAGCTTTCTCCTCCTTGCTGAATTTGGATGATGGAACTTCGGAATTCCATGCCACTTACAGGGAAACCAAAGATACCTCCCTGAAAGAAATTCCAGGAGAAATGAATTCCTATAGAGTACGCGAGCCGACCGGTAAGTACATAGGGGACGGCCAGCATAATCCCAGCCAGAGTGATATTAATTACAGCTATTAAAGAAGAGTTAGGGTTGCCGGCGTGAAGAAGCCCAAAGATGGCAGAGCTTAAAAAGATAGCTCCTATTGTAGCCTTTTGAGGGGAAATACTTCCGAAACTGAATCCTTCTGTAATGTTTGGGATTAGATATCCACGAGACATGAGTTCCTCATAAAACCCTACACAAACCATCTGAAAAAAGAAAAGCAGAAAGGGCATAACCCACCCGTTCTGGCTACTTCTATCCCACCCATACCCTGTTATTTCCAGGGTTCCGGATTGCCACTGTACTAGAAAGATCAGCCCCATGACTCCGCCTGCAATCCCAATTCCAGCGGCGCATTCTTTTATCCAGTTCCTGTTAATCAACAAGCCAGCGTAATCCCAGGAGCGCTGATCAGCAAAGCGAAACATCACATAGAAAAGACCAAAGATGAGCAGGGATCTGACTAAATAATCTAGTCCGGGGATGGGGATCAAAGATGGAATACCCATCATGATGATGAATAGAAAGATAAATAAGAACACCCTGAAAAAGGACCGAAGCCTGTTTTCCTGATGATTAAAAAATGGATTTCGCATGAATATTTTTACTTGGGGATGAATTGATAGCTAAAGTAGTAAAAAAACTCTGTTCTAAGTAGAAGTGAAATAGTCGCAGAGAACGCGGAGAACCGCAAAGTACGCTGAGTTGATTATTTCATTTATAAATAGTTTCATCGGTAATGATTGAAAATGAATTATCAAAAATTATAATCGGAACTTCCATAGAAGTGCATAAAGAACTTGGGCCGGGACTGCTTGAATCTATCTATGAAGAGGTTTTATTCTTTGAATTAGAACAAAGAGGGTTACACGTACAGAGGCAAGTTTCTGTCCCACTTATGTATAAAGAGATGCGGTTTGATACAGCATTTAGGATGGACCTGCTCGTAAATAATAGAGTGGTGATAGAGTTAAAAGCTGTGGAAAGTTTAGCGCCTGTACACTATGCTCAACTGCTTTCGTATTTGAAACTATCAAACAAAAAATTAGGCCTTCTAATCAACTTTAACAGTAAGTTGCTAAAAGATGGAATCCATCGAGTCGTAAATAATTTATAATACTCAGCGATCTTTGCGTTAACATAGCGAACTCAGCGAATAACCAAATTATCATGAAGAGATACGTATTAGAAGCCGATAAAATGACGATCGAAGAAGTTTTTGGAGTACAAACAGATTCTAAAAGTTTATTCGATCCCAATTTCAATGTGATCCCCGGCACCACGATGCCTGTTATTGTGAAAGATGGAGAGATTCGGGAAGTGGTAAGTTCAGTTTGGGGACTAGATCAAAAAGATGGGAAAGAAGACTTTTTTGAAGTCCCTCAGGAAAGTTTTGAAGACGATAAAAGCCTTCAGCAGTTAGCTAAATCAACTCCCTGCATTATTCCTGCATCCGGATTTTATAAATGGAAGGAAAGGGTAGAAGATCCGCTGCCTTTTTATCTTCGGGTTATTAACCGTGATGTGACGGGGTTTGCCGGAATTTGTACTTCCTATAAAGAAAAAGATGGCCATGTAAAGCACTCCTATGCTGTGATTACAATGAAAGCAAATCCTTTGGTGGAACCTCTAGATAATAGAATGCCTGTAGTTTTAGAAGAGAAAGACTATGGGCTATGGCTTGGTGGCGATGCCCCTGAAATGCTTGAAAATGGCTTTGAAGGGAATTACTTGCTGCCGGATATGTCCGTTGTGAGAGTTCCTGAATTAGTAAATGACTTGTCCAATAACTCGAAAGAGCTTATTCAGCCCATTCCAAAACTGCGCAACTACGACGGCACTGATGAGGACTGAGGAATTAAAAATGTATAATTCAAAATGAAAAATAGAACTGCTAACCCGCTGGTTCTCAATTTTTCATTTTGAATTTTTAATCTCAGTTGGGAGTAGTTCCGGGCTTGCCTTCTTTAGGGTTATCGTAGTAGCGGATGGTTGGATAGGCGAAATCGATGTCATCATGTTCGTCAAAGCGATCGAGTATGGATTCCCAGAGGGCTTGTGAGATGCCTCTGCGCTTTCGGGGGTCGGAGAGATAGCGAATAGATAAATTGATTCCGCTGGCCTTCACGTCAGTGTAAACAATAGGGGTGAGATAGCGATATTGAATGAGGTACGACTTCTCGGCTTTTTTGACTTCTTCCCGAGCCTGCTCAACAAATTCATGCATATTCTCTTCAACCACTTCTTTCAGGATTTCTTTGGCTTTTTTCCAATCACTTTCGAAAGTGACCAGCACGCCAAGTTCATTCCAAATAAACTCAAAGTCACTGGTATAGTTGGCGAGGTCTTCCGTAAATACCTTATGGTTAGGAATGTGAATTACCCTGCCGGTACTTTGGTCTGCATCTACCCAATTGCCTATCTCAAGAATAGTAAACTTAAAGACCCGTATATCAATTACATCTCCTTTAGACGGGCCTATCTGTATGCGATCTCCAATATCAAAGGGTTTTCGCCAAATCAGGAATAGCCAGGCGGCGATGTCGGTAACCGGATCTTTCAGGGCAATAGCGATACCGGCAGAAAGCAATCCTAAAAAAGTACCGAGAGAGCCAAGAGCCTCAAACCAAACCTGACCGAGAATCAAAAAGCCAATAAAAAAGGTGAAGTAGGTAATATTCTTACGCCACTTATAAACACTCTTTTTATCATCAACATTATGCTGAAGAATCCTGATGCCAATAATCCGGATAATCCAAAGCACCAGAATAATAACCAGTGTTTCGACAATCTGTATAGTTAGATTGGGAGAGTTGTTAATAAAACCGAGAATTTCATCTGTTAACTCTTGCATTGATGCTGTTTATTATTTTTGAGTAGCTAATGCTTGGGATAGTATATAAAAATGGATATCTTTGCTCCCTTCTAAAAGATAAGAATCTAATTACATGCTTTATAATATTATTGTAGGAATTATAGCAATCATTTGCTTCCTGTTAATTGTAGTTGTTTTACTGCAACCTGGACAGGGAGGAGGAATCTCTGGAATGGGCGGTGGTGGCGCTCTTGGTGGAGGTGGCGGCGGAGGCCTTGGTGCTCGCCGAACAGCAGATTTGCTATCGAAATCAACAAGTATACTTGCAGCTATTTTTCTGGCCCTTTGCGTATTGGCTAACTTCGCCATTGACCGGGGTCAGGTAAATGAGAGTATTTTACAAGGCGGTGGTCCGGGAGTAAATGCTCCTATTGAATCACCTTCTCAAACGGCACCGGCTATTCCGCAGCAACAGGGGAATACTCAGGATGCTACTGAAGGAGACAGCGAAAACTAAGCGCTGATTCTTCTTAAGAATTTAAAAGCCTCGTTCATTCAGTTAAGCGAGGCTTTTTTTATTGGATTAGATCTCGAGCTTCCAGAAAAGGGTTTTTTAATATGAAACTAAGTGATAGAGACAGGGTTCGGTTAAAATCCGGCGTGGGCTTTTTCGGTACGTTGATTTAAGTCTCGGAGTACATTAAGGTATTCTTTGCTGGGCTCAGGAGTCGTTTTTATATGTTCCGCGATTTTTAAATCCCAACCTGTATGCTCTTGCACTTCCTCCACAGTTACCCCGGGGTGAATACTCTCCAGATAAAATTCCTTGGTTTTAGGATCAGGTTTCAAGATTCCTAAATCCGTAATAATGACGGCCGGACCTTCTCCGCGAATTCCTAAATCTCCCCGTTCACTTCCTCCATTCAAATAACCGGCAGAGGTGATAAAATCAACTTTATCGACAAAAGCTCGTTTTGAGTGACGCATCACTACCAGAGTTTGTTTGGCATTCGATGCTATTTCGGGAGCACCACCGGCACCTGGAAGGCGAATTTTTGGGTTTTCATACTCCCCGATTACGGTTGAATTAATGTTGCCAAATTTATCGATTTGTGCTCCACCTAAAAACCCGATATCAACTTTTCCGGCTTGTAGCCAGTACTTAAAAACCTCGGGTACGGGAATTACATGACTGGCTGTTTCTGCTAATTCACCATCCCCAATGGAGAGCGGTAGTACGTCGGGATTTGTTTCGATAGTTCCAGATTCATAAATCAGAACTGCATTTGGGGCGTGAGTAAGCCGGGCTAAATTACAGGCCGCACTCGGAAGACCAATTCCTACAAAACAAACCTGACCATCTTTAAGCAAATTGGCTGCGGTCACGGTCATGATCTCATCTTTGGTATATTCAGCCATGGTTGACCTCCATTTTAGTAAGGTGCTCTTCAAAATTTTCTACTTGTAAAACATGGCTATCCATCCAGTAATGAAAGGTGTCGCGGTCTCGGGAGATATCATCCCACTTTTTATAAAAATCATTATTTCGCTTGTAATAGCCCATAGCATAGGAGGGTTTTGAACCTCCCGGTACTTCAGAAATAGCGGTGACCAACCAGTGGGGAATGATGGTTGCATTTACATCTCCTTTATCGAAAGAATCCACAATTTCTTCTACCGTGATGATGATTTTCCTGGCTGCCATCGCTGCTTCTTTTTGTACGCCGATAATGCCCCACAATTTCACATTTCCTTTCTTGTCAGCTTGTTGGGCGTGAATGACGGTAACATCAGGGTTGATGGCAGGCGTTGCAGCAAGTTTTTCACCAGTAAAAGGGCATTCAATCCATTTCACGTATTCGGGATTGTGTTTGGCGAGGTCGGTTCCTGTGTATCCACGAAGGACTGTAAAAGGCAATCCCGATGCGCCCGCTACATACGCGCTGGAAATATCGGCATGACTGTGTTCTTCAATTTCTATGGTGTGAGGATATCCATTTTCGATTGAATCACGAAGGCGATGTAAAGATCCAACACCCGGATTTCCTCCCCATGAAAAGACTAGCTTTTTGGCAAGACCCATTCCAATCATCTGATCGTAAATGAGATCGGGAGTCATGCGAATTAAGGTCAGGTTTTTTTTCTCTTGGCGGATGATTTCATGCCCTGCAGCAAAAGGTATGAGGTGGGTAAATCCTTCTAGTGCTACAGAGTCTCCATCCTGAATATGTTCAGAGATTGCCTTTTTTAAGGGTTGAATTTTATCGTTCATAAGGGAGTAAGTTCTCTTCAATTTTTTCTCTTCGTACTTCTTGCCAGTCCGGTAATTTTAGAGAAGTGCCTAGTTCTTCATTGCTTTCATCAACCAAAAAGCCGGGCTCTTCGGTAGCAACTTCAAATAGTACATTTCCGGGAATGCGGAAATAAATTGATTTAAAATATTTTCGATCTTTCACTTCAGTAATCTGCATCCCTAATTCATCGGCAATGTAGGCGCGAACTTTTTCCAGAGTTTCTAAGGTGTCTACTCTATGAGCTACATGGTGCACGGTCCCGAGGCCGTTAATTCCGGTTTCTCCTTCAGGATTTGACCTCATAATTACGGTATTACCAGGGCCGCCTTCTCCTGCTTCGTACTTAGTCAGGGTTTCTTCGTGATCTGCTTTTCGGTATCCAAAAGTATTCATGAAATCCCCGGTCGCATCACCATCTTCAACACTAAAAGTAACGCTGTGGATACCTTTAATTGCCTGCCCTTCATCAACCTGATCATTTGTCCATACTTTCTGGGTACGCTGATCTTCATCCGTTCCGGTGATGTCTAAAATCAAACCAGAGGGATCGGTAAAAACGAGGGTTGTCATTCCAAAGCGAACAGATTCAGTAAACAAAACAGCATGTTCTTTCAGGCGCGCTTTCCAGAAATCAATAGCATCAACAGGGACAGAAAAAGAAGTTTGAACAACTTGTCCATTTCCTATTACACCTTCTCTTACACCCTGATCTTTATAGGGAAAAGTTGTGAAAACGGTTGAGGGCTCTCCAATTTCATTGCCATAGTAAAAGTGATAAACGGCTTCATTATCAAAATTGACCGTTTCCTTTATCAGTCGGAGCCCCAATGTTTTGGTGTAAAAATCGTAGTCTTCCTGTGCATCATTAACTGTTGCCGTGACGTGATGAAGTCCTTTTATAACCTTACTTAAATCCATTTCTGCTAGTTTTATTAATTTGTTTAATGTTGAAACATTTTAAAGAAGGGAAATCATTTCTTTAATCCGAATTATTTCGTGTTCAGAAACTTCATAAGGCGATCTTTATGATGTTCATACGCATCTGGGCATTCACTTTTTGAAGTCTCCCTCACAATCTGTGCGTAGCTTTTCAACAGTCATCCCATCTGAGTAAAAGGGTTATTCAGCAGCTTTCAAGTTAGGAATAACTTTTTTGAGCAAAATTTACACTTGAAATGACTGTTCTAATCATTTAATATCGCATAAAGAGGTACAAACTACTATTTAAACAGAACTATAGGTGGACAAATGAAACGGATTTCCGGGATACTGGTTGTAGCAACAATGATTTTAATTTCAGGGTGCATGATGCCAGGTGCAGAAATGCTGAACAAAGTCCCCATTAACTCTGTGACGGTAGAGGTTTTAGATCAGGATGGAAATCCGGTTCAGGGCGCTCAGGTTGAGGCTTCAAACGGCAGGCAGACAACCACAGGTGCTAACGGAAAGGCAAAGCTTAGATTTGGGTCACTGGGCGTGCATAGCATATCAGTGTATGCGGATAACTTCATGCCGAATAATATGGTGGTAACAATGCCTACCGATAATGGTTCTACTGTCACGGCCCGGCTTACCGGTGAAGTGCAGATGGCGTCTCTGAATTTTGGAATCAATATGAACGTCAATATGTACCCGATGATGTTTAACTACCTTTTTACCGGGTATGGGTACGAGCTTGAAGTTGAGGAATATCCGGAAGGCGGGTGGACCCAATGGCAGCTTTCTGATGATGAAGGCGAAGTGAGTACCATTATGAAGAAAGGATTTTTAAAGGAATTAGATAATGGTCAACAATGGTGGCAAATAATGATGTACGACGAAGAGGATGAAGAAGCTTCATATACTGCGGAAGTTTTATTTGCAGAAGATCGACAACGTATTGTTAGGCTAAGAGAAAAAATAGGGGATTCGGAAGCTCAGGAAAGGCCAGTATCTGAAGGGTGGTATTCTCAGCCCCAGAAACTAACAGAGGAATCTATTGATGGTGCGATAAAAGAAAAAGGTATTTCTATAGAAGTACCTAAGGGAACTTTTACAGCAGACCTAATCGACTTTGGTGTTGCTCCCGAGATTTCGCTGAAGCTATGGAGAGTAACTTCTGAAAACGTGCCGGGTGGCGTAGTTAAATCATCAACAATGGAAGGAGATGAGGTCATCTCATCCCTTGGATTGATAGACTATGGCGCTGATGCTGAAACGGTTTTAAATAGCTTTTAAATAGCCTAGGGAGGCGATGTCTAAATATAATCGCCATCCTAAGTTTGAACAATGATGGCTAAACATAGATAAGTTAGACTGCTATTTGTGAAGCCTTACTACTCGGATGCACTAATAACTTCAGAATCGTAAACTTTCACATCTGCCCAAAGGCTACTGTATTCGTCAATGAATTCTAAGTGGGTAGGGTGCTCGGCATAGATTTCATAATCTTCCATGGTTTTAAACCAGCTGAAAATGGAGTAGCCAAAACTATGATCGGTGACCTCTCTTTCTTCTGTAGATCCGGGAACACCTAATTGGTAACTATGGATTTCTTCAATTGACATGAGCTTTTCTAGCCCGGCTTCAAAGTCAGCAATCTGATCTTCAGTGACATCTTCATTCAAGTAGAAGTAGACGTTGTGTTGAAGCAGACCTACAGTAGCTTCTGCATCAGAAGGAGCAGGCTCTTGTTGTGGTGACTGACAAGCTGATAAAAATATTACGCCGAGAAATAATAGATATCGAATTTTCATACTAGATTTTTTTTGGGTGAGTCCGAATAATATACATAATGTCGTGAAGCGATATAAGTTTGATCCAAGCTTTTTAAAATGCATTAGAAAAGGGTAGAAGCGTTCGTGTCAGGAAAAGTTATAAACCAGAAAAGCAATTTTACACCTTTTTGCTGTTTTCATTCGTCTTTTAGACAACCTGATGCTATTTAGTGCGTAAATGCACAGAATTTTGTCTTCGTCTATAATTAATAAAAGGTGTGCTCATGTTTAAAAATTATATTCTGACCTCGTGGAGAAACCTGATAAAGCATAAAGGATATACCGGGGTAAATTTACTTGGTTTAGTTTTGGGAATCTCGGCCTTCATCATTTTAGGGCTTTATGTTTGGGAAGATCTAAGCTTCAATAAATTCAATTCCAATTACGAACGTATTGGCCGGGTAGTAACCATCGATAAAGCACGTGGTGTTTCTTCACAACGAGTGGGCGTCTCTTATCCAGCGTTAGGTCCGGCGCTGGAAGAAAACTTACCAGAGATTGTTGAATCGGTGAGAATCATTAACCAGGGTCAAAGTACCATTCGGTACAACAATGAAAATTATTTGGTTGAAACTTCTTACCTCACAGAGAACTCATTCTTTAAGATTTTTGATTTTAGACTAATTCGGGGTTCAGTTGACGATGTCTTAACCCGTCCCGGAACGGTAGTTGTAACCACAAACTTCGCAGATCGGGTATTTGGCAGAAGGGACATTATCGGAGAAAGCATTGAAAATCAGCAGGGAAACCTACTTGAAGTCGTTGGGGTGATGGAAGATGTTCCACCGAGCTCCCACTTTGAGTTTGAGCTGCTGCAAGCGATGGTAGCAGGCGAAGGCCAACAAGGATTCTCTCAGTTTCTGGAATCCTGGAGTTCAATCTCAGTTCAAACCTATGTGCTTTTTGACCGTCCAAGAAATACCGAACAATTTGCTGACCGGATAATGCAGGTTGCTACCGATAACGGTGGATACGAAATGTTTTTCCCTACAATTATCCCGCTTTCTGATGTCCACTTGAATTCATCAGAAATTCTCTTCGATGTAAATAACCGGAAAAGCGATATCAGTAATGTGTATATCATGATGGCCATTGCTTTGATGGTACTCATTCTTGCTTGCTTTAATTATGTGAACCTGGTGACGGCCCGTTCAGCATCTCGTGCCAAAGAAATTGGATTAAGAAAAGTGGTTGGAGGGGTGCGAAGTCAGCTCATAGCTCAGCATTTAATAGAGTCAATTTTTCTTGTGTTATTGGCTTTTCTGATGTCGGCCGTTCTTGTTTATACAGCGCTTCCGCTTTTAAATGATATGTACTCCCGGTATGCTGATTTCAGTTGGCTGCTGACAATAGAGTTTGTTGGTGCTTCGATTGCAGGAATTTTGTTGATTGGGATGTTATCCGGTCTTTACCCAGCCGCTGTGCTTTCATCGTTCAAGCCTACCACTGTTTTGAAAGGAGCATTTTCGGGTAGCTCAAAAGGTTCTTTTTTGAGGCACTCCCTAGTAGTTCTTCAATTTATGATTTCCATAGCTCTGTTGGCTGGAACCATTGTTGTATTTCAGCAGATGAATTTCATTTTTAATGCTGATTTGGGGTATGATCGTGACCAAATTGTAACCCTGAATGCTGGACAATTTCAAAACCCTGACAACGCGGTTACTTTTTATAATGAACTGGCCAAAGTTCCGGGTGTTAAATCGGTTGGAGCCTCGGTTCAACAAATAGGATCTCAATATGGTCGGTCAGGTGTAACTCCTGAGGGTGTTTCCTCAGAGGAAAATATTATCAGTAGCGTGACAAACATCAATGATAATTACATTCCAACGATGGGTATTGGGATTGCTGAAGGGAGAAATTTCTCACCTCAATATGCTGATTCGGGTAATTCTGTTTTGGTAAACCAGTCTTTTCTGAGGATGCTTGGCTGGGACACCGGGACCAACAAAACTCTAACATTCGGAGCAAATAGCGAGAATCCAACAACTTTAAATATAGTAGGTGTTGTTGAGGACTTTCACTTTGCCACCGTCCGGCATGAAGTGGAGCCACTGATCATGTTTTATGGAGAAGCATTACCGACGGTATCATTGAAAATTGATGACCAAAATATAAGTAACACACTAACAGAAGTAGAGGAAATTTGGAGCTCTTTCCTGCCTAACCGTTCTTTTGAATATAATTTCCTTGACGATACTTTTGCTCAACAGTATAACACAGAACAAACGCTGTCTCAGATGATCCGTCATTTCTCAATATTGGCCATTTCTATTGCAGCTATTGGGTTATTTATCCTGTCTGTATTCACAGTTCAACAACGAAGAAAAGAAATTGGGATTAGGAAGGTGCTGGGCTCTACAACTACTGGCATTGGAGTATTGCTCAGCAAGGACTTTCTGAAATGGATATTGCTTTCTAACATCATCAGCTTGCCGGTTGCCTGGTATTTGTTAAGGGAATGGCTCGCTAATTTCCGCTACCGCATCGATCTGGATGTTTACCCATTCTTAGCAGCAATGGTTATTTCCATGCTAATTGCGGGAATCACGGTTAGCATTCAATCTTATAAGGCAGCTACAGAAAATCCGGTTAAAAGTTTACGGAGTGAGTAACAGGGGCGTTGATTAAATTTAGCGATCTACTACCCACTCACTTTTTTAGCGTGCTACGTTTTTTTAGCAATCTCTTGTAGTAAGATGGGGCTTCAGATATGAAGAAGATTAAACCTTGGGGCGTTTCCCGAAAATGAGAGAAGCAATGAACAGTACAATGAAGATATAAAAACAAATTTCAGCAATCCCTGCCGCAGCTCCTGCGATTCCTCCAAAACCAAGGATACCGGCAACTATCGCTATAACAAAAAAAGTGATCGTCCATCGTAACATAAATGTTTCTAGTTAATTAGTGATTACTAGTTGAATGGGATGAACGTGCGTTTGTTCCAAATTGAAGTCGGGCCGATTACCCAGCTTTCAACTTCATGTTGCCACAGAATGATTATTTATCTGAATTTTCCTACGATAACCGTGAAGTGAAGCGAAGCGTATATTTTGATGGAATTGAAATGGGCTCCTGTTTCAAAACCAAACCCTATGTTTTTAGACAGAATAGCTAACATCTGGGCGTTTATAGGAAATGAAATTGCGGTCTCACGAGAATTTTTAGGATCGGGTGAAGATAAGATCCCGCAACTCTCTACACATTCTTCAAAAGTGAAGGTACCAACACCGGCTTGCAGATTAAGAGATAAACTGCGTTCAGAATTATTTGAAGGCTTTTGTAAAGAGGTGCCGACCATGAAAGCAGTTGCTAATGCCGAAGACTCAGGAAACAAAAGTTGACTTGAAGCTTCAGCTTTGATCGTCCCTATTAATTTGCCTGACTGCAGACTCGCGCCGAGCGCTATGGATAATCCTTCTGGAGAACCGCCAAGTCCGGTTTGAAACCAATACTTGTTCAAACTTGAAACCTGCTGACCAAATACAGGATTCGTAATAATAATTAGGAGTAATACAGAAAGACTAGTAATAAAAAACTGCTTTTTCATATCTCAACCCTCAACCTTGTTTCTAATCACTTTAAATAAAAAAAATCAAGAATAATCACCATTAGAATAGTATTCATAGAGAGGTTCTATAGGGCTTATCTAAACTTGAGAAGGGTTAACAGGAAGGATATCACCACTCAGTATGTTGATTGATTAAATAAAAAGCACATAAAATCTCACTCAATTATCCTGATTATGGAATTTCAAGAAGCGCTTAAGTGGCGATATGCAACAAAGAAAATGAACGGCGATCAAGTACCGGAAGAAAAGCTGGATAACATTTTGGAAGCTATTCGGATGGCTCCGACTTCAATCGGTTTACAGCCCTTTACGGTTATTCATATTCAAGATCAGGAGATTAAAGAAAAGATTAAGCCGATTGCTTACGGACAACCTCAGATTACAGAAAGTTCAGACTTGCTGGTTTTTGCTGCGTGGAATGAGGTTACTCAAGAACGTATTGATAATTTTGTAGAGCTTACCGGTGAGATCCGTGACTTAAATGAAGAAGAGCTAAAGCCGCTTCGTGATATGGCTGATGGAGTAGCTTCAAGAACGATTGAAGAACAACGCGAATGGTCCGCCCGACAAGCTTACATAGCGCTCGGCTTTGGGCTTTCTGCTGCAGCTATTGAGGAAGTTGATGCAAGCCCAATGGAAGGTTTTAAGAATGAAGAATTGGATGAATTTCTGGACTTAGAATCGAAAGGTCTTCATAGTGTTTCGTTGATGGCTTTAGGCTACAGAGATGAAGAAAATGATTGGCTCGCACCTATGAAGAAAGTCCGCCGTCCGAAAGATGAATTATTTATAGAACCAAATGTTCCTCAGATGGCATAAGGATCATTTGTTATTGGTTAGATAAAGCCCGCTTATTGCGGGCTTTATTATTTTCATCTACAAAATTGCTGAAAATTTGATTCAGCGCATATTCTAAACCTATTCAGTTCTTGAGCGGAGCTTTCCCAAAGTCATGTGCTAACGAGTTGCTACCCTTCCTATTAGAAAGATATTTCTGCTACTTAGCACTTAATAAATTTTCCATATTGCCGATAATTACTATAGTAAATAGTAAAAGAGTACAACACATTATAAGATGGAAAAGACAGTAGAAATTCTTGCCAAAACTTTCGATCAGAGTCAGGAAGGGGCAGTAATTGCAGATATGAAGAAAGAGGGGCAACCCCTAATATACTGTAACGATGCCTTTTGCGAGATGACGGGTTATTCAAAAGAAGAGGTAATTGGGAAAAATTGTCGATTTCTTCAGGGAAACGATCGCGATCAGGCAGCATTGGTGACGCTAAGATCTGAGTTGAAAAAGAGAAGACCGACACGGGTTGTTCTCCGGAATTATAAAAAAAACGGACAGCTATTCTACAACCGGCTCAGTATATCCCCAATATTAAATGACGAGGGTGAAACAGTATATTATTTGGGGATACAGAATGATGTAACAGATCTGTTCTTATTAAAAGATAGGGTACTTGATACAGAAAATGAGAAACAAGTACTTATGAGTGAGGTGCATCACCGGGTTAAGAATAATCTTGCCGTTATGGCCGGGATGCTTGATCTGGAGTTGGCTCAGGAAGATAAAATAACAGCACTTGAAAAAAGTCGGCTTCGGTTGCAGTCTATGGCTATGATCCATGAAGGACTTTATAATGAGGATGGGTTGCATAAAATTCAATTCAACAACTTTATAGAAAGGATAGTGAGCGATATTGATCTCATACAGGATAAAAGGGATCTAAAGCTTCAATATCACCTTGAAATAGAGGAAGTTATTCTCAACGTAAATCAGGCCATTCCACTTTCGGTAATACTATCAGAACTCCTAAATAATGTCTATAAGCACGCATATCCAAATCAGGAATATGGCAATGTGACGATCTATATAAGCCTCGGCGATGCTGATAATGTGACTTTGGAGGTGCGAGACTCGGGCATTGGATATATCGAAGAAAAGTTTCAGCGGGTAGACCGAATGGGCTTTAGAATGGTAGAGCAACTAACGTCACAACTGGGCGGTACATTTGAAATAGAAAGTGAGTCAGCTCATTCTGGTACTGTTGGAAGGGTAAAATTCAAACGGAGTGATATTGCCGGGTCTTCACAGAGTAAAAGAATTAATATGGCTACAGGTTGAATTTTATTTCCCGATACAAAAGCGGGAAAATATGCTGTCTAAGACATCTTCATTTGTTATTTCTCCGGTGATTGTTCCAAGCTCTTTTAGAGCCGCCCGTAAATCAATAGAGAGAAAGTCTCCAGTCATATCTTGAGCCAAAGCACGTAAAGCAGACTGCACATGTTCTTTTGTTTTTTGGAGGGCGTCACGGTGTCGGGTAGAGGTAACTAGCAGACTCGAGGCGTCGTAGTGTTTGTTTTCCAAAGCACGGTCTTTCAGCAACTGTTTAAGCTCCTTGATTTTTTCTCCTTCAAGGGCTGAGATTTTGAGATCAAATTCGGTACGCCATTCTTTTTCTGCTTCAATATCGGCTTTGGTGCCAATTAAAATGAAGGGTGTTTCTTTAGATCTTTTCTGAAAATCAGCAATTTCCTTCCGTTCATCTTCGGTAAAAGCCTGAGATAAGTCTTTTAAGTAAATGACTAAATCAGCTTGTTCAAAAGCTTTCTGTGATCTTTTAACCCCTTCAGCTTCCACTATATCTTGGGTTTCTCGCAGTCCGGCTGTGTCGATGAGTTTGAACAGCAATCCATCGTAGCTCCAGTCGGCATCGATGGTGTCGCGGGTGGTTCCTGCAATTTCAGTAACAATGGCTCGGTCACTGCCCACCAACGTATTCAGCAAGGTAGACTTTCCGGCGTTGGGCCGGCCAATTAATACGGTCTTGACACCATCTTTTACCAGACGTCCGGTTTCATAAGTTTCGAGCAGTTTGGTGATTTCTTCATCAAGATCTTCGAGTAGTTTCTGAAGCTGTTCCTTGTTCGCGAATTCTACATCTTCCTCAATGAAATCGAGCTCCAGCTCTACCATCGCAGTAGCGTCAATAATTTGCTGTCTAAAGCTTTTGATGTGATGACCAAGCTGACCTTCGAGTTGCTGATGGGCGGCATCCAATGCTTTTGAACTTTTGGCATGAATGAGATCGGCGACGGCTTCAGCTTGATCCAGATCTAACTTCCCATTTAAGAATGCTCGCTGGGTGAATTCCCCGGGTTCGGCAGACTTCACTCCAAGAGCAAGAATAGTTTCTAAAACAGATTGGGTAACTAAAACACCACCGTGGCAAGAAATTTCTACCGTTTCTTCACCGGTGTAAGATTTTGGAGAACGAAACAGGGTGACCAAAACCTCATCAACTGGAAGGTTATTCTTATTCATGATTTTCCCGAAATGGACGGTATGAGAATCCTGCTTCGTCAGGTCTTTGTCTTTAAAGGCTTCGTTCACTTTGGAAATGGCATTCAATCCCGAAACTCGAATAACGGCTATGCCACCTTCTCCAACAGGTGTAGCAATGGCAGCGATGGGTGGTTTTTCTGCTATTTCATTCATATTTAAAGGTATTCATCTACAAAAAAATAATTTTATGAAATATACACATCTGATCGCAGCCTTATGCTTTTTGTTAAGTCCTCAATTAATTCATGCTCAGGAGAATTATACGCCCGACCGGCCGGGAATTGGAAATGGGTCAGCCGTTACTGAAAAAGGAGTATTTGGATTGGAGACCGGCGTGCTTGTAACAACGAGTGAGTTTGTAAATCAATTCGATATTGGTCAAATGCTTTTACGCCTTGGTGTTTTTGATGGGTTTGAAGTAAGGGCCTTGCTGAATTCATATACCACACAAAGTTTTGACCGCACTAATGTTGAGAGAAAAGGTTTTAACGATATTGGGCTTGCCGCAAAATATAACTTCTTCACTTCTGATGAAGGCAATACAAGTGTTTCTGCTTTAGGAAAAATAAGCTTTCCGGTAGGTTCAGAAGCCTTCACAAACAATGAAATTATCCCCTCCTTATTTGTTCTGGCAGATCAGTCTATAACTGAGTTCGTTGGGGTTTCTTCAAATTTAGGGTACACGCCATCAGTGGGGGATGAAGAAGACAACTGGTTGTTTACACTGACCCCAAGCTTTACGGTTCCGAGCCAACAAAATGTAGGAATCTATGCGGGCTATGCCGGAATTTATAGCAGTGGTACAAATCAACAGTATATAGAAGGCGGAGTGACATTGACGGTAAATGATGGGGCACAGATCGATATTAACTCTGGATATGAATTAGAATCGGAGACGTTTTTTATCGGGGTCGGATTTGCACAGGGCTTTAAGTAGAATCTGTATGGAATCTTGATCCGGCAGACTACCTTGGGCTGTTAACTTTATGTTAAATGATGTGTTGGAAGTCTTAAGCTGAAACAATTCCTCTTGGGCGTGCGTAGCGAATTTCACATCCCACCAAAAAAAGTGAGAGAGATGGTGATGTTTAATTCGAACAAAAAATGAGAGAAAGAGATATGAAGAGATCAATAGTAGTACTATGCGCGATTTTGGTTTCAGCGCTTTCCGTACAAGCCCAATCACAAACAGAAACAAGTAAATTATTTAAAGCAGCCTATGAAGGCGATGCCCATACCATTGGTGTAATGGTTGATAAAGGAGTAGATCCAAATGTTGAGGACATCAAAGGTAATACCCCGCTTTTCTACACTGCACTGAATGGCAATACCGATGCTGTACGTAAATTGGTGAAGCTGGGGGCAGATTTGAATCACCAAAATTCAGATCAAAATACTCCGCTGATTATAGCTATCACTCAAAATAACCAACAAGCCGTTGAGGTTTTACTTAAGCATGGGGCAGATCCTAATGCTTTTAGAAATGACGGTTTTACTGCTTTACACATAGCCGCTCACAAAGGAGATATGGATGCGGTAATTTCACTGCTGGCTTTTGCCGCAGATGTTAATAAACAAAGTGAGGCAGGCGTTACGCCACTTATGATTGCTGCTTCAAAAGGAAATTTTGAAATGGCAAGAGCACTGCTTAGCAATGGCGCCATAGATACTGAAAATAGAAACGGTGATACTGCTTTGGGCTGGTCAAGAGAGGCCGGGCACGAGAGTTTGGTTACTTTGATTGAGTACCATAATCAATATTCCGTGCTTTAATAAAACACCGATCAGTCAGAATAAAAAAAGGCTCCTTCAGTAATGAAGAAGCCTTTTCTATTTTAAAATATTTCTGAGTCTTTATTCAACGTCACCCATTAGCTTACGGATTGGAGGTGCAGCAAGGAGTGCTACAATCCCACCGCCACCTACAATAAGAGCAACACTCTGGAAAAGTCCAGATGGAGCTAGAGTCTCGAGCTGACCTGCAAGTAATCCGGCCATGAGATTTCCTAATGCAGCTGCTACAAACCAGATTCCCATCATTTGAGAAACGCGGTTTTTTGGTGCGAGTTTGGTCATAGAGGAAAGCCCTACAGGTGATAAACAAAGTTCACCTACTGTGTGCAGGAAGTACGTGACAATCAGCCATGCGGGGGAAACCAAGCTTGTGGATGATGCATTAGCTGAACCCCAGGCTAGAACAAAGAATCCGGCGGCAAGTCCGAAAAGACCCAAGCCAAACTTAACAGGAATTGAAGGGTTAGCATTTTTAGATGCGAGCCAAGTCCACATAAATCCAAATATAGGAGCAAAGATCACAATAAAGGTTGGGTTAATAAGCTGAAGTGTACTTGCAGGAATAATCCAGCCACTGCCTATTTGAGTAAAAACCCAGTAGAAAAAGGCAAGGACACCTACAGCAGAGGCTACCAAGGCAATTTTAGCTACTTGCCAGAGGTCATCTCTCCTAAAAGCTTTTAATGTATACCAGCCGATAGGAATGGCTAGAATGGCAGTCAAAATAAAAGAACCATATCCGCCCAGGAATTCACTTGGTCCGGCAGCACGATTGGTTAATTCAGCAGCAAATAGATTCAATGATGAACCCGCTTGCTCAAATCCACTCCAGAATAAAGCGGCGAGGATAAACAGCCAGAAAATTACGCCTAATCGTTTTTTCTCTTGTTGAGTATGTCCTCCAAAAAAGATGATATACCCAAAGAATAAAAGTGTAATGATTACGGCAACAATACCAAGGTTTTGAGCCAATACATCCAATGCTACATTAATAGCTCCTGAACTTTGAAGGAACCCAAATACAACAACAACAGCGATAAGAATAGAAGAGACGGTATAGAAGATTTTACTTTTTCTATTTACTTCTTCTTTGGTAAAGTTCTCATCAAGATCTCCGGCACCTTCCAGATACTTATCACCAATCTTGTAGGAAATCAGGCCAAGTACCATTCCAAAACCGGCGAGTGAAAATCCATAATGCCAGTTGTAACCTTCACCAAGCAGACCACATAGAAGAGGGCCAAGAATAGCACCAAGGTTAATACCCATATAAAATATGGAGAAGCCTGCATCACGGCGAGCTCCGCCTTCAGGGTAGATATCTCCTACCATAGAGCTTACGTTTGGCTTCAAAAGACCGGTACCGATTACAATAAGGGCAAGTCCGATAAAAAAGAAGGTTGTTGTTGGTACAGCCATGCTGAAGTGGCCGGCTGCAATAATACAACCTCCAATAAATACGGCTTTTTTCTGCCCCCAAATGTTGTCAGCTACCCAACCACCGGGTAAGGAAAGCACATATACAAAGAACGTATAGATACCATAAATAGCAGTTGCTTCACCAACACTAAATCCCAAACCCGGATTATCGCCAAGAGCTTCTGCCGTCATGAAAAGAACCAAGAGGGCGCGCATGCCATAATAACTGAAGCGCTCCCAAAGTTCAGTAAAAAATAATGTTGATAAGCCACGCGGATGTCCAAAAAAGTCATTTGCAGTGGCGGGATTCCCGTTTGCCATAATGTGTAAAGGTTGGTTAGGGTTTAAATATTCTATAAAGTGGGTGATGATACCTAAAGAGCTACTCGGTTGCAAGAAAGGATTGAATTCGGGATAGTTTGTAACGACCTTCTGCAAGAGTTAAAAAACGGATGTAAGAGATGAAAATAAAGATCAGCAGCCTGTATTCAGATATTGAACAGTCAATATCTCAACTAAAAAAAGATCCTGGTCCGGTGCTGAATGCACGGGCTATTGTGGATGAGGCTTTAACAAAAAACGAAGCTTTTTATGGAATCAACACGGGATTTGGGGTTTTAGCCACTAAACGCATTGGGGCCGATCAGCTTAAGCAGCTTCAGAGGAATCTGATTCTTTCTCACGCCGTTGGAACCGGAGATTTGATTTCCAAAGAGATTTCAAGGCTTATGCTACAGCTCAAAATCCACGCTTTGGGTATTGGATATTCTGGTATTTCTAAAGAGACTTTCGACCGACTGATTTATTTCGTTGACCATGATCTGATCCCGGTTATCCCCGAAAAAGGAAGTGTAGGGGCTTCTGGAGATTTAGCTCCGCTGGCACATATGTCACTTCCCTTGTTAGGATTTGGCTCTTTTTGGAATGAAGACGGCACGGACACTATCCCGGCTGAAGAGCTGCTTAAAAAGCATAACATGGAACCTATTGACCTTCAACCCAAAGACGGCCTATCTCTTATTAATGGGACGCAGCTGATGAGTGGCTATGGGGCTTTTGTGTTAGAAAAAACACTCCGGCTTTTAAAATCTTCAGACTTATTAGGAGCAATGAGTTTGGAGGCCTTGCAGGGAAGTATTAAGCCTTTTGATAAACGCATTCATGAGATAAGGCCACATTCCGGTCAGCAAGCAGTTGCTGAGAATGTGCGAAAACTGTTGGCAGAAAGTGAAATTTTAGAGTCACATCGAAATTGCGGGAAAGTCCAAGATCCATATTCACTCCGATGCATTCCGCAAGTTCATGGCGCTAGTCGGGATGCGATATCGCATTGCGTGCAAACGGTTCAAACCGAAATCAATTCAGTAACAGACAACCCGCTGGTTTTCCAAAACGGTGATATTATAAGCGGAGGGAATTTCCATGGGCAACCACTTGCTCTGGTTTTAGATTATGCGGCCATTGCCTTAGCAGAATTGGCAAGCATTTCAGAGAGAAGAACCTATCTATTGCTGGGAGGGCACGACGGACTCCCTAAGTTACTGATGGAAGAAACAGGAATTAACTCCGGTTTTATGATTCCGCAGTACACATCCGCAGCTTTGGTATCGGAGAATAAGGTACTTTGCCATCCGGCTTCTGTAGATTCGATTCCTACCAGTTTAGGACAAGAAGACCACGTAAGTATGGGAAGTGTTGGGGCGTTAAAATTATTGAATGTCTTCAAAAATGTGGAACAGGTATTGGCTATAGAATTGTTTACAGCAGCTCAGGCATTGGATTTCCGTACCCCATTGAAACCCGGGAAAGGCGTGGAGCAAGCGCATAAATACATCAGGGAACAAATTCCCCATGCTCATGAAGATCATTTCTTTAAAGATGAAATTAATGTGGCAGTTGACTTGCTGCTGGACAAGAATTTAATAGATCCGTTGAAACTGAATTAATATGAGTTCCAACAGCCTAAAGTAGTTGAATGAAACCTTAGGTTGTTGGATACGTGTAGTTACCATGGAAACAATCTTAATCATCATAGGTGCTTTATTTATTTTAGCAGGACTTGCCGGAGCTTTCTTACCGGTAGTTCCGGGATTGCCATTCAGCTACTTTGGATTGTTAATCCTTCAGTTTTTACACGCCCCTTTTTCTGTGATGTTTTTGATCTTCTGGGCCGTTGTGGTAATCACAGTAGGTTTTTTCCTCGATAACATAATTCCAGCCTGGGGTACCAAAAAATTTGGGGGTTCTTCTTATGGCATTACCGGTTCTGTAGTAGGATTGATCTTTGGTTTGTTCTTTCCACCTATTGGTTTTGTTCTTGGTCCCTTAGCAGGAGCTTTTGTAGGAGAGATTATTGGTGGAAATAATTCGGATAAAGCAATGAAGTCTGCCATTGGTTCTTTTGTCGGGTTCATGGCAGCTACAGGGTTAAAAGTTATGGCAGCTGGAATAATGGCATACTACTATTTCAGTAATGTGACATACTAGTATTTGTTACTTCACACAAAGGGAGTACTGCAATAACTTGATGTGGGGCAATGTGTTTTATTTTGGCGTTTTTATTACGTAATTGAATCAAATTCAATTAAGCTCCCAAAATGAGATTCTTTACTATTCTTTTTTCTTTCGGATGCCTTGTAGCCCTTACCTTCACATCTTGCGAAAATGCCAAACCAAAAAATTCTACCTTTGCTATTTCTGGAGCAACTTTGTTTGATGGGACCGGAGCTGAAGCTATTTCAAATAGCATAATTATAGTTAGAGAAGGTCGGATTGAATGTGTGGGTGAACAGGGTGACTGTTCAATTCCGTCTAATGCTGAGACTATTGACGCTTCCGGAAAATACATTACACCGGGTATGATTGATGCACATATGCACTTTTCACAGACCGGTTTTTTTGATGGTCGTCCGGATGCTATGGACATCACAGACGAATATCCGTTCCCGGATGTTGCCGCTTATCAAAAGCAAAACCCCCAGCGCTATTATGACTCGTATTTATGTTCCGGAATAACGGGGGTCTATGATGTCGGTGGTTTTTCATGGACGATTGATTTACAGGAAGAAGCAGAAAATAATCCTAAAGCACCACATGTAGCGGCAGCAGGACCACTTCTCACCCCAGCTCCGGGCGCTCCATTTGACTTACCCTCAGATCGGGTACTTGTGAACCTAGACTCAGAAGAAACGGGGGTGAAAACCGTTCAATACCTTTCTTCCTTAGGGAGTACGGGGATCAAGTTTTGGCAGATAAATACAAGAAGTGATGAGTATAAGGATTGGGTGTCAACAGCGGCGGAAGAAATTAGAAAAGAAGGCAACCAGATGATCGCCCATGCTACAACGCTGGAGCAGGCCAAATTCGCATTGGAAAACGGCGCAAAGCTATTAGTACATAGTGTAGGAGATGTAGAAGTAGATGAAGAATTCCTGGAGATGGCTAAAGAAAACGGAACTTACTATAACCCAACGCTGATTGTGAGTGCGGGATACATGCTTGCATATAAAGCAGCGGCAGATATTGAACCTATTCCGGTCAACGATCCCAATGGATGCATAGATACAAGAACCAAAGAGTTGATTACAACCGCATCACAATTTAAAGACCATCCAAGGCTTACAGAAAATTTTAAGGAACGACTTCGGTCATTTAATTATGAGGAAGATATGCCGGAAGTAATTCAATATGAAAACCTAAAAACTATACATGAATCAGGAATACCGGTAGTGGTTGGTACGGATGCCGGAAACCCGGGAACACTACATGGGGTTTCAATTTTTGATGAGCTTGAAGCAATGCAGTCAGCTGGCATTACAGCTGAAGATTTGATTGTAATGGCCACCAAAAATGGAGCGGAATCCATGCGAAGAGGTGATGATTTTGGAACCCTTGAAGTTGGAAAATTCGGCAATTTGATTATTCTGGATGAAAACCCTTCTCAGGATATTTCAAACATGCGATCTTTATCCCATGTCATGATTAAAGGAAACCTTATAGAGGTTGGATCTTCTAAATAAGAACTTAGTGATTTCTTGTTTTTCCAATTATTTTGAATTCAGCAAAGGCTGCAAACTTAAAAAGCATCTCATGAAAACTGTATATACTTCATTTCTACTAATTATAACGCTCATGATTTTGGGCGCTAGTGCTCAGGCACAGAATAAACAACTCGGGAAAATTAACTTTCCGAATTCGGGAAATAAGTCAGCTCAAGCCGATTTTATAGAAGGCATGAAATTCCTGCATAACTTTGAATATGCTGATGCTGCCCGAGCTTTCCAGCGGGCGCAAGAGAAAGACCCGGATTTTGTGATGGCATATTATGGGGAGGCTAAAAGTCATAACCACCCGATTTGGATGCAACAAGATCGAGTAGCAGCAATGGGGATTTTAAGCAAGTTAGGAGAAACTGTCGATGAGCGACAAGAGAAGGCTTCAACCCAAAGAGAAAAAGACTTGTTGATGTCTCTTGAAGTGCTATATGGAAATACCGATGAAACACAGGGACTTTCCAAAGAAGAGCGGGATGATTTGTATATGGAATACATGGCAGACCTTCATGAAAAATACCCTGATGATCATGAGATTACGGCTTTTTATGGACTCTCAATTTTGGGAACAGCTCACGAGGGGCGCGACTTTGCGATTTACATGGAAGCAGCCGCAGAGTTATTTGATGTCTGGAATGCGAATCCAGAACACCCCGGAGCTGCCCATTATCTCATTCATTCCTTTGATGATCCCATTCATGCACCTTTGGGGTTACCGATGGCTAAAGCTTATTCTGAAATTGCACCATCAGCGGCTCACGCTCAGCACATGACCTCGCATATTTTTTTAGCGCTTGGAATGTGGGGAGAAACCATTGATGCTAATATTGTTGCCCGTGATGTTCAGCAAACTCGCCAAAAAGAATTGGATGAGCGGATGACTGTTTGTGGTCACTACCCCTGGTGGTTGGAGTATGGATATGTGCAATTTGGGCAGGATGAAAAGGCACGGCAGGTATTACAGAACTGCTATGACCGTATCAAAAGAGAACCCACTGCAAGTGAGAAATGGCATTTTTCAGTGATGAGAGGTCATTATATAGTAGGTACCGAATTATGGGCAGCTGCTGAAGAATGGAGTGCTGATTATGAATCAGGAAATCGCAATGGACTGAATTACTTCTTCACTTCCGCTTTAGCTGCAATAAAAATGGGAGATCCAGAGAAAGCTCGCCAAAACCTGGACCAAATTATGCAAATTCCTGAGAATCCAGATCGGAATATCCAAATGAATCAGATCAAGAGTCTTCTTCTTATTGATGAAGGAAATCAGGAAGAAGGATTAGACCTGTTGAAAGAAACAGTGGTAATGGAAGCCGAGCTTCCCATTGATTTTGGCCCACCCACAATCGTTAAGCCATCTTATGAATTATTAGGTGACGTTCTGATGGATATGGGTGAGTACGAACAGGCTTTTGAAGCTTATAAAAAACAATTAGAGCGAACCCCGGATCGGCGCCGTTCAGTACTAGGATTAGGAAAAGCCCGTGGAATGATGGCTTCCCGCTAATCAATTTCCATTTCTACTGATTTTCTGAATTCAAGCTAATATCACTGCCTGAGCGGAATGTTTGAGTATGGGTGAATGTATTGCCGTCCTCACTGATTCCTTCAATCACAATGCGGTAGCTGGAGGAGATGTCATTGGTCCAGAATTCAATAGCGTTTCCTTCTGAGGAAAGGTTAACGTCTGGATTCCAGAAAAGGGTAATACGATCATCTCGCTCCGCAAGGTCTTTTGGGACGGTTAAATTATATTTTGGGTGATAGAATTCAGCCCGTTCCTGAAACCCTTGAACGTATGAGTTTTTTAGTCCTCTGACATTTTTCTGCACACCATTTCCTGTATGGGTGGTGATAATGATAGTACTGGAAGTAGGTACACTTCCTAAATAATTAACATCGCTATCTCTTGTAATAATCATAGACTTGATGTCTTCTGAATCCATCATTTTAACAAACTCGAAATAGGTTGGAATCCCATCTACAAAATATCGAAACTCATTTTCATCTCCATCTGCACCTCTTCCGGTAAGGCTTACTGCATTATCTATGGGGTTAAACCTTAGACCTGGCACCAGGTTAAATACCTGTTCTATTGGCAAGTTTCTTAAGTAATCTCTTTTTGCCATATCAACATAAATTGACCGGCCTCCAGCATTATCCAGGTACTGCTGGAGATCAGCGCTAAATTCTGAATTGCCGGTGACGGTAATTTCTCCAAGATCCTGAGACCATTCAAAGTCATCAGCTTGTTGCGACTTGCTAATAGCAGAACTTGCCCGGTCAGCAGTGTTAATTTGCTGATTATTATCTTGAGCCTTCGTGGCTTCCCGGGATAATTCTAACTGTGGAGTATCAGAGTAATTTTTGGGAAAGTCTTCAAACTGATCATCAACGGTTATCCAGACTTTGTCACTGCCATTCTCCTTATTTGATTTTAAAGTCACATTCTGTACTCCGGAAACCATAAGGTCATCTATCTCAAAAAGCCCGTCTTTATCAGTTGTTATGATTTGGGAATTTTCATTGTTTGAACCAGTCTCTGCATATACAACGGCATCTTCAATAGGCCTATCTAATAAAAGCGTAGTGATTTTTCCGGAAAGACTAATCCCCGTTTCAGGTGGGACAAGGTTTTCAAGCTGTTCTTTAATTGCATCAATCTGCATGGGATATGCACGCCAGCCTTGGGTCAAGAGCAATAAATCAAGGTATGGCTCCGCATTTTTAATGTCGCTGAAGTAAAATCCCGGATTTTCAATATGTCCTCTAATTTCAGTTCCTAACCGAAGATGGGATGTAATGTCAATGCCATCTTTTTTATACTTCCTCAGATTATCATCAAAAACAGAGATACTGGCTGTTCCATTAATTTGCGTTCCGTTATGGTCACGGACACCAAGGTCTAGCTTGACCCGATCTCGAGCCGCATATACTTCCTGATTCAGATTGGTGTTTACCTCAAGTTGATCCACCGGATTTTGGGCATAGCTAAGTCGTTCGGCTATAGGGTTCCCGTCTTCACTAAGAAGAGTAAAATGGACAATGCCGGACGCAAACTGATTTTTTGGTATCATAGCTGAGCTACCTTCAGAAATAGGAGCTGCATGAAAAATCAGTCCCTTTACATGGGCAAATAGGAAGTAGGATTGCGAATCGAAAGCCCCCGCCGTTTTCAGGTCAACGGTAAAGAAGTCACCTTCTTGATCAACATTCAGAATAGCACCTTCTTCTTTGACTTCGGGTAAGGGGATTCTTTTGTCCTCAACCTGGGCATAATAACTTGTGTTGGCCTGTGGGGTGAAGTCAACGTAGCCCATGCCATTATGCTGAGTAGAAAAATCAGTTACAGGCTGTCCATTTTCACTATAGATGGTGCCTTCAATATTATGTCCCAAGCCATCTTCCCCGATAGATTTAAAAGCCAGCGTTGTTGAAAGTTCATTCACTAAATGACCTGATTCTGGAAAGAACTGAAGATCAAATTCCTCACTTTTGGAAGCAATCCCGGTACTGCCGTCGGGATTTAGGATTTGAATAGGTTTTTTGAAAGCATAAGACTCGCCAAAATTAAGTCCCCATTTGGTATACGCCCGGAGTTGGTAGGTACCCGTACTTTTATCAACATCCTCAAAAGTTAGCGTTCCCTGTCCGCGTCCCTCTTCAATCTTGATAAGTTCACGTTTAGCTACTTTGCCATCTGGAGAAACCAGTTCAACATACATCACAGTGCTGAGATCTGAGGGAAGTGTATATCCCCCCGCTACAGAGTATGCTGAAAACCAGATGCGTTCCCCAAAATAATACCAGTCGCGGTCGGTATGCAGATATACGCTTTCACGTGGCAACTGATCCTGCAGTCCCTTGAACTGCTTGATAAACTCAATGGCAGGCTCCATACTCTGAGCCTGAACCGTTGTATAACTAATTGGTAAAAGAAGAGCGACTATTATTACTTTGAAGAGAAGTCTCGAAAACCTGTCTAGATATTTCATAATCCTATTTCCTTTTTGAATGGAGTATAAAGATAAAAGATAGAGGCTACTTCAACATGACATATTCATGTGAGGTGAAAAATACGACTGCTATAAGCTATTCATTTGTATCCATAGAATCTTCGGTAATAAAAGTCTGAGTTTTATAAAATGGAGTTCCTGTTTCGGTAATTCCTTCAATCACGATACGGTATTGGGAGGCAACATCACTTGTCCAGAACTCAATCGTATTGTTATCGTCTGAAAAGTTGAACTCAGGTTCCCAGTGAAGGGTAATACGGTTGTCAAGTTGAGCTATGTCTTTGGGAACAGTGATCCCATATTTAGGGGAATAAAAGTTTGTAGGCTCCTGAAAGCCTTCAACATAAGTAGTTCGGGTACCCCGTTCATTTCGAGAAGAAAGTCCGGTTCCACTTCGGGTTGTAATAATGATGGCTCCACCGGCGCCTCGGGCTCCGTAGATAGCAAGATCTAAAGAGCTTCGTGCAACCGTAATATTTTTGATATCCTGCGTGTTGATGCCACTCACAAACTGAAAATCAGATTCAACCCCATCAACAATAATAAGGGGAGGTAGGGGCCCCGAACTAATACTTGAGAACGAATTTCGAATAGTGACCGAGTTGCTTTGAGAATTATACTGAACGCCGGGCAGCTGATTGAGAATCTGCTCGATGGGTAAATCCCGCAGGTAGTCGGCTTCATCCATATTAACCTGGGTTCCAGAACCGCTAAGTTCTCCTTCTGAGAAAACCTGTTCGGTATAACTATCAGTTTCGGCTTCTCCGGTTACCGTAAATTCACCTAAGTCTCCAGACATCTCTGCTCCCTCAAGGATTTCCGAGCTTGCTATAGCTGCTTCAGAACGTTTTTTGAGATCTACGGGCTCTTGCTCTATTTGTCCTTCTGTATCAGTTGCAGGAGCAAATGGAGATTGAACAACAGGATCCCACTGATCGGCAAATTCTGCAAATTGTTCATCCATTTCAATCCAAAGACGATCGCCCCCACCATCACGGTTGGCTCGTACATTCACGACTTCTCGGCCTTGAACTTCAAGATCTTTGGCAGTAAATAAACCTTCCTCATTTGTTGTTATAATCTGAGACTGACTATTATCGCTGCCAACAGCCAAAAACACAGCTGCGTCTTTCAATGGTTTATCTCCCCAAAGGGAAGTTATTCTCCCAGTTATTTCAATTCCGGTTTCAGGCGGGGTGAGATTTTCCAACTGTTTCTTCAGTTCTTCTGTGTCCATAGCGAAGGCTCTCCATCCCTGAGTTTGCATCAATAAATCCAAATATGCATCGGCATTTGGTGCATCACTGAAATAGAAGCCTGGCTGCTCAATGTATCCTTTAATCTCAGTGCCTAGTTGGAAGTGTGTAGTGATGTCGCCACTATTAGGCTGATAGGAATGGATGTTATCATCAAAAACGGAAACGCTGGCTGTTCCTTGCAGTAGTCCTTCTTTCTCGTCCTGAACTTCGAAATCAAGACTAACGCGTTCTCTGGTTGTAAACGCAGATTTGTTAAGCGAGGTGGTGATATCAAGTTGGTCAACAGGGTTTTTTGCAAAAGCGAGTCGTTCGGCTACGGCTTCTCCCTGTCCATTCAGCAGTGTGAAGTGTACAATGCCTGTGGGGAAATTATTCTGGGGAATCATAGCTGAAACACCGCGTTCAGCTTCAGCAATTGGAGCAGCGTGATAAACAGTTCCGCGAACATGAGCAAAAAGCAAGAAAGCCTGATTTTCGGCAGACTCAGTTGCCTGAAGGTTGACGGTAAAAAAGTCGTTCTTAAGGCCGATATTCAGTATAGCTCCGTCTTCCATGACTTCAGGTAGCGAGAATTTTTCCCCATCCAGCATGGCATAATAGTTCTGCCCTGCTTCCGGTGTAAAATCAATAGCACCCATGCCTAAATGAGAGGAGCTGAAATCTGTAATGGCTCGGTCATCACTATCGTAAATAGTGCCTTCAATGGTTGTTCCGAGCCCATTATTGCTGATGGCCTTGAAGGCGAGGCTTGTTGATAATCCGTCTACTAAATGACCTGACTCGGCAAAAAACTGGACATCAAACTCATCACTTGAAGTTTCAGCTTCGATGTCATCCGTGCCGGTATAGACATTAACTTTTTTAGTGAAGGCATAGGATTCTCCAAAGTTTAAACCCCACTTGGTGTAAGCTCTTATTTCATAGGTTCCACTGGCTTCATCAACATCTTCAAAGGTAAGGCTTCCGCTCCCATTGCCGGCTTCCATTTTTACCATTTCCCTTTTGGCGATGGTGCCATCCGGTGCTACCAGTTCCACATATAAAACGGTACTGAGCTCAGAGGGCAACAAGTAGCCACCAGAAACGGTGTAGGCCGAAAACCAGATACGCTCTCCAAAATAATACCAGTCGCGGTCAGTATGCAGATAAACGCTTTCACGGGGAAGCTGGTCCTGAACATTCTTGAACTGTTTTATAAAATCTACAGCCGGTTGATAATTTTGAGCTTTTAAATCTTCTCCACCTGCAATAACGACTACTAAACTTAAGAAGATTATTTTTTTAAAAGAGTGAATGAATAGAGAAAGCATTGGGAAACGTTTGTTATAATTTTACGCTAATATATTATTTTTATGCTAATTAAGTATAACATGTTAATGCTATTTTTCCTTTGAAGCCAGTTAGATTCATGAAGAAGGGGGATACGGTTAAATGTGTTTGGTTTGATGACAGTCTTAGCGCTATAAGACTTACTTTTCATTGATATAAACCATAATAGGACGCAGAATAGCTTTTTAACTTGAATTTGTGCCGCATTATTATACTTTTAGTCAAGGATTAATTAATGGAGTCCGTTATGAAAAAAGTAGGGTTAGTTACATTTCTATGTTCGCTATTACTAGTAACTTTAAGCTTTGCACAGACGGAGGAGGGAGCTTATCTCAATATCGATTACCTGAAAGTAGATTCTAAAGATCTTGCACAATTTGAAGAACTAGTTAGTTCAAACTGGCAGGGCATTTTTGATGAAGAGATGGCATCGGAGAATATTACGGGTACTTATTTCTATAAGGTTATATATCCTGGCGGACAGTTAAGTAAGTACAATTATGTTCTAATCAGGACTTACCAAAGCCTTGAGGCAATTATGGAAGCTAATCAAACCTTGTCGATGAAGCTTTCGAGCCGGGACGATGATTTATTGGAGAGGTCGATGGAAATTGTGACACACCAATATTCAGAACTCTGGAAGACGGAGGCTGGGATTATGGATCCCATGGATTCATCAAATAGCCTGTATTTGGTGATAAACTATATGCGAGTGAAGCCCGGAATGGAAAGTCAATATCTTGCACTGGAGAATGATATTGCAAAACCTCTTCATGAAGAACGAGTTAGAACCAAGAAAATGCACAACTGGCGAACCTATTCTATCATGCAACCTGGAGGAGTAGGCTATGACTATAACTTCGCTACGGCTAATTATTACGATGATTTAGCCAACATTGAATATGGTTTTACCAATGAAATCATGAACAGCGTGATGCCTAGTGCGAACTTCACAGAAACAATGGATGCTATCATCAGAACAAGGGATGTGGTTGGCAGTGAGTTATGGAAACTCTTGCACTATTTGGACTAAAAAGGCATAAAAGTTTCAGGCAACCTCTTAGGGGAATAATGACAAAAACTGAAAAACAGCAACTTAGAAAGATCATTGCCTTAAGAATAGAGGAAACAAAAGAGGAAATAGCAGAACTTCAGGAATTGGTCAAGCCCATTCCATTGGACGCTTCTATTGGCCGTATTTCTCGGATGGATGCCATCAACAACAAAACCATAAATGAATCTTCGCTCAGAGAAAAAAAGCAGCAGCTTAAGAAGCTGGAACGGGCGCTGGATAATTCCGAATCAGATAGTTTTGGCGTATGCACAAAATGTGGGGGTGAAATTCCTTTTGGCCGGCTTGAATATATGCCCCACACCACCCGGTGTGTAAACTGTGTTGGGTGATTTAAAAGATCAGCTTTTCTACAATTCAAGATCTTAGCTATTGCTTAGTTTATGTCGGTTAAGTAACATCGGCTGACTTGAAAAATATCTTTCTATATCTCACCCCTGCGCTAATCTGGGGTTCTACCTGGTTCGCTATCACCTTTCAGGTTGGTGAGGTTGACGCTATTGTCTCGGTTAGCTATCGGTTTTTGCTCGCCGGGGTTATCCTTTTGGTCTATTCAAAATTCAGAAAACTAAACCTGACGTTCAACAGAAGTGAACATGGCTTTATATTACTGCAGGGCTTGTTCTTATTCGGCTTCAATTACTGGATGGTTTATTTAGCCGAGCAAGTATTAACCAGTGGACTTGTAGCGCTCATCTTTTCCACCATGCTCTTCATGAATATTTTCAACAGCCGGATTTTCTTAAAAAACGTCATCCCCTGGAAAGTTTATGGCGGTGCGGTTCTTGGTTTGACCGGAATTGTGATGATATTCTATAAAGACCTGCTGAATTTTTCCTTCTCCGATGCGGCATCCATTGCACTGCTTCAGGCCATAGGCGCATCATACATTGCTTCGCTTGGGAATATTATTTCGGCCCGAAATCAGTCAGCCGGTTTACCCATACTTCAAACCAATGCCATTGGGATGACTTATGGGGCTATTGCTATGGCAGCAGTTGCACTCTTTAGTGGATATACGTTTTCCTATGAAAGTGATATCACCTACAGTTTATCGCTATTGTATTTAGCTGTTTTTGGATCGGTATTCGCTTTTGGTGCTTACCTAAGTTTGATTGGCAGAATAGGGGCGAGCCGGGCCGGATATGTACAGCTCGTAGTGCCAATTATTGCTTTGATAATTTCCACTGTTTTTGAGAATTACACATGGTCAGTATTGGGGATAGTCGGCGTTGGTTTTATTCTCTCAGGGAATTTTATAGTGCTTGAAAGAGGGAAGACAAAGCAGGCTGCTAAGTATGACAAGCAGTGATTAATTCATTTGAGGGCTGATTTTAAATCATTTTGTTTGAACATTAATGTTTAGACATTATATTTAGCGCAATTAATAATCATCTACATTCTTGAAATAAAACATTCTGACTATGGCTGAAGCAGCTCTCAAAACTGTATGGCAAGAACTCCGTGCGAATATACTTGAAACGGAAGTATGGTTACGAACTACGATGAAAGACTTTCTCGAAGAATTCGATATTACCCAGCAACAGCTTTCTATTCTAAGGATTCTGAAAGAAGCGAATAACGAGCCGATGTCCACTAAAGGAATTCAGGCGAAGATGAGGGATAAAAGTTCAGATACCTCTCGTTTAGTCGATCGGTTGATAAAAAAGGAATTAGTCAGAAAAAGAAAAGACCCTAAAGATGGCCGGCTAATACAGGTTTTTATTAAGTATGAAGGGCTTCGGTTACTAGCTCAGGTGGAAGACCGGCTGGATGAACTGGACGGTGAGTTTGCCTTACTTTCTGAAGATGAGGCCGAGCAACTGAATGTATTGCTCGAAAAAGCACGGTCTTAATTTCTACTTGTTTTTGGAGTTCTGATAATCTACAATCCAATAGACATCAAATTAAATGGGGTTATTATGAAGAATGCAGTCAATTGGTTTGAAATTCCTGTAACAGATATAGAACGATCCAAAGCATTTTATGAAGCTATCTTTGGCTTTGAGATGTATTCTATGAATTTAGGCGATGGACTGGATATGGCTTTATTCCCATCTGAGCCGGAAGGGGTAGGCGGCTCCCTTATCAAAAATGCAGATTACTATTATCCGAGTGATTCTAAAGGGCCGTTGGTTTATCTGAATGCCAATCCTGATCTACAAAAAGTATTAGACAAGGTTGAAGATGCAGGAGGAGAAATTTCCATTCCTAAAAGACAGATTTCCCCCGATCATGGTTTTATGGCGGTAATTAAAGATTCAGAAGGGAACCGGATTGCGCTTCATTCAGATAAATAGACAATCATGCTTAATTTTCTTTTTCAGACCAACTAGCTCCAAAAAAGTAATTTGCGGACTTAATTTTGGTGAGTTCTTGTGTAACCAAATCTAATATGTAAAGAGAATGTTCTCTTTTAGAACTATCAAAACTAAATGTATCGAGTAAAATCTTATTATCTCCCTCGACAAAACTTAATGGCCTAAATCCTATTTCAGAGCTTAGATTTACAGGGATTAATTCTGAATTATTTGTTTCAATATTCAACCGAAAGAGCTGGTTCTCTGACCAATACAGGAGCTCTTCACCACTTGAGAACCAAAGCTGCCGCCCGGCATTTCCTGTATCGGTTAGCCTCCTTAGATTAGTACCAGTAGCATCGATTAAATAAATATCGGTATTAGCGCTGTCTTCTATTGATTGGTAATAATCTCGATTAGAAGTAAAGGCTATACTCTCCCCATCCGGGCTCCATTTGGGACTGGTATCACTTGCTGGGTGAGTGAACACCGAATAAATACTATCACTGGTTGTATCGTAAATTAGGATATCATCATTAAGTCCGAAGCTATTACAATCATTGCAGAATGAATATGCTATTTTTTCTCCGTCTGGGCTCCAGTTAGGATAATTTCCACTGTAGGCAATCTTATTATTATCTGGAAGCAATTTCATGGGTCTTTTATTTGCACCATCTGCATCCATGAGGTAAAGAGAATGCCCTACACTAGTACTTTTTTGGCTTGAAGTAAATGCTATTTGTTTTCCATCCGGGCTCCAGGCAGGATCGTAGGCACCGCCTTTTTTTATATTAGTGAGTTTTATTTGTCCACTGCCATCTGGATTCATCTTATAAATCTGATACGTCCCCCTGTCAGGGCTCTCAGGCATAGAAAAGACTATTTTACCTTCGTCTGACGAAGGCTGTTCTTTGTCATTCAGAATGGTACAATTGAAAAGAGTACTTAAGAGTAATAAAAGAATTACGAATTTCTTCATCTTCTAATTTCCCTCCGTCCGATCGTCAAGCTTAAGCCGGTACTTGCCATTAGTAATGTATAAGGTGTCTTGATTAGCCCTCAAGCTATATTGATCCGCTCTGCGATTGACTATTACCCTCATTTCAAATGTCCCGGAAACGATGGTTTTACCATTCTTCTGAGGTTCGAAGTTAACTACTAAATAACCTTGAGTGTCATTCTTAGCATCATACTTTGAAATAGTAGCGTCTCCATTTACTTCGTAGTAACTACCCCCAAGATATAAATTTCGAAAAGCTCCAACCGTATCAAGTATCGATGAGTACTCAGTTTTGTTTTCGATGTAGTCTACAGAAAACCCAATTTGTTCGAAATAGGGATAATATTCAGGATCCCACTGATCACCAAAAACATTAAGATAAAGTAGATTTCCTTGGTTAGTGAGACTAGCATCGGCTCTTAGCTTATTATCAATGTATCTCGCATCATATGGTTCTCCATTAATTTCAGCAGTGAAAAAAGGCTCAAACTTGTCTTCGTTGTTTGAGGGAAATAGAGAGCAACCAGCAAATAAAAGAATAGACATTGATACAAATAGAAAAGCTACAAATCTCATTAATCTCTTAACTTTTTATTAGAAGGAATATCGTAAGATTATCCTCTTTATAACTACCTATAAAACTCTTTATTCTTTAGCTGAACGGAAGCAGCATAATAAGCAGCTCCCACAATGCTGGCGTTATTCAGTAAACTGGCGGCTTTAAATTTCGTTTTAATCTTAATGTAGGGAAAGGTTTTATCGGCTTTTTTAGAAAGCTGTCCACCAAGAATAAAAAGGTCGGGATGGAACAAAGACTCATAATGCTCAAGCACGAGCTGCAGGCGTTTACCCCAGGTCTTTTTTCGAATTCCCTCTTCTTTTCGGGCTCGGTTTGAGGCTCTCTCTTCTACACTAATTCCTTTGATCTCAATTTGACCCAGTTCTGTATTTGGAACCAAGGTGCCATCTATAAAAAGGGAGGATCCAATGCCGGTCCCAACCGTCAGGACCAATACGGTTCCACGTTGTTCTTTGCCTACTCCGAATTTCATTTCCGCTAATCCGGTTGCGTCGGTGTCATTAATGACGCTTACTTTACAGCCGGTTATTTCTGTGAAAAGGTGGTCAGCATCGGCATCAACCCAGCCTTTATCCATGCGGGTGGTAGAGAGCACTATGCCTTTACTGGTGGCGGCAGGGAAGGCACAGCCAATCGGGCCGTCCCAATCGAATTTCTTAACTACTTTATGAAGTTTGGAGATCAGCTTATGGGGGCGGGTGTCTTCAATTTTATCCGTTGTCTTTTTCTTGGATACAATCTCACCCTTTTCTATATCTACGATAGCGCCTTTTATACCGTAGCTTCCTATGTCGATGCCTAGTACTTCCAATTCTGCCGATTGATTTAGTTAATTCGTGACAAACATAGCGAAAAAATATATACCTACATAGTGTGTTGTTAGATCTAAAAAAGGAGGAAATGAAGTAACAACTTATGGTCATCCCTGCGGAGGCAGGGATCTGGATGGTAGTTCGAAATAAGCTTTTGATAAAGGGCTAACATCTAGATTTCGGGCATTCGCCGCGAAATGACCTTCATAGTTTTGAGCTTAACCAAAACTATAAACTTACTTCTCTACAACAATCCAGCCTTCATCTTCAACCATTCGCTTGGCATACTTCCACTTGACCTCTTTGGTCTCGTTCGTATTCATATTCTGAACAGTCACGTAATCATTTCGGCCGGGCTCGTCAGCAACTTCTACTGGCTGGCGTTTTGCATTTCCACCTTGTGGTTTTTGTCCGCCATTCTGTTGTTCAGGAGAAGGCGCTTTAAGTCCCATTCCGGTTGAATCAGCATGCTGAGTTTCCATTGAAGAGGTGTCAAATCTGGATTTCTGCTTCTGAGCTTTTTCCAGTTTGTTGTCTTCGGCTTGAACTTCAGGGACAGCTTTCCAAATCAATGAAATAGCTTCTTGGTTAATTTCATCCAGCAGCATCTTGAACATATCAAACGCTTCACGCTTGTATTCTAACAATGGATCTTTCTGAGCAAAAGATCTCAGTCCGATACCTTCTTTCACAGAATCCAATTCACGCAAGTGCTCCATCCATTTCTGATCAATGATAGAAAGGATAGCACTTTTCTCAAGAGATCTGGCTACTTCACGGCCTTCATTTTCCAATGCTGATTCAACATCAACAACGATTCGCATTCGGCGAATACCATCCGTAAAAATAACCTGAACTTTGTCAGGACGGTTTTCAGGATTTGCTTCGGTGATTCGCTTCATCACCTGGTAAAGAGGCTTGGCCATGCGCTCTTCTTTAGCGCGATAGGCTTCAAGTGCTTTATCTACAATATGGTCGGCTAATTGGCGCTCGCCCATCTTGAACCACTCATCCTTATCGAATTCAACATCAACAGCGATGTGGCGAAGGATGTTTTCATGCAGTCCTTCATAGTCACCTGCAGCCACGTGTTCTTCTACCAGTGACTCAATCAGGTCATCCAGCATATCCATGATATCCGTTCGAAGTTGATCTCCGGACAGCGCGTGATGTCGGCGGGCATAAATCACATTACGCTGGTTATTCAGTACATCATCATATTCCAGCTGACGCTTACGAATACTAAAGTTATTCTGCTCTACTTTACTTTGAGCACGGCCCAGTGACTTGGTAATCCATGGGTGAGTAATAACTTCGCCTTCTTCAAAACTAAGCTTGTCCATCACGTTGGCAACACGATCTGACATAAACAGCGCCATCAAATCATCTTCCAGTGATACATAAAACTGGGATTCACCGGGATCACCCTGACGACCGGAACGACCGCGAAGCTGCAAATCAATACGGCGGGATTCATGGCGTTCGGTACCTAAAATGGCCAATCCACCTCTTTCTTTAACGCCTTTAGCCAGCTTGATATCAGTACCACGACCGGCCATGTTAGTAGCAACGGTTACGGCTCCAATTTCACCGGCTTGCTTCACAATTTCACTCTCACGAGCATGTTGCTTAGCATTCAGAACATTATGTGATATGCCAGCACGCTGCAGCATACGGCTTACCGTTTCCGAAACATCAACGCTGGTTGTACCTACCAATACCGGCTGACCTTTGTCTTGGTACTCCTGAATTTTCTGGATAGTAGCGTTGAATTTTTCCCGCTTGGTTTTGAAAACAAGATCTTCCTTATCGTCTCGAGCAATAGGCTTGTTGGTTGGAATTACAACCACATCCAGTTCATAAATCTCATTGAATTCACCTTCTTCCGTTTCGGCAGTACCGGTCATACCGGCAAGCTTATTATACATTCGGAAGTAGTTCTGTAAGGTGATGGTGGCGTAGGTCTGTGTGGAAGCCTCAACTTTCACATTCTCTTTCGCCTCAATCGCCTGGTGCAATCCGTCAGAATACCGACGACCGGAAAGTACACGTCCGGTGTGCTCATCAACAATATTAACCTTGCCATTTTGAACGATGTATTCTTCTTCACGCTCAAAATTAGTGTAGGCTTTTAAAAGCTGATTAACCGTATGGATACGGTCTCCACGTTCAGCAAATAATCGGTGCAGATCGTTGAAACGTTTTTCACGCTCCTGTCTGATTTCACCCTTCGTTTCTTCAATTTTCTTCTCTTTATACTCTTCGCTGAATTCGTCGTTGGTTTTAACTTCTTGCAGCTTCTCTTCCTGAAGGGTATCAATCTCTTTTTCGATGACTGCTGTTTCTTCACCCAAATCTGGAATCACAAAGAAATCTTCATCTTCTCCTTTTTTGGTGATGAATTCCCGTCCTTTCTCCGTCATCTCGATGGAATTCATTTTCGGATCAACCGCATAAAATAAATACTCATCTACTACGGGCATGTTCTTGGCATTATCCTGCAGGTAGAAAGACTCCGTACTCTGAATGAGTTTTTGAATTTTTGGGTCCTGCTGAAGTTTTCTCAATTGTGAATTTTTTGGAAATCCACGTACAGCACGGAAAAGGGCAAGCCCGGCTTTTTCTTCATCGCCTTCTTCCAGTAGCGCTTTTCCTTCTTTAACCAGATTTGCTACTAATTTTTTCTGAGCTAATACCAAAGATTCCACCCTGGGCTTCATCTCCACATATTTATCAGACTGATTCCCCTGTGGAACCGGTCCGGAAATAATCAAAGGAGTACGCGCCTCATCAATCAGAATAGAGTCAACCTCATCAATAATGGTATAGTGATGATCACGCTGAACCAATTGTTCTTGCTCAACCACCATGTTGTCACGGAGGTAATCAAAGCCAAATTCGTTATTGGTTCCGTACGTGATATCCGCTTTATAAGCCTTGCGTCGTTGCTCGGTACTTGGCTGATAGCGATCCACACAATCCACATGTAGTCCGTGGAAGTTGAAAATCGGCTCGTTCCATTCAGCATCACGAATAGCCAGATAGTTGTTCACGGTAATTACGTGAACGCCTTTCCCGGCTAGGGCATTAAGGTAAGCCGGGAAGATTGCAACGAGCGTTTTACCTTCACCCGTTTTCATCTCAGCGATACGTCCCTGATGCAACACAATAGCACCCACTAGCTGAACGTCGTAGGGGACCATTTCCCAGGTTATATCGTTACCGCCTACTTTCCAGGACTTACCGACAAATCGACGGCAGGTGTCTTTAAGAACCGCAAAAGCCTCAGGCAAAATGTCATCTAATACTTCTTCAATAATGTCGAGCTCTCGTTCTTCAAGTTCATCCAGATGCTCAGCCATTTCCCGATGTTCGCTGGGAGTAAGGGTCTCAATATTATCCAGGTCTTTCTTGATCTTCTGGATTTCATCGACCGTTTCGGCGGTGGCGTCTTTAATCTTTTGTTTAAACTCTTCGGTTTTAGCCTTTAGCTCATCGTCGCTGAGCTGCTTAATTTGGTCTTCATAGCTCTTGATTTCATCTACGATCGGCTGGATCTTCTTAATATCCTTTTCACTCTTGGTACCAAATACTTTGGTTATTGCTTTACCGACGGTTTCTAATATATCCATAATGGGGTACTCGTACTCTGAGACTAATTTTATTGTATGGGTTGAAGTTAACCTTATATCAAGGGCGGTTCAACTGTTTGCACGTTAATGATTACAAATATCTTGCCAGAATATATTTTGGCAGAAATGAACGGCGATTAATCGATGAGCTGAATGATCGATTTGGGAATAAGGCATACAGAATGGTTATATATTTCTTCTTAAGAAGCTTACCAAACTTTCGACCTCTTCTGTCTTTACTGAATCGAGTTCAGCACTGGCTTCCAAAGCAAGGAGAGGGACGTGGTAAATGTCTTGAGAGTCCATTCAGCAAAAGATCGGGTTTTAAACAAGCCCCGTCATTGCGAGGAGTCTCATTGTCGAAGTAAGATTAAGATGTATATCGACGCGGCAATCTCCCTTTTCGGCATCCCAAATAGTTTATGGAGATCGCCACGTCGTAAGGGGTTGGGGCCTTCCGGTAATCCGGCCTCCTCGCGATGACGGATATGTTAAAGAAGGCAAGCAGTTCACTACAGCGTCTAAACTCTAACCCGGCATAAATACTAAGAATAGGCTCGGACAAGTCTCTCCTTGAGAAGGAGAGATTTAGAGAGGTCGGAGTAAAGGGCTTGGAATAATTATCGGCCGACAATGAACATTAACCTAGTATTTGCGAATAGTGAGGGAAACCGGCAATTATTCGCAACTAAACATTAGAATTTGAATGAATCAAAACTTTTAATTTCTAAGCCTAAAAACAGTATGCCTTACAATAGCTTAGGAGTAGAAACGCTTTCATTTAATTATTAATTAATTTATTAAAGATAAATACCTAAATAATTAAGTTATATAAAATATAATGACGTTATAATTATTGTCAATTTTTTGTTTTGATTAAATTTTATAAATAACTTTTGGGTGTTCTCAATCACTATGAATAAAATTACCTGTTATGATTTCAAAAGAATTCACACCAAAACGAACGGTTTGTAAAGTAACCTTGGCACTTCCCGCAGAATGGGCAGACAAAGAAGTAGCTGTCGCCGGAGAGTTTAATGACTGGGATACCGGTTCAGAGAAACTTGAAAAGAAAAAAGACAAATGGACGACAACCCTTCGCCTGAAGCCGGAAAATGAATATAAGTTCAAGTACTACATTGATGGCGAGCGATGGGAGAATGATGATTCTGCTGATAAATATGTTCCCAATGAATTTGGAACAGAAGATTCTGTAGTAGCCATCGGCAAATAGTTAGTGCGGGCTATTTTGTGGATGGAACATTCTGAGGTTTGTTATACTTTATATGTAACTGAAACAGGTCAGCATTCTAACTTGGTATAAAATTTTGTTTAATCCAGAGCTTTTTGAAAAGCATGTAGCTACGTCCTGGTTAGGGCGTAGCTTTTATTTTTTTAAGGAATTGCCTTCCACAAATTCCTATGCCAAGCAAATGGATTCGAGTGCACCTCATCACGGATCTTTGGTCGTTGCTGATCACCAAACGGGTGGTCGCGGTCAATACGAGCGAAAATGGCAGGTTGAGCCGGGGCAAAATCTTACCTTCAGCTTGGTTTTTGAACCCCTAAAGGGAGAGCGTTTTACACTTTTAACCTTAGCTTGTGCACTGGCTGTTTCTGATGTTATCGATGCCCAAGCCGATATATCAACAAAACTGAAATGGCCCAATGACATTCTGTGCGATGGGAAGAAACTCTGTGGAATTTTGACTGAAACACAGTTTTCGGGCAGTAAAGTAGAGCGGGTAGTTGTAGGGATTGGCCTGAATGTAAATCAGAAGTGCTTTGAGGGGGAGCTTAAAGAAAAGGCTACATCCTTGAGTAAAGAAAGTTCGGGTTCGTTTTGCAGAGAAGAGTTACTGGCGGAGGTCGTTCAAAAGATTGAATATTATTATCGGTTATGGAATCAGTTCAGTCCTGATTTGGTAAAGCATATCAACCGCAAGATGATTGGTTTTGGGGAGTGGACAAATCTCATCGTAAATAATGAAGAGCTTGAAGGAGAGTATAAGTTTTTAGGAGTGAATGATGCCGGTGCTCTGCTGGCTCTCGATAAAGATTTTGATGTGAAGACTTTTGCGTATGAGCAGGTTCGGGTTCGTTTTTGATTAATGCACCACCAGGTAAATCATGATTATCTTACAAATCATGGTTCAAAACCACACTGTGAACCCTGATTTATTTGATTTTAGGATATCCGTGATTTCGGTTTAGTTTAATTTAAAGCATTTCTGGTTCAAGCGTCCGCTTGCGCTATGTGTGAGCTAATAGCACCAGCCAGATCCCTGCCTTCGCAGGGATGACTACAGTTCAAATAATCTTGTTCATAAAAAAACCCGATTGATTACTCAATCGGGCTTTGCTGTTTAAAACAGTTATGTATTCTTAAGCGCTGATTTTTGATGCAGCTTCGAATACAAATTCTTTGATGGCTTCAAACGCCTTCAAGGTCTTGTCGATATGAGCATCGTTATGAGCGGCTGTAGGGATGAGGCGAATCAGTACAGTTCCTTTTGGAACTACCGGATAAGCAACACCACTTACAAACACTCCGTGCTCTTCACGCAATTTGCGCATGATATCCTGACAAAGGTCAGTACTACCTTTCGTTAATACTGGGGTAACCGGACTTTCAGATGGAAGAACGGTGTATCCAATATCACGAAGGCCTTCACGCAGTTTGAGCGTGTTGTTCCAAAGTTTTTCTCTCCATTCAGGATGGTCTTTAATCATTTGAAGTCGCTTACGTGCGGAAACCGTGATTGGCATAGGCAGAGATTTGGCAAATACCTGACTTCGTGCATTTGCTTTCAGGAACTCAATAACCCGAGGTTCGGAAGCGATAAAAGCACCAATTAATGCAAATGACTTGGCAAAAGTACCAAAGTACACATCAATTCCGTCTTGAACACCAAGATGTGTTCCTGCACCAGATCCGTCTTTACCCATGGTACCAATACCGTGAGCATCATCCACTAACAGGCGGAAATCGACTTCTTCTTTCAATGCAATAATTTCTTTGAGGATACCGAGGTCTCCGGTCATGCCGAACACACCTTCAGTAACTACAAGAATAGAAGAATTGTCTTTTCGGTTGCGATCTGCACGGTAAAGCTGCTTTTTAAAGCTTTCAATATCGTTGTGCTTAAAAACGGATTTATCCGCCATAGAAAGCTGCTTTCCGTCTACAATGCAAGCATGACTGAGTTCGTCATAAATCAGAAAATCATTCCGATCGGTCAGGGCATGAATGGTACTCATGATTCCCTGATATCCGAAGTTCAAAAGCTGAGCTGATTCTTTGTGTACAAATTCAGCCAATTCTTTTTCAAGGGCTTCATGCTCGGTAGAGTTACCAGTCATAAGCCGGGCACCCATTGGTGCACTAAGGCTGTATTGTGCAGTAGCTTCGGTGTCTACTTTTTTAATTTCTTCGTTACTTCCGATGCCGAGGTAATCATTAATGCTCCAAACGACCATGTCTTTGCCGTTGAACTGCATTTCTGGTCCTAAAGGTCCTTCCAATTTTGGGAAAGTATAGTACCCATAACCTTCCGATGTAAATGGGCCGAGTGGACTTGGTCGGCCTTCAAGCTTGTCAAATAAATCCATATAAATTGCGCTGAGATTATCGCTCTAATTGTGATTTGATGGCCGGGGAGGCCAAGCGTAAAACGAGGTAAATGTACGGAAATATGCTCTTAACTCAAAGAAGGTAACATTCTGGTAACATTCCTTTAAACCTGCTAAAAACCACTTTTGATAGTATAATTAGTCGAGGTTTGGCTGTACTACAAATAAACCGGTTTCGATATCACTTAAAACAATTAGGCCGCTTTCAAAGAAAGGGTAATTGCTCCAGGTACCTTTAAATGAAGCTGCATCGGTTTGAGGCTGGGTATCAAAGAAAGCAACCCGTTCGAGATCAGCAGATGCTACTCCTGATAAATCCAATATCTGTAACCCGGAATTGTAATTGGACTCGTAAGCATAATTTCCTTTTATATATAAATTGTGATCTATAGAATTAGTTTCGTGTTCGTAATAACCAACAAATTCAGGGTTATCCAAATCACGGACATCCCAAATGTACGTTTTGGTTCCTCGCCCTAAATTCCGCTCATCAAGTTCATCGTTCATTAAAAAGTAGGATTGGTCTTCAGTAAGCCACCCTTGGTGAGAATATTGCATTTGGGCCTGGCGCTCAAAGCCAATAGTGGTTGGGCTGGCTTTATCAGAAACATCGGCTATCACCACATTACCTTCGGCAGAGTTGAAGCATACTTCTTTGCCTTGATGTTCAGAATCCGGGCCATTATAAATCACACACTGGGAATCGTGAATATAACCGGGGGCCACTCTGTAAAAGCCGGGTTCTGTGTCAATGTAACAGCCGGCGTAGCTTGGATTTTTGGGATCGTTAATGTCAATCATGTGAAGGCCGGATTCATTTCGGCTTCCGCAAACCTCGGATTGAGTAACACCGGCAGCATAGGCATATCCGGTTTCTTCGTTAATTATAATATTGTGGGCAGGACCAAATTGGTCGTAGAGAGCGTCATGAGTTAGTTCCAGTACTTCTCCTTTATAGGATCTTAATTTCTTGAGATCCAACACCTGCATGCCGTGAGGCTGGGCATCACTCACAATAAATGCATGGTCGTCGTACACTTTCACATCTCTCCAGGAAGACCCTTGGGTAATAGACTTTGAACGTGCTGTTTCGCCAAGCCCTAAATTACAGGCCGGGTATTGGTCAATGCTGAGTGTTTTGAATTTGGCGTTGAGGTTAGATTCCGGAAGCCGAGCTACAACAACAGGTTCATTGGGTTTGGAAATATCCACAAAAGCCATTCCGTTGGTTAAGCCAACAAGGGCATATTCTGTATTTGTTTTACTGTCTTTCCAGCCCCAAATGTCATTCAGATATACCCCAACCGAATCTCCGCTTAATTCATAAATGGATAGTTCTGAAAAGAGGTCAACATTCTCGCAGGAATAGGTTCCCATCGCTAATCCGTCTTCACAGGGAAAAGCAGCTTCTAAAGGGTTTTTAGCATTGTTAAGATCACAACTGGAAACTAAAAGTCCGGTAAAAATTAGGGCGGGTAAAATAAATCGGCTGACCATGATGTGGAAGTAAATGTTAAGTATTCAATAAGAAATATAAATTTTAATCGCTCTAAAAGCAGATTCTTTTAAATGGATACTCAGATAACTTTACCAAAGGACTTATATTCTGTTTACAGTCCCAATGAGAATTTCGATGTGAATTCATTATTTTGATCAAAAAGTAAACTAAGGTGCAATTATGTTCTTAATTATGAGATACATCGCCAAGCTGTTAAAAGCATTGGCATCAGAGGCTTCACCCGGCCAAATTGCAGGCGGTATTACACTTGGTATGATTATCGGCCTCACGCCCCTTTCTTCCCTGCATAATCTCCTGATTGTAGTTTTGATTTTGGTGCTTAAAGTGAACATCGGGATGGCGCTTTTATCATTCACTATTTTTAGCGGGATTGCATACCTGGCCGATCCGTTATTTCACAGCTTTGGAGTTTGGCTGCTCGAGCTTGAAAGTATGCAGGAAACCTGGACCAGCATGTATAATAATGAATGGATTGCCCTTACGGAGTTTTATAATACAGTTGTTATCGGGAGTTTAGCGACGGCTATCATACTTTGCATACCCATGTTTCCTTTAGCTAAGTATGGAGTTCTTCAGTACAGAAAACATATCCACGAAAAAATGATGAAATGGAAAGTGGTTAAGGCCTTCAAGGGAACCAAGCTGTACAGTATTTATGAAACGGTAAGCAGAGTGAGAGGATAGGGTCATGAGAATAGGCGGAATAATTACAGTTTTAATATTAGTAGGGATTGGCTTCGCAGCTACTTTTTTCATTACTGATGAGTGGGTTGAGGGGCAAGTTGAATATCAGGCAAGTTTGCTGAATGAGGCAAAAGTAGAATTGGATGACTTTGAATTTAGTCTCTGGGATCTGCAGGTGAAATGGGGGCGGCTTCAGGTGGCTAATTCAAACAATACTATGCAAAATACGTTCGAAACGGGCGATACTGAATTCAGTATGGAGTTTTGGCCGTTAATTTTGAAGAATAAAGTAATCGTAGATAATGTCCGCTTAACCGGATTTCAGATAGATACCGAAAGGGAAACGGACGGTGCTTTCGAGATGCCGGAAGAAATTGAAGAAGACAGCGAACCGGGATTTGTATATGGGGTGGTAAGTCAGGTTAGCAGCGAGGCTTCAAAAAATGCCGAAGTTAAGTTTACCGATGTTCGCAACGACTTAAACGTGGACAGCCTGATGGCGAAGGTAAATATTCAATCCGTTGATAAAATTGATTCTCTTCGAAACGGCATTCAGCAGAATTACAGTAAGTGGGATAGCACCTTCAAAAATACAAAGGTAAATGAGGAGATTGCTGAAGTTCGGACAACTGTTGAGGCCATCAAACCAAAGGAGATAAAGAACCCTAAGCAGGTGGTTGAGGCTATTGAAAATGTCCAGAAACTGCGTAAGCAGGTTGACTCTCTCAAGACCCGCGCTGAAAACCTGAAGAGTGACTTTGAGCAAGATTACGGAACCACTCGGGATGACTTGGGTCAGGTAGATAACTGGATTCGGGATGACTACCAGCGAGCTTTAAATGTGGCAAAACTTCCGGATTTGGATGTTCAAAACATCGGAACGGCTTTATTCGGCCAGAATTTACTGGGCGATTATGCGGCCTATTTAGAGTATGTAGCTATTGCCCGCGAGTATGGGAGCCGATTAGTGGGTGATGAGGATTCAACACAGGAAATTCCTCGATACGAAGGTCTCGATTATGAATTCAGTGACAAATATGATTATCCCGGATTTTGGTTTAAAAACATAGAGCTTTCTGGAAGAACGAAGTCGGATATTGATATTTCCGGAATGGTAACCAATATCAGCAGCAGCCAAAAGAAAACAGGCGAGCCGGTAAAGTTTGATATCAATGGGACGGATGAAAACGAGGTAGCCTTGACGGTGAACGGTGAATTGAACTATTTAGAAGAAGAGCCTCGTGAAAGCTTCAACGTAAATTATTCAGGTTTTACTCTTTCGAAAGCCAGAATATCTCCTTCGGACTTACTCCCTTATGAGCTCAAAACAGGGCAGGGAGAGCTGAATGTGGATATGAATATCATCGATAAACGAATAGATAGCCGGATCGACTATTTGGCTAAGAATATCAGCTTTGATTTTGAGGCAGCGGGTCAGCCCAAGAATAGAATAGAATCCCTGATTCGAAATGCGATTGGTAGTACTGATCAAATTGACGTTGCTGCCTTGATTGATAATGTAGATGGGCCGTTACGGGTCAGAGTTCGGTCTAATGTGGATGATTTATTTATGAATGCGTTAAAGCAGACTGTAAGCCAGGAAGTGGAAAACGCCAAGCGTAAAATCGAAGCTGAAGTTCAGAAACAGGTAGAAGGTAAAAAAGAACAGCTCGAAGAATTTAAAGCGGAGAAAGAAGCAGAGTTACGCCAACGGTACGAAGAAATTCAGGCCAAAGTAGAAGAGCAGCTCAAAGTAGTAGAAGAGAAAAAGAAAGAACTCGAAGAGCGTAAAAAAGAGTTGGAAGATTCCGTGAAGGATAAAATTAAAGACAAAATCGGCATCGATTTTTAATCTGTCCTTTATTTCACAAGACTATAGAAAGCGAATTCCTTTTTCTAAAATAGTTGTGTTGTCATGCTGAACTAGATTCAGCATCTGAATAGGCCGATGCTTTATTGAGAGATGTATCGGCATCTTGTTTTTCGCACCTCAGACCCTGAATCAAGTTCAGGGTGACAACTTATTAAATACAAATCAACCTAACTGTTCAGAAATAGTCTTAAAAAGTAAGGGCGTATTGCGATACGCCCTTACGGTAACTTAGGATCTACTTCGACAGCAACATCTTTTGGGTAAAGGTAACTTCTCCAGCTCTTAGCTGATAGAAATATACGCCGCTCGATAAGCCAGAAGCATCAAAAGTAGCAGAGTGGGATCCGGCGGTTTTCATTCCGCTGACCAACGTCACTACTTTTTGCCCCAACACGTTATAAACGGAAAGGGTGACATCCACCGCATTCTTCAACTCATAACTAATGTTGGTAGTTGGGTTAAACGGATTCGGGTAGTTTTGGTGAAGTTTGAAATCTTCGGCGATGGTTGGGTTTTCGTCTTCGTTGGAAGAGGGAATACGGAATTCCTGTCCATCGTTTTCAAAACCTTTGGAAGAAGATTCGCTTACAGTCCATGTAAAGTCTTGATAAGTAGAACCGGTACCTGTCAGAGCTAAAGAGAAAGAGGAAGTTGCAGCCTCAGATTCAGTAATGCCAATATCTATACTTTGGTAATCTTTAGCCGGACCATTAACTGCTGCGAAACTCCCGCCGTATGATATGAACTGCTGTAATTCTCCACTTAATGAAATACTTAAGCCATCCGGATCGCCATTTTGAATTCCAGTAACATCAACAGTGAAAATTAAGTGTGGGTCCGCATTATTTTCCGAGGCCTGGATGTCCTCTCCTGTAAAAGAAGCATAAGATTCACCACTATTACCATTGTATAGTGTTAGGGTGATATCATCTTCAATATCCATATTACGTTTTACCGGAATAGCAGAGAGAAAGGCAATTTCAACAAACTCACTGCTGTCTGGTCCCGCATTCTGGTAGTGAATTTCATTTACCCACATATAAGTGGTATTAGGATTATCATCATTCTGTATGGTTATAGAAAGAGTGTCAGTTATTCCAATCTCAGCATTAGCAGGTCCACTGACACTTTCGATAGCCAGTAAAATGGTTTCATTTTTCTCATACATATCATCATCTGCGATAGAGATAGAAAAGGACTGATTATCCGATGAGCCTGCTGGGAAAGTTAGGTTTTGAGTAGCAAAACTTTCAAAATCATCTTCGGTAGCCGTTCCTCCAACTTGAGAAACAGAGACCATCGTAGCTGTTTCAGTATTCGGATTTGTGATGCTTAGTGCTACTTCTACACTTCCCTCATCTTCCAAAATAAGTTGTTCTGCAGCAGCGAAATCTACGAGGGTCGTTTCGGTTCCGGAGCCACTACCTTCAATGGTCTGGTTGGTGTTGATTGATCCTTTTGTATTGCTTTCGGTGTTTTCCCAGCTAAAATCAGCATAACCAGAACCGGTTCCTGCCAGGGAAAGGGAATTTCCGACCGGAGCCGTCCCGCTTTCCTCAATTCCAATATCAGTACTTTCAATATCCTGAGCTGGACCGTCAGTAGCGGTAAAAGTTCCTTCATAAGAAAGGAATTGAATCAGTTCGCCACCAATATCGAGGCTCATTCCATCCGGACTTCCGTTTTGTAATCCATTAACAGGAAGATCTACATAAAAGAATGAAATACCATTTTCAGTATCACCAGCAGTGAAATCACTTCCAGAGTAAGTGGCGTAAACAGAGCCGCCATTTCCATTATAGAGGCTCAGGGTAACATCGGTTAGGTCTGCGAACTCGGCATTCACAGCTATTTCAACGAACTCACCTTGGTCACCGCCGTCGTTGTCATAATGCATTTCATTGACCCATGCAGCAGAAGGGGTTTGTCCATCATTATCGCGAATGGTAATTTCAGTCGAGTTAGCTGACCCGATTACTGCTTGTTCAGGTCCGGAAGCATTTTCTAAGCCCAGAATAATGGTCTCGTTCCCTTCTTCAAGATTATCGTCCGTTAGGTTTATCGTCACAGATTGACGATCCAGAGAACCAGCCGGAAAAGTGAGTGTTTGGGTAGTGAATGCCTGGAAGTCATCGCCGGAAGTGGCGGTTCCGCCTGAGTAAACCACATCAACGGTGGTTGCTGTATCTGCATTAGGGTTGGTTATAGAAACTTCAATTTCAACCGAAGACTGACTTTCATCAAAAGAAAGTACGGTAGCTGAAAACTCAACATTGGTCTGGCTGATTTCGCCTTCAAAATAAGCACGTTCAACGAGGGAGGGGTCAATCACAAAAGGATTGACGTCATTACCGGAAATTTCAGCAATGGCGCAGGTTCTATTGTACTCGGTTGTGGAAACAGCATCTACAGTGTTCCAGTTGCGAAGGAAGTCTTTCTGGATTTCGAAGAAAATAGGGTCGGCAGCATCAGCCTGAGTTTTATACATGGTATAGAAATAGAAAGCGGCTCGGGCGACATCACCTTTGGAAACTTCTCGGGGTTCCCAGCTTGCGGAATAATCAGAGTTTGGGTGTGAGTCTCTGTACTCGCTGTATTCATCAATTACATTGCCATCGGGATTGGGAACATCCTGATCGAGTCGCCACCAAGTCTCTGTTTCCTGATCCGGAATTTCATAGTACGGATGATTTCCCCTGGCGCTGTTGGCTCGGGAATACGCCGGAAATAAATGATGCATGTCGGAACGAGCAGGCTCTGTTGAAGCTCCTTTACTTTGCGGCCAGCTGTGTTCGGCGTTTACGTCTTTACCAAAAGCATCGGTACTTGGATCGTTATTTGGGTCGAGATAGATTCTATAGCCGGTATAAATTGTGGTTAGGGAATCATTTTTATTATCAATTTCAGAATAGAGAATATCTCTGGCGTTATCATAACTGATGTTGTCGGTAGTTCCATATTCCTGAACCAAAGCATCCAGTAATTCTTGTCCTGCTAAGTCAGGAAAAATTTGTGTCCCTTGTGCCGGACAGCTTTGTGAAAATGCAGAGGATGCAAAAAACAGCGACAGTACAAAAGTAAGAATTGCTGCTTTATGGTTGATGGTTTTGGGGTATGCCATTGCCTTCCAAATTTGATGATTATTTTTATACAAGAAGTGGTGACAGCACGATTTACGGTTGTGCCGGTGGAAGCTTCCCTGTCCTTATTACCGGGAATTACACATCATTAACAATATAACAGATTTATAGTGGAGAGAGGTAAAGGATTTATTAAGTAATGTCAGGTATTGGAATCTGCTAAATACTCATGGACATATTTGATAGCCATAGAGCCTTCACCCACGGCAGAAGCCACTCGGTTCATTGCTCCAGCGCGTACATCACCTGCGGCAAAGATACCCGGAGAACAGGTTTCTAAAAGATAAGGTTGGCGTTCCAGCTTCCAGGTTTTTGAGAAGTTATCGTATCGGTGAAGCTCTTTGCCGGTTTCAATAAAACCACGATCACTCTTGATGACATTTGCTTTAATCCAATCAGTGTAGGGGCGGGCACCTATGAAAATGAATAGGCCATCAGCTTCAACATCGAACCGATTGTCTTCCTCATTGTTGTGCAAGATCAGTTTTTGAAGATTCCCTTCCCCGCAAGCTTCTTCGATTTCAGTATGTGGCATCACTGTGATGTTATCTGTGTCATCAAGCTGATGGATTAGATAGGAAGACATACTGGAAACAAGCGATTCACCGCGAATCAAGATTTTGACTTCTTTTGCGAAAGTGGATAAATACATAGCGGCTTGACCTGCTGAGTTCCCACCACCAACGATATATACTTTTTTATCTTTGAAAGCATGAGCTTCAGTCATGGCAGCGCCATAATAAATTCCGGCACCGGTGAAATCAGAGATACCTTTACTCTCTAATTTTCGGTAATTCACTCCGGTGGTAATTACTACTGCTTTTGCGTTTACCTCAAAACCATCTACCATTTTTATGGTTTTATACTGGTCGGTGAGTGATATATCTACCACTTCTTGTGGGGATAAAAATTCCACTCCAAAACGCTTGGCTTGGGTGATTGCACGCCGGGCTAAATCAGAACCACTGAGTCCCTTAGGAAAGCCGAGATAATTCTCAATTCTTGAGCTAGTTCCAGCTTGTCCACCGGGAGCTCTTTTTTCAATCAGCAGTGTGTTTAACCCTTCTGAACCTCCATAAACAGCTGCAGCTAAGCCAGCCGGCCCCGCACCAATAATTGCAACGTCATAAATATTCTCAGAGGCAGTGGGACTTCGACCCAGCTTCTTTGCAATTTCTTTTGGGGATGGGTCTGTAAAATGACTTCCATCTTCAAAAAAGATGGCCGGCAAATGCTCCGTATTTACTTTGTGGTCGTTTAGTAGCTCTTTCGCTTTTTCATTGCCTTCTATATCTAACCAGCGATAGGGAATCAGGTTACCGGATAAGTAATCTTTGATAGCATGTGACTTCGGAGAGTATTGATAGCCCACAAGTCGAATCCCCCGAAACTCGGGTTTGAAATTGGCAAGCCATTCATCCAGCTGATCGTCAAGGACCGGGTATAGTTTTTCTTCGGGAGGATCCCAGGGCTTCAATAAGTAGTAATCCAGCTGAACATCATTGATCGCACTTATGGCAGCTTCCATGTCGGAATAGGCAGTCAGCAGAACCCGCTTGGCTTCCGGGAAAATTTCTTTCGCCTTCTCTAAAAACTCAACGCCCAGCATTTGTGGCATCCGCTGATCACTTAAAAATAAAGCTACCGTCTCCCCCTTTTTCTTAAGCTCCGGGAGTGTTTCAAGGGCTTCTTTGGCTGAATCAGTACTTAAAATCCGATAATCATTCCGATACTGACTACGCAAATCCCGGGTAATGGTGCGTATCACCTGTGGATCATCATCAATCGCAAAAATTATGGGTTTACTCATCCCTTCGGGAATTCAAAATTTAAAATTAAAGGTGAAGATTCGGAAAAATGCTCAATGCAATTTTAAATTTTTCATCTTTAATTTTGAATTCAATTTAGTGGAAAACAAAGTTCGAAAATAGTTTCTCCGGGTTGGGATTGAACAGAAATAGTGCCTTCGTGTTTGGATACAATTTTACGGACAAAATCGAGCCCAAGTCCCGTGCCTTGCCCGACTCCTTTGGTTGTAAAAAAGGGATCAAAGATCTTTGACTGAATGTCCTCAGGAATTCCTTCTCCGTTATCTTTGAAATAGATTCTGAGATCGCCTTTAGTAGTTTTAGCTGAGATTTCAATCTTGCCCTCATCATTTAAGGCATCAATTGCATTGTCCAGTAAATTCATCCACACCTGATTCAGTTCACTTACATACCCACAAAATTCAGGCAAATCTTCAGGCACGTCAACCACAACGCTAACCTGCTTTTCTTTAATCTTATGATTTAAAATGTTGAGAGTGCTCTTGAACAACTTAATGAGCTCAACCGGCTGTTTCTCGTTAGCCTGATCCATATGAGAATACGTCTTGATGGAGGAAACCAGGTCAGAAATTCGGCGGGAAGCATCTTCAACTTCGTCGATCATCTTTTCGGTTACAAAAACATCCTCAACCCACTTCAGAATAGCGCCAAGCATTTCTTCCGAGCCCAAATCTTTTATGGTCTGAAGTTCTTCTTCTGTAAAACCAAACTCGGCAAAGGTTTCTGATAGTTCGTAGGGTTCTTCAATCTGATGATCTTCCAGCCAGTCAGCTATTTCATCTTCCAGAGATGTTTTCTCCATAAGCGAAAGGGTTGGAATATCTTGTTTGAGCTTTGTAAAAATCAGTTCATTGATGGCATCCACTTGCTCACTGCTAAGCTCCAGCTCCATCATTTTTTTAAATTTTTCAGGCTTGGCGTGTAGATTTTTTTTCAAGGCAGTAGCGCTTCTGACCATAGCTGAAGCCGGATTATTTAGCTCATGGGCTAAACCCGCGGAGAGCTTACCTAAAGCAACCAATTTTTCATTCTGCTGTTGCTCAGTTGTGAAATATCGAATTCGATCAGACAGGGCGTGTACAAAAGACTCAATGAGTTTATAGTGTGATGCCAATTCGGGGAACTTGTCTTCATGGGTTACCAGAATAGTGGTTTCTTCCATTACCGTTACATAAGCTATGGAAGACTGAAGTCTGGAGAAGGGTAATTTCCCGGTAAGGTCTCCGCCCTCAAAATTGTCAATAACGGTAAATTGCTCGCCCCGTTTTATTTGTAACTTTATATTCCCATCCAGCACCAGGTACATTCTATTGATTTCATCGCCGGGTTTGATAATAACTTCATCAGGCTGGTAGGTGCACACCTCTGATAAGTTGATGTAGGCTCGGAGTTCACCTTCAGGAACACCTGAAAATTGGGGAAATGTCTGAATGCCTTTTAAAATATAATCATCCATTAGGGACGGAAATATAGTTCATCAATATAGCACCAGCGCCAATCTTCGCCGGGTTCAATAGAGCGAATAATAGGATGGTTTGACTCTTCAAAATGAGCCCGTGCATGTTTGTTCTTGGATGAATCACAGCAACCCACATAACCACAACTCATGCACATTCTTATGTGAACCCATGAATCTCCTTGTTCAACGCAATCCTGACAGACATCAATTGAGGTGCTTGTTACGGTAATCGAGTCTTTGTGAGTGCAGGGCATATGAGGATCAATTAGTTATTTCTGGAAGGTCTCAATAAACGCCTTTAATTCTTTATAGTCTAACTCACCGGAATATCGTTCACCATTTACGAAAAAGGTGGGGGTATCGTCAACGCCGCTTTTTACGCCTCCCCGAAAGTCAGTTGTGACCTGCTTTGCAAATTCATTAGTAGTTAAGTCCACTTTGAATCTGTACATGTCCAGTCCGATATCTTCAGCGAATTCGATAATTTTGGCTTCGCTGAGGGCGCGGTTATTTTCAAAAAGCAGATCGTGCATTTCCCAAAACCGATTCTGACTCCCGGCGCATAAAGCGGCTTCTGCAGCTATTTGTGCATTGGGATGCTTTTTCCGTAGGGGGAAGTTTCGAAACGAAAATTTTAACGTATCTGGATAGTTTTTGAGGAGCATTTGGGCGAACCGATAACCCATTCGCGAATAGGGGCATTCATAATCACCATATTCAAGTAAAGTGAATTTCGCTTCGGGATTACCCAGGATATAGTCATCCTCAGTAAGGTCGATATATAAATCGCTCATCGGTCGAAGGTTAAGTTCAAAGAAGTGCTTTCGGATTTACCTTCTTCCAGGCTTAACTCAGCAAGCTTTTTGCCGGCTTGAGACATTGGCAGACAAACAGCGGTTGCTCCAGCCTCACGCAAGGCTTTATGCTCATCGCTTCTCATGGTGAGTGCAACTACATCTCCTTTATAACCATATTTACGAAGCAACTGTGTGGCTTCTACTTTTGTGCCGGGGTTGGGGATTGCCAGCATAATGGCCTTAATATTTGAGAGGTCAATGTTTTCCCAAAGTTCAGGATCGCGGGCATCACCATAAACTACCCGTCTTTTTTCCTGAATGTTCTCTTCAATTTTAGCGGGATCAACATCCATTCCAATAACCTTGTGCTCATAATATTTAAGATATTTGTAGGCAGATGAGCCCGCTTGTCCCATCCCCACTACCAGATAGTTGGCACTTCCCAAAGAAATAACCTGTTGACCGGGATGTTTCACGTCCCGCTCGTACTTTAGCAAAGAATATTCAAAGCGACTCCAAATGGCATTCACATTAGATGAAAGTGGCGCATTAATAGCATAGGAAACGGCAACCAGCAACGCAAAGCTGGTTACTACGGTTTCGGGGATAAACCCTCCTGAAACAGCTACTATTCCGGCTATCAGCGTAAATTCACTGTAGGAAGTTAAGGTGGTTGTCACCAGAAATGAGTTTCGTGAACGGAGTTTGAAACCTACCAGTAAGAAGAAGTACAAGACAGATTTAAGTGGGAGTAAGGCCAAAATCACCAAACAGAAAATGAGTTCGTTGTATTCGGGTAATCCAGCGAGTCCAACTTCAAGGAAAAAACCAACAAGAAAGGCTTCTTTAAGTCCCCAGAGTTTGTGTGTGAGTTCATCGGCTAATTTATGTCCAGAAATTAATGCTCCGGCAACCAAAGCTCCCAGCTCTGATGAAAGCCCAACAACTTCAAATAAAGCACCTCCGCCAATAGCTAAAATCAGAGCGAATAGAAGCTGTAGTTCATCATGTCCGCTGGCAACCAGAGCTTTTAGTATAAGAGGTCGGAAAAGAGGAAGTGCCAGCAATGCAAAGCTCCAAACGGAAGGAACTCCGCCACCGGTTAATGCCAATAGAGCAATGGCTACAATATCCTGTAAAATCAAAATCCCGATGGAAACACGGGCATGATAGGCGCCTAGCTCGCCACGGTCTTCCAGTGCTTTAGCTGCTAAAACGGTACTCGAGAAGCCCAGCAGTATACCTATAATGATGGATTCTGTTAGCCCATAGCCAAAGAAGGAAGCTATCAATCCGAAAACAGCGGCCGTAAGCGCCAGGTGGATACCTCCGGCGCCCAGAACCTCAGGACGAATAATACTCTTAATCCGAAGATGAAGGCCTACGGTAAATAGCAGAAATAGAACACCGAGGTGTCCAATCTCATGAAGTGTATCGGTAGTTTCAAACCCAAAAAAGGACAAAACGATACCGGCGCCCAAGAAGCCGACCAGCGGTGGGAGTTTAAGTCGGGATACAGCCATCCCGAGAACATAGGCAGCTGCCAGCCAAAGAATTTCCATATATGTGAATTAAAGATTCAAAATGAAAAATTAAAAAATTGGTGCAAGCCCTATTTTTAATTTTTCATCTTTCATTTTGAATTAAGTAGAGCATTAATATGCTCAATCTCATCATTGTTGACAAGGTGTCCCATGCCCGGATATAATTTTTTTGTAACGCTGGCGCCTAACTTCTTCAGTAATTCTTCTGTTTCATTTACCCGTTCTTTGGGTATATGAGCATCAACATCGCTGCAGCCCAAAAACACAGGAGTACCATTGAGGTCTCCGCTATATTCTTCAGGGTTTACTGCATCACCAATTACTCCACCACTTAGTGCGATAAGTCCGGCATATTTGGCGGGGTGACGGGCTACAAACTCGGATGCCAGGCATGCCCCTTGTGAAAACCCGAGCAGGTATATGTTCTCTTTAGAAATACCTTCAGACTCCAGTTCTTCTATGATATCATGGATCTTTTGAAGTCCTGATGATAATCCCGGCTGATTTTGATCGGTTGGGGCAAGAAAAGAATAAGGGTACCACGTATTTCCATTAGCCTGAGGGGCACGGTATGCGATTTTCTTATCTGTTTCGAACGTTGAAACCATCTCGAGAATACTAGGTGCAGTCGCTCCACGTCCATGAATCATAATCATCGCTGCATTGGCCTCTGAAGCAGGTGTTCCTGCCTCTGCAACATTAGTTTGCTGGTGTGGTCCTTCAAAATTAGTATCTGTTGTTGCTGTGAAAAAACTCATTATTTGGTATATAAAGATTAAAAATCATAAAGTATTATAGCTTTCAAAAAAGCATCAAACTACTACTTTGCGTAACTGACTTTGATATCAGGTAGAATTTGTTCAATGCGATCTCTTTTACTTTCTAGCCATGGAGGTAAAATCAGGTGCTCACCCAGTGCTTCGAATTCCTCATCTACAGTATAACCGGGATCGTCAGAAGCCATCTCGAAAAGTACGCCGGCAGGGATTCTGTAGTACACAGAATTGAACCAATGCCGATCAATGATTTGAGTTGGGTTAAGTCCGCGTCCTCCTACATTCTGGCGAAGCTGATCAAGCTCTTCTTTATTCTCCGCACGGAATGCAATGTGATGGACAATACCTCGTCCATTTTGTCCATGTTCAGGGGCATCTGCTACTTCAATAATAACCGAGTGACCGATAGTAGCATCCGTTTGATATAAGTATTGGTTGCCTTCCTGAGCTACTTCCTCAAACTCAAATAGCTCGTTGATAAGCTTTTCAGTATGATCTTTTTCGGTCAGCTTCATGCGTGCACCCCAAAATCCCTGAATGGTTTTTTCAAAAGGAACTACGTAATCAACGTTCTCGACTTTTTCTTTAGCATCGCCTTCAAATACGATGTCTAATTCTAATCCGTCGGGATCTTGGAATCGAAGAGCAGTTCTTCCGAAAACATCCACTTCTTCGAAATCAACATCATTATCGTTGAGACGGGTTTTCCAATAATCCTGAGTGCCTTCAGGAACTTGTAAACCTACGTTTACCACCTCTCCGGTTCCTGGTTTTCCCTTTACCGCATTTGGCCATGGGAAAAACGTTAAGCTTGATCCCGGATTAGCAGATTGGTTACCATAAAATAGATGGTAGGTACCCGGATCATCTTGGTTTACTGACTTCTTGACCAGCCTCATACCAAGTACATGGGTATAAAATTCCGCATTTTTTTGAGCTTCTCCGGCAAGTACCGTTATGTGGTGTATTCCTTTTTGATGTTTCATTATATCAGGTGTTTTGTAATTCGCTTATCACAACTCAAATATACAATTAATCATTCATTAGTTTAATATTAAACTAATTTGTTATTCTCTATAGCTGTGATAGGTGATTCTCTATTCTGAGGAACAAAGTCGGGATTGATCCTTTTATATAAATGAGAAAAGAAAATCAGGAACCTTAAGCTATTAGAACTATGGATTTATTAGCGCAATCATGCGTATTGATGGATGTAGGTATTGCATTGATCTTAGGTGGAATTTTAGGATTCGAAAGGGAGTGGAAACGAAAGCCAGCCGGCTTAAAAACGAACATGATTATTTCCGGTTCAGCAGCTTTGCTGGTTTCATTGGGACGAGTAGTGATTGAAGACTTTAGTCAAATAATTGAGACGCAAGGAATGGGCGTGGACCCCATCCGTATGGTGCATGCCGTAATTGTGGGTGTTAGTTTTATTGGGGCAGGTACAATCCTTAAAAGCTCATCGGAAACGGTTGTTCGGTATCTTACAACAGCAGCAACCATTTTGATGGCGGCCGGGGTAGGAGTAAGTATTGCCTTAAAACAGTATTGGCTTGGAGTAGGAGTAACGTTTCTCTTAGTTGTTGTAAACTTTTTGTTTGGAATGCTGACCAGTTATATTGCAGAAATTTCAGATTATGAGAGCCCGTATTCAGAATAGAGATACAATAATCTCGAAATAAACGTTACTATCAGCATGATCTAAACGAGGAGAATTATGAGATCAATTACACAACTTACCATTCTGATATGTACGGTTTTATTATTCGCATCTTGCGAAGCTCCATTATTTGATAACAATACTGAGGTCACAGATTTAGACTTCGAGCTGGGACAGGAATTTAGCTTGCAGTATAAGAATGCGATTTATAACGAAAGAGAAGACCTAAGCATTGAATTTGTAGAGGTAAACGAAGGGAGATGTCCGATGGATGCATTTTGCGCATGGGCAGGAAATGCTGAAGTAACATTTAAAGTAATTGTTAAGGGAGATGAGATTGATTTAGTGTTAAATACTCATGAAAGGCTTGATCAAAATTTATTAGTTAAAGAATATTTTATACAGCTAAGTGAAGTCTCACCTTATCCCCAAACTTATCAAAACCCGATTCCTAAGAAAGATTACGTTGTAGAACTGAAAATTGATAAAGTATCCCTGAATTAGAGTAGTTTATCGATATATAAATCCGGCTAAACATGCTTACCTTTATTCTTTGAATTTTAAAGGATCTAAAAACCTATTTCAGTGAATATTTACGCCATCATTATTCTGGTGACCATCGCCATCGATTTTATTCTGGATATCACTTCCAACTACCTGAATCTAAAATCTCTTTCAAAGAAACTGCCCGAGGAGTTTGAGGGTGTTTATGACGAAGACACTTATGCCAAATCACAGGAGTACACTAAAGTTAGAACAAAGTTTGGCTTTTTGACCGGTGGTTTTGATCTGGCGCTGGTTCTAGGATTCTGGTTTTCCGGAGGCTTCAACTGGCTTGACGAAATTGTACGGGCATGGGGTTTTGGGGAACTGGTTACCGGTTTGATCTACATCGGCATTCTGATCTTCTCAAAAACGATCATCACCCTCCCATTCAGTATCTATTCTACTTTTGTGATTGAAGAACGGTTTGGCTTCAACAAAACAACACCAAAGACCTTTGTGATGGATATGGTGAAGGGCTTAGGCTTAGGGTTGCTTATCGGAACTCCATTACTTGCGGGAATCCTCTGGTTCTTTATGTATGCGGGAGACTTAGCCTGGCTTTATGCCTGGGGAGCAGTAACAGCTTTCACGCTCATCATGCAGTATGTAGCACCGACATGGATCATGCCGCTGTTCAATAAATTCACCCCACTGGAAGAAGGCGAATTGCGCACCTCCATAGAAAATTATACCGATAAAGTAGACTTCCCTTTACAGGGATTATTCGTGATTGACGGCTCTAAGCGATCCAGCAAATCCAACGCTTTCTTTACAGGTTTTGGGAAGAATAAAAGAGTCGCACTTTATGACACGCTGATTGAAAATCACACCATCCAGGAATTAGTAGCGGTGCTGGCACATGAGATTGGTCACTACAAGAAAAAGCACATCATAAAGGGAATGATAACCAGTATTGCCCAAACGGGTGTGATGTTCTTTTTGCTGTCTATTTTCTTACAAGCAGAAGGGCTTTTTGACGCTTTTTATATGGATGAAATGTCGGTATATGTAGGGCTTATTTTCTTTGGAATGCTCTATGCTCCAATTGATATGATCTTATCCATCTTTATGCAGATGATTTCCCGCAAACATGAGTTTGAAGCGGATAATTATGCTGCAGAAACAACGGGCGAACCTGAAGACATGATTTCTACCCTGAAGAAACTTTCCAAGGATAACCTCTCTAACCTGACGCCCCATTCGTTCTACGTATTTCTGAATTATTCGCATCCGCCCGTGCTGGAGCGAATTCGGAATTTAAAATCGAAAGGGTGATAGAACTAACCCGTTTGCATTCGTTTCATTAGGCAAGGCTATCGGGGCTGTCAGTAACTTTGAACTGTATGCTAAAAACTGAACCGGGAGCAGATGGGTTTGATCCATACGTATAATCTGCGTCTAACTGTTCGGCGAGGGTTGAAATTAATACCATGCCCAAAGAGTCTTCGAGACCTGATTCTTTGTTTTCACTGAAACCTACCCCGTCATCCGAAATTTCTAATCGGAGCTGGTGATCAATATGCTCAAGATTAAAAGAAATGAGTCCTTTGTTTCTATCAATAAAGGCATGTTTAATTGCATTCGTAAGCACTTCATTTACAATTAAGCAACAGGGAACCGCCTGACCAATATTTAAATTTAACGGCTCGAGATTAAATTCAGTCTCAATCTTCGCATCATAGTCGAGAGTGTCTAAAATGGTTTGAACCAAATCTTTCAAGCCCTGATCAAAAGCCATGTTTGAAAAGCTATTGGACTGATAAAGTTGCTCATGAATGTTAGCCATTGACTTAATACGCAGGGTGCTGTCAATTAGCTTTTTTCGCAATAGCTCATCTTTTTCTTTAAAGTATTGCAGTTGGAGCATTCCTGAGATAACGGCGAGATTGTTTTTTACCCGATGGTGGATTTCAGCTAGAAGCGTATTCTTTTCTTTGAGTGAGTTTTCCAGTTCATTCTGCTGGACCAACAAATTCTGTTTTAGGTTATCCTGAGATTCAATAGTCTCCTGAAGTCCTTTGAAAAGCATCGGCATAAATATCACCGCCACAATACTCATTAATATGGAGTTTGCGGAAATGGCAAACCATGAAGCTACTTGAAAACTATCCCTCAAAGGATATTCAACCATCTCATTATAAATGAAAAAGGCGTGTATAATGCAGATACCGATATTTATAAATATGGTTAGTACGCCGATTCTGGTTCTTAATATCAATAGGGAAAACACAGTGGCCCCAAATAGGTAGGTTAAGCCGGCTCCATGATCTCCCATGAAAAAAATAAGAATGGCTGCGACTGAGTAAATAAGAAATAGAAAAAGGTATTTTCGTAAACTTACTCTCAGGTTTGGGTATAGCGTGATTAACGAAATAGCGATTCCAAAGCTGATATAGATAATCGCCAGGGTTAATTGACCCAGAAAGAAAACAACAAGGGCCGAGGGGATAATGATCATAATGCCAAGCGGCATTAGGTGAATAATGAGAGACGCAAAAAGCTTATTTTTCCAATATTCGAGTCCCTCTGTGTGAGTTAATTCCCCAATACAATTTCTATTTACCCTAGATTTATACCTATCCCAAAATTTTGCCATGTATCAGAATGTTGAATATTGTAAACAGAAGTGATTATAAAAAAGTGATTTATGTCATAAAAGCCAATTCAACTAAAAAATAAAGAACGAAAGAAAAAGAGAATCTTCTTTAACTATTTAAACACAGTTTAGGCTTTATTTTATCGGTCGGAACCAAAATAAATTAAGGAGGATCGCCGATATTTTATTTATTTTTGGCTAAATAGAGAATATGCCCATGAAAAAAAATATTGAGACCATAGCTATTCATTCCGGGATGGATCACGCATCAGAAGAGAATGCATCGGTTGTTCCCCCCATCGAAATGTCCACCATTTTTGAACACCGAAAAGGAGGACGCAAAGAGGACGATTGGAAATACTCCCGCTTGTCGAATCCGAACCGGGTACAGCTCGAACATGTAATCCGGGATTTAGAAAATGGGGATTCATGCGCGGCGTTCTCTTCCGGTATAGCGGCTATTTCATCGGTATTCCAATCCATGGACTCCGGTGCCCATATATTGGTTCCTGAGGACGTTTACTTCGGAACTCGAAAGCTGGTTTGGGAATTTGCGGAGCGTTGGAACCTCGAGGTTGAGTTTATCGATATGACGAATCTTGAGGAAGTAGATTCCAAGCTTAAAGAAAATACCCAAATGGTGTGGGTTGAAACTCCTTCTAATCCACGACTATTGATTACAGATGTGATCAAGATTAACAAGCTCGCCGGGAAATATGGTGCAATCGTTGCGGTAGATAATACCTGGCCGACTCCTTACAATATGCGTCCGCTGGATCTTGGAGCTGACGTTGTCATTCACTCAACCACTAAATATTTGGGTGGACACAGTGATATTTTGGGCGGTGCTGTTATAACTCGCGGCAGTGAAAAACTGTTTGATAAAATTCGGACCATTCAGGTAGTTCAAGGCGCCGTTCCTTCGCCTCAGGATTGCTGGTTGCTCTCACGAAGTATTCGTTCTTTTCCATACCGGATGAGAGCACACAACGAAAATGCTCGTAAGGTGGCTGCCTTTTTGAATGATCACCCCAAAGTAAAAGAAGTGTATTACCCGGGATTGGAAACTCATCCCGGCCACGAAATTGCCAAAGAGCAAATGGATGATTTCGGCGGAATGATATCTTTTCTGGTTCACGGGGGAGCGAATGAGGCGATAAAAGCTGTTTCAGGAAGCAAGATGATTAAAGCAGCCACCAGTTTAGGTGGAATTGAAAGCATCTGGGAACACCGAAAATCGTCTGAAGGCGAAGAGTCACCCACACCCGATAATTTAATTCGGCTAAGTGTAGGGCTGGAACATCCGGATGATATTATTGAAGATTTGCAATTAGCCTTATCTTAGCCTTAGATAAAGAAGGTTTTAAAGCGTCTAAAAATCTCTAAGGTCTTTATGGTGAAGGTAGGGATCTTCTTGGTGCTTGCCACCAAATGACTTCAGCCCCTTCAACAATAACATCGTAATAATGTATTCGTTAGTGTCATCAATAATAAAACCGAAGCGTAGTATAGTTTATATGACAAAGAAAAGTGTTCTGGTATTACTGATTTCACTGCTTGGGATTTCTATCGCACAATCCCAAAACCGCCCCGATATGTTTGAGTGGAAGGAGCTGGGAGAAGCAATTAAACTGGCTGGTGAAAATGATAAAAAAGTGCTGGTTTATGGAAATGCATCCTGGTGTACTTATTGTAAGAAGATGGAGAAAGAAGTTTTTACGCAGGAATCCGTTAAAGAACTCACCAATGAGCATTTCTATTCCGTTTGGATGGACACTGAATCTCAGGACTCATTGACTTTCCGAGGTCAACAGATGACCCAAATGCAATTTAGCCGAGCCATGAGAATCACAGGAACGCCCACCTTTATTTTCTTTGATTCGGAAGGAGAGATTATTGCCGGTCAGCCCGGGTTTATTCCCGAAGAACTATATGTTCAGATTTTAGAGTATGTAGGAACCGATGCCTATCTGGAGCAAAACTTCAATGAGTTTGTAGGGGTTGAGACTGAGAATTAGTTTGAGATGAGTCTTCCCAAAAATTCCTGTACATTCCTGCCGTGGAGTTGATTACAGGAATAAAATCTACAGGAGATGGGAAGAACAATTAAAGCGCCGACGGGAACAAACCTTAACTGTAAAAGCTGGCTGACGGAAGCTCCTTTCCGCATGATCCAGAATAATCTCGATCCGGATGTAGCTGAAAAGCCGGAAGAACTGGTGGTGTATGGAGGTATCGGACGCGCCGCCCGTAATTGGGAAAGTTTTGATGGCATACTGGAATCCCTTAAATCCATGAGTGACGAAGAAACACTGTTGGTTCAATCAGGGAAGCCGGTCGGGATTTTCAAAACCCACAAAGATGCTCCCCGGGTTTTGATCGCCAACTCGAATCTCGTGCCAAAATGGGCAAACTGGGATCACTTCAACGAGCTCGATAAAAAAGGCCTGATGATGTACGGACAAATGACGGCCGGATCATGGATCTACATTGGAAGTCAGGGCATTGTGCAGGGAACCTATGAGACATTCGTAGCCATGGGGAAAAAGCATTTCGGTGGTGACTTGTCCGGAAAGTGGATTCTCACGGGCGGACTTGGAGGGATGGGCGGAGCTCAACCCTTGGCCGCAAAAATGGCCGGCGCCAGTATGCTGGCTGTTGAATGTCGGGAAGACCGAATTGATATGAGAATTCGAACCGGATATGTCGATCAAAAAGCCACTTCTTTGGATGAAGCGCTGGGGATTATTGAGAAATCAGTGGAAGACAAAAAACCGGTCACAGTAGGCCTTCATGGCAATGCTGCTGATACCTATCCAAAACTTTTAGAACGTAAAATTCTGCCGGATGCCGTCACCGACCAAACTAGCGCACACGATCCATTAAACGGGTATTTGCCGTTGGGAATGACGGTGGATGAATGGCTGGAAAAGCAGAAGTCGAATCCTAAAGAAGTAACTTTAAAGGCTCAGAAATCAATTGCGATACAAGTGAAGGCGATGCTGGATTTCCAGAAACAAGGTATCCCTACTTTTGACTATGGAAACAATATTCGTCAGGAAGCTTTCGATCAAGGGGTGGAAGATGCCTTCAACATCCCCGGTTTTGTGCCGGAGTATATTCGTCCGCTTTTCTGTAAAGGAATTGGCCCGTTTCGTTGGGTTGCACTTTCCGGTGATCCCGAGGATATCTATAAAACCGATCAAAAAGTAAAAGAACTCATTCCCGACGATCCTCACCTTCACAATTGGCTGGATATGGCCAAAGACCAGATTCACTTTCAGGGATTGCCTTCCCGCATTTGCTGGGTGGGATTAGGTCAGCGCTATAAACTCGGACTGGCCTTCAACGAAATGGTGAAAAGTGGAGAGCTGAAAGCACCGGTCGTTATTGGCCGCGATCATCTTGATTCCGGATCTGTGGCAAGTCCAAACCGTGAAACCGAAGCTATGAAAGATGGATCTGATGCGGTATCGGACTGGCCGATTTTGAATGCTTTACTGAATACCTCATCAGGCGCAACCTGGGTTTCTTTTCATCATGGAGGTGGTGTGGGGATGGGGTTCTCACAACATGCGGGCTTGGTGATTGTTGCGGATGGAACCGATGACGCAGCGGCAAGATTGAATCGCGTTCTATGGAATGATCCTGCAACCGGAGTCATGCGCCATGCCGATGCCGGATACGAAATCGCCATTGATTGCGCGAAAGAACATCAACTGAAATTGCCTTTTTTAGAATAATTGGCAGAAATATCATCCGTAGGGACGTATCATGATACGTCCCTACGGATTGATTATCATATTGTAAATCTAACACCTATGCCTGATTTATTAATTCAAAACATATCTCAAATTGCCACACCAAAACCGGGTGTGCTACGAGGCTCAGAGCTTCGGAGTCTGAATGTTATTCAAAACGGAGCGATCTATATTTCGGATGGAGTTATTAAGTCCGTGGGATCTTTGTCAGAAGTGCTGGAGCAGGTAGAAGGGCATCCCACTATTTTAGATGCGGAAGGGAAGGCAGCTGTTCCCGGTTTTGTAGATTCTCATTCCCATTTAGTGTTTGGCGGAAATCGAGCCGATGAATTTGCGATGCGTTCAGCAGGAATGAGTTATGAGGAAATTGCAGATCAGGGAGGCGGGATTGTTTCTACTGTTGAGGCTACCCAACTGGCTACCAAAGAGCAGCTAAAAGATGTTGCTCGAATTCGTTTGCAAAAAGCTCTGAAGCAGGGCATTACCACGATGGAAATTAAAAGTGGATATGGGTTGAATTTAGACAATGAACGCAAGATGCTGGAGGTAATCAACGAGCTTAAAGAAGAACAACCTGTTGAACTATCAGCTACTTTTTTAGGAGCTCATGCCGTCCCAAAAAATTCAACCAAAGAAGAATATCTGGAAGACGTATTGGCTATGATTCCCGAGGTTGCCGAGCTGGCCGATTACTGTGATGTGTTCTGTGAAGATGGCTATTTTACGGTAGATGAATCTCGCCGGATTTTAGAGAAGGGTTTGGAATATAGACTCAAGCCTAAACTTCACACGAACCAATTTAACGATATTGGCGGTGTAGAAATGGCACTTAGCCTGAATGCCATATCGGTAGATCATTTAGAGGTTTTAAGTGAGGAAGATATCGAAAGAATTGCCCGATCAAATACCGTGGCTACTGTTTTGCCCGGCGTCTCCTACTTTCTGAATATTCCTTATTCCCCAGCTCGAAAGCTGTTAGATCGTGGAGCGCTGGTTGCGTTAGCTACTGATTTTAACCCGGGTTCGTCCATGACGATTTCCATGCAATTACTGATGAGCATGGCCTGCACCAAAATGGGAATGTCGGTAGAAGAAGCATTGAGCTGTGCCACGCAGAACGGAGCCAAAGCGTTGGAGAAAGAGAAACTCGGCTGCATCGCTCCGGGATTTCAGGCAGATGTCTTGCTCTTGGATACCAATAACTACAAAGACCTGGCTTATTTTTTCGGGGAGAATCACGTGCATACTGTTATCAAAAAGGGAGAAAAGGTTTGGGCATCACGAGATTAGAAAAAATTCTTAAACCGGTTTCAGATGAAATGAGGTCAGTACGATCTCATGACCCGAATGATCACTGGTTTGTGCAAGAGATGTATTTTGAAGAACGGGATTATGATCAGGCAACTCATGTATTAATTGGATGTCCACAACATGAAGGCGTGTACAGAAATAATGGGAGAATAGGAGCGGCAGAAGCACCGAATAAAATCCGTGAGCAACTCTATAAACTTCAGGTAAAAAGAGATAATGCGGTTAAACTATTCGATGCAGGAAATGTGATAACTGACTTATTTGATTCTTCAGAGATTACTGACTTCCCTGATTTGAATCAAAACCCCGATGCATTGGAAGAAATCCATAATCGACTATCTACGATTGTCTCCGAGTTTTTGAGAGATGATAAAAGGGTGATTGTATTAGGTGGGGGAAATGATATTTCTTATGCGGATGTCCGGGCTTTGGCTGAAAATGAACGAGAGATATCTGCCATCAATATCGATGCCCACTTAGATATGCGCATAGCTGAGGAGATGACAAGCGGAACGCCTTATCGAAAACTCATTGAAGATCATTATTTAAGCCCGCAGCAATTTTATGAATTTGGGATTAGGTCGGAATCAAACGGAGCCTATTATTTAGAAAATGCTAAAGAATTAGGCGTGAATGTACATTATTTGCAGGATGTGTTAGATGAGAGAGTCAGCCCGGCTTTTCAGCATATATTAGGACAGATTGGTACCCGTCCATTTTTTCTGGGATTAGATATGGATTCTATTCAGGCTTCCGATGCCCCGGGGGTAAGTGCGTCTTCGCCTGTTGGTTTTTCAGGAAGGGAAGTGATGGAATGTATTCATCACGCTAAACAAAAAGAGAACCTTAGAGTGTTCGAAATCACCGAAGTCAATCCCAAACACGACCTCGACAACCGGACAGTGAAATTAGCCGCTCAGTTTGTGTACGGTTTCCTTTTTGATTGAAACAACAAAGTCATCCTGAGGGTACTCCCGAAGGATCTTCAAGAGATTGGAAAACCTAAAATAGTCGCATTAAGCTTTGAAGATTCTTCGATTCCGCTCAGAATGACAATCTTAAAGGTGTTAAATCAATCCCAGGTAACCGTAGTCCCTTCGTCCTTACCATCCACCACAATTTTCTTCAGGTTGCCTTCTTTATTCATATTGAAGACAATGATCGGGGTTTTGTTTTCGCGGCACAGAGTGAAAGCGGTTAAGTCCATAACAGACAAGCGTCGTTTGAGGACATCATCCCCGGTGATTACATCAAACTTTTTAGCGTCAGGATTTTTCTCAGGGTCAGAATCATAGATTCCATCCACGCGGGTTCCTTTTAGGATTACATCACATTCAATTTCGATAGCGCGGAGAGAACCGGCTGTATCTGTAGTGAAATATGGGTTTCCGGTGCCAGCACCAAAGATAACCACGCGTCCTTTTTCGAGGTGACGGATTGCACGCCTTCTGATGTAAGGCTCTGCAATAGCTTCCATGCGGATAGCACTCATAAGGCGAGTCTGTACATTAATCTGTTCGAGGGAGTCCTGTAATGCCATGCTATTGATCATGGTGGCAAGCATTCCCATATAATCACCTTGCACACGATCCATGCCTTCAGTTGCTCCTTTAACACCGCGGAATATGTTACCTCCTCCAATTACAATAGAAACCTGAACGCCTGCTTCCTGAATGGATTTAATCTCTTTAGCGTAAGCGCTTAAAATATCCGCATCAATTCCGTGTCCTTGTTCACCTAAAAGTGCTTCACCGCTGAGTTTGAGAAGCACTCTATTGTATTTATTTCCCACGTTATCCTCGATTATTTTTTATAAGACAAAAAAAAGGCTGTCAATTTTGACAGCCTTAATGTAAAGAAAATTTATTAGTCGTTTTCGCCGAGTTGCAGCCTGTGGAAGGATTTAACAAGGGGAGCATTATTTTGCTCGAGATATTCCTTCACGGAAACACCATTGTCTTTCACAAACTTCTGCTCTAGAAGAACTCGCTCTTCGTAGAAACGACGCAGTTTACCTTTAGCGGCTTGCTCAGCAATATGCTCAGGTTTGCCTTCATTTAGTAACTGATCTTTAGCGATTTCAAGCTCTTTCTCAACAAGAGTGCTGTCCACGCCATCACGTGTTACAGATAGAGGCTTCATTGCAGCTACTTGCATAGCAACATCTTTGCCGATTTCAGCATCTGTAAGGTCGCCGTCAAATTCAGCAAGTACACCTAACTGGTTTCCTGGGTGAATGTAAGAAATCAGAGTTCCTTCGGTAGTAACAAGTACTACGTTATTAATCTCGATCTTCTCACCAATCTTACCCACCATCTCTTCCAGGTGCTTCTCGATAGTCAAACCATCAAGCTCAATTTTCAACAGATCATCTACATTGTCGATGTCGTTGTCGAAAGCAGCGTTTAGGAAAGACTCAGCGTCTTCCTGGAATTCTTCGTTACGTGCAACAAAGTCTGTCTCACAGTTAATCTCGAGGAGAGTAGCTTTTGTTTTTTCGTCATTGATGCGACTCAGAATCAATCCTTGGTTCGCTTCACGGTCAGATCTCTTTTCGGATACTTTCTGTCCTTTTTTACGAAGGATCTCAACGGCACGGTCAAAATCACCGTCGGCTTCAGAGAGGGCTTTCTTACAGTCCATCATGCCCGCTCCGGTCATATCACGAAGTTTTTTTACGTCACTAGCAGAAATGCTCATTATTCTGAATAGTATTTTAGGTGTTGAAAATTTTTATTCTTCTTCATCATTGCTGTCGTCAGCATCAGCTTTTGCTTCTGCCTTGTCAGCTTTTTTGTTGTCATCTTTCTTAGAAGACTTTTTCTTGCGACGAGAACGCAGCTTAGTTCCTTTAGCAGCGTCTTTAACATCAACATCGTCGTCTTTCTTCTCACTTTTAGCATCAGCAGCAGCTTGTTCCATCACGTCGTCTTCTTGCTGTGCTTCGCGTTCAGCTGAACCTTCAATAATAGCGTCAGCAACCTGAGTAGCTACCAATTGGATCGTGCGCGCTGAATCATCATTACAAGGAACAATAAAGTCAGGAACGTCTGGATCACTGTTGGTATCAACCATCGCAATAATAGGAATGTGAAGTTTGATAGCTTCCTTAACAGCGAGGTGCTCTTTAATAATATCAACAACAAAAATAGCACCGGGCAGGCGACCCATGTTTTTAATACCGCCAAGGGTATCATTAAGTTTGTCTTGCTCACGCTGAAGCATCAAACCTTCTTTCTTAGTCAATTCTTCGAACGTACCGTCTGTTTTCATGCGCTCAATTTCTTCCATACGAGAAATACTTTTGCGAACAGTACTGAAGTTAGTCAACATACCACCTAACCAGCGGTGCGTAATGTGTGGCATTCCACAGCGTAACGCTTCGGTTTTGATGATTTCTGTAGATTGCTTCTTAGTACCTACAAAAAGAATAGTTTTGCCAGCACGAGAAAGTTTTTGGATCTCATCGAGGGCTTCTTGTAAATATGATTGTGTTTTCTTCAGGTCAATGACGTGAATCCCGTTGCGTTGCATGAAGATGAAGTCCTTCATTTTTGGATTCCATCGTCGGGTAAGGTGACCGAAGTGAGCGCCTGACTTTAGCAGGTCTTGTATAGATGCAGCTTTTGGCATTGTATTAAGTATGTAAGTTTAGGTTAATCCTCTGTGCGGGTCATTCCCGAACGTCAATCTCAGGTCAAGCCTGAGACACCAAACGCAGGGTCGCCACACATGTGTGATTGTGTTTTGAAAAAATTGGTTGCGTAAATATTAACGCTTAGAGAACTGGAATTTCTTACGAGCTTTAGGCTGACCGTATTTTTTACGCTCTACCATTCTGTCATCTCGGGTAAGAAGTCCATGTCCTTTAAGAACATCATGCATGTCTTCATTCTCTCCATCCAAAGCACGAGCAAGTGCGTGAGATATGGCGCCGGCTTGTCCGGTACTTCCACCACCACGAACAGTGATTTTAATGTCGTACTTGCCTTCCGTTTCAGTAACACTCATTGCATGCAGAGCGATGTTACGTCGGGCTTTAACTGGAAAATATTCTTCGATAGGTTTGTGATTGACGATAATCTCGCCTTTACCCGGCTGGATGTATAATCTAGCCGTTGCTGTTTTTCGTCGTCCTATGTAATTCGCTTGTGCCATTATTGATTAAAGCTCAATGATTTCAGGTTCTTGTGCAGTATGCGGATGTACAGGTCCGGCATACACTCTCAAGTTAGTGGCAATCTTGTTGCCTAACTTTGTTTTGGGAAGCATGCCTTTAACAGCAGTAGTAACTAAAGATGTTGGATCTTTCTCCATCATCTCTTCAGCTGTTTCAAATCTTTCACCACCTGGGTAGAATGTGTGACGGAAGTACGTTTTGTCCGTCATTTTCTTACCAGTCAGTTTCACTTTTTCCGCATTGATAACGATTACGTTATCACCGGTATCCATGTGAGGAGTGAAAGTTGGCTTTGTTTTGCCTCTCAATATTTTTGCTACTTCGCTACTCAGGCGACCCAGAGGCTGATCTTCAGCATCAATGAGTACCCATTTTTTTTCAATGTCGCTGGGTTTAGCTGAGTATGTCTTAAAACTTAATGTGTCCACGATTAAACTCTTTTATTTCGTCAAATTGGAAAGTCGAATAAGATAGAAGTTATTCTGGTAGATATCAATAGCAGAAGGGTAGAAAGTTCCACTATTCTCAGATTGGCCAATGGATTTAATCAGCGTTAACTTTTGTATTAATATTAAATCCTATTAAATAGGCAGCTCCAATTCTATTTATAGTGACAAGATAAAGACAAAGCGCCAAAAGATTTGTACCTTTGGGCGTAGAAGAAGGAAAATCTAAATTGAGTATAAAATGAGCGACAAACTGAAAGAAACCAGAGTTGAATTTGAAACCGGTTCGGGAAAGGCCTATCTGCATAGTCTTCCAAAACTAAAAGAGCTGGGTTATGATAAAGTTGATAAACTACCATTCTCAGTAAAGATATTGTTGGAAGCGGTACTGCGAGAATTTGATGGATATGCAGTAACTGAAAAAGATATTGAGGCATTGGCTAACTATAATGCCAAAGACCCGCAGGGAGAAATTCCTTTTAAACCATCCCGTGTTGTCCTTCAGGATTTCACCGGAGTTCCTGCAGTGGTTGATTTAGCTGCACTCCGATCTGCGATGGAACGAATGGGTGGGGAAGCAACCGATATCAACCCCCAAGTTCCTGTAGATTTAGTAATTGATCACTCCGTTCAGGTTGATATGTTCGGTAACGATGCCGCACTCGAGTTCAACGTTGAGAAAGAGATGGAACGTAACAATGAACGTTACGAATTCCTGAAATGGGGTAAAGAAGCTTTTGATAATTTCCGTGTAGTACCTCCGGGTCGTGGAATTGTTCACCAGGTAAATCTTGAGTATTTAGGTCGCGGAGTTTTCACCCGTAAAGAAGAAGACGGTTCCACAACAGCTTATCCTGATACATTGGTGGGAACTGATTCCCACACCACGATGATTAACGGACTCGGCATTCTTGGCTGGGGTGTTGGTGGTATTGAAGCGGAAGCTGCCATGTTGGGGCAACCGATTTCAATGTTAGTTCCTGAAGTAACCGGAATGAAATTAACCGGGAAACTTCGTGAAGGTGTCACTGCAACTGACCTTACCCTTACTGTTACACAAATGCTACGTGAGCACGGCGTAGTAGGTAAGTTTGTTGAATTTTATGGAGACGGACTCAGTAACATGAGCCTTCCTGACAGAGCTACTATTGCAAACATGGCTCCCGAATATGGAGCAACAATGGGCTTCTTTCCTATTGATAAAGAATCTCTCCGGTATATGAGAAGAACCGGACGTTCAGAAGAACTTGTACAATTGGTTGAAAACTATACCAAAGCGCAGGGACTTTTCAGAACCGATGATACTCCGGATCCGGAATTTTCTTCAACGCTCGAATTAGATTTAAGCACGGTAGAAACATCGCTTGCCGGGCCAAAACTACCGCATGACCGTATTACACTCGGTAATATGAAGAAAGCATTTGAAAATTCATTGACCAGTGATAATCCTACTATGGGATTCAATCTGGCTCAGGAAAAACTAGCTAATAAAGGCCTGTACAAAAACGGGCAAGAGATTGAGATGAAGCACGGTGACGTTGTTATCGCTGCCATCACCTCTTGTACCAACACTTCCAACCCAAGCGTAATGCTGGGAGCCGGAATTGTAGCGAAGAAGGCCGTCGAAAGAGGACTCAAAGTTCCCGCTTATGTGAAAACATCACTTGCTCCGGGTTCTCGTGTAGTAACCGAATATCTTAAAGAAGCTGGTCTTACAGAATATATGGACAAGCTTGGCTTTAACCTGGTAGGGTACGGATGCACAACGTGTATCGGTAACTCCGGTCCATTGCCAGAGGCTGTTGAAAGGGCTATTAAAGAAGGAGACCTGATTGCTGCCGGTGTTTTATCCGGGAATCGTAACTTTGAAGGACGAATTCACCCTTGGGTGAAAGCGAACTATTTGGCTTCTCCTCCACTAATTGTTGCCTATGCACTGGCTGGTAGTGTAGACATTGATCTTGCTACGGAGCCTTTGGGTAAAGACAAAGATGGAAAAGATGTTTATCTAAAAGAAATCTGGCCTACAACAGCTGAAATTGCTGAGCACTTAGATGCTGCTATCCGTCCAGAGCTTTTTGATAAGATGTATGGTGATATTTTTGAATCGCCAACTTGGGAAGAAATTCCGGTTTCAGGTGGAGACCTGTTCGACTGGAGTGATGAATCAACATACATTCAGGAGCCGCCATTCTTTATGGGAATGTCAGAAGAGCCTGAGCCGATCAAACCAATTAAAGGAGCAAGAGCTCTTGTTAAGGTTGGGGATTCTATCACTACTGATCACATTTCTCCTGCAGGTAATATTGCAGAAGACTCACCGGCAGGTAAGTATCTGAAAGACCATGATGTGGAGAAGAAGGACTTCAACTCTTATGGTTCCCGACGTGGTAATGATCGCGTAATGACACGTGGTACTTTTGCCAACGTTCGCTTCAAAAACCAACTTGCCCCAGGCAAAGAAGGTGGCTATACCAAGTATTTCCCTGATGATGAAATCACGACTATTTATGATGCATCTCTGAAATACAAAGAATCCAATACACCATTAGTAGCCTTAGCCGGCAAGCAGTATGGAACGGGTTCATCTCGTGACTGGGCTGCCAAAGGTACCGCACTCTTAGGTATTGAAACGGTAATTGCGACTTCTTACGAGCGTATTCACCGTTCTAACCTTATCCAAATGGGTGTACTTCCACTTCAGTTTAAAGAAGGTGAAAGTGCAGATACACTTGGATTGGACGGATCAGAAACATTTGACATCCACGTGGATGATGATGTGGAAGCTCGTGGCGAAATAAAAGTCACAGCCACTAAAACCGGTGGTGAGGTAATTGAGTTTATGACTGATTGCCGAATCGATACCCCGGTTGAAGTTGATTACTACCGAAATGGTGGAATCTTGCACACAGTACTGCTCGATTACTTGAAAAAAAGTAAAGAACAGAATTGATTTAGCAACATACTTCAACTGAAAAAGGCTATTACCTTTTTCTACGGTTGGTAAAATGTAATTTCAAAAGCACAGATTTTTTAATCTGTGCTTTTTTATTGTGCACTACAATTACTACATTTTGCCAAATTGGAGGGGTCCAGAATTTTTTTAATAATTAAAAAAGGTACACGTTAGCACCATTTCGGGTAATCCTATCAAAGATCGAAATAAAAAAATGGCCGAGGAAAATGTAGAGACTTTCGGGTATGAAAGACTTCTGCTTCATGTTGTAGATGGTATAAATAGAACCTTACAACTCAAGGAAGTTTTGCGCAAGTGTATGGAGGCAGCCAAGGTTGTGATGAATTCTGAGGCTAGCTCACTAATGCTTCTCGATGAATCGACCGGAGATTTAAACGTCAGTATTCCTACCGGTCCGGTTAAAGATGAAATTATGGGTATGAGAGTGCCTAAAAGCAAAGGAATTGGCGGTTGGGTAATCTCTTATAATCAACCCTTCATTTCTAATGATGTAGTTGAAAGTGATATTTTTTGGAAGGATTTGTCAACCGGTTTTACCACACGAAATATTATTTGTGTTCCTTTGCAGGATAGCAAGGGTAATGCATTCGGTGTTCTTCAGGCTATCAACAAAAAAGGAGGGAAGTCGTTTGAAAATGAAGATGTCCCTGTGTTTGAGTCACTAGCTTTGCATGTTTCTTCCGCTATTGAACGTTCAAAAAGGTACGATGAGATTGAGGAAAAGCTGAAAGAAAGGGATATGCAAATGATGGAGATTCACCATCGGCTGAAAAATAACCTGTCGATGATATGTGGACTTCTCGAATTTGATCTTCGTGATGTAAAGGATGAAAAGTATCGCGACTTATTGAGTTCTACGAATTCAAGAATTCGGTCAGTAGCAGAAGCTCATTCACTGTTATATGATCAGCGCGATTCAGAAAAGTTAGAACTATCCCGATATCTGACAGCAATTGCCCAAAATGTGGAAAAGGTTTTTGACACATCTGAAAAAGACATCAGACTGAATATACAGTTGGAAGAGATTACTCTTGACCCAAACCGAAGCATGTTATGCGGACTTATACTAAACGAGCTTTTAATTAATGCTTATAAACATGCATTCACCAAGAAAAATACTGGTGAAATAGTAATCAGCTTAAAGAAAACGAGCAAAGACAAGATTGCACTTATCGTAACTGACGATGGAATTGGGTTTAGTGAAGAATCTGACGATAAAAATAATCGTCCACATGGAAAGCTTATTATTGAGTCTCTGGTTAGTAAGCTTGAGGGCACAATCAGGTATAACAAAAATGCAGAAATTGGTTCAACCTGTTTCTTATCGTTTCCAGTTTAAATCCACCAGCTGCTCAGGCCACGCATAGTAAAGAGTTCAGCTACCTTAGTTTTAAAAGGTGAATGCAGCATTCCCTTTATAAATACATTCCTCAAAAACGGAAAGTTAGACTTTCTTCCAAGAGCCATATTGATTTCAGCCCGTTTCGCTACTTTCGAAGCGATTTTTCGCTGTTTTTTTGAATAAGACAGTAGCTTTTGGAAAGCGTATTCCGAAGATTTTGCCCCCCTATAATTCGTGATATCTTCGAGGGAGGTTGCTAACTCTTTGCAGTCAAGCCAGCCAAGATTCATTCCTTGACCTCCTATGGGACTAACCACATGAGCAGCATCACCTGCAAGAACAACCCTGCCCTTGCAGAAATTTTCTGCCATAAAATGCTGAACACCAAAACTACTCAGCATCGTGCTTTTTATATTAGTGAGGTTATACCCAATTCTATTGCTGACTAATTCAGCTAATTGGAGTTGTGTTGGGTCAGAATGATAGTGGTCTGTTTTAACAACCCAGCGGCGCATGCCATTTGGAAGCGGGAAACATTCGATGAGTCCATTTTTTAATAGGAAGACTGCAGCATCAGGCCCAAAATCAGTGGTGTCTTCAAAATCACCCATAATATAGGTGTCATCATATCTTTTGCCGGAATAATGAATAGAAGCATGTTGGCGGACTGAGCTATTCTTACCGTCACAACCTATCAAAAAAGCACCTCTTAAACGTTGACTTGCTTGTTCATCTGTAGAATAAACCACCTCAATGTGGTCATCCATTTCATTCAAAAACTCGAATTCAGCCCCAAGAACAAGAGCCTGGTTATCAAGCTTATAAAGTTCTTTTCGTAGAATTTTTTCGGTGGTGAACTGGGGGCAAGCTAAGATGTAGTTGTGGGGTGGCGGGCAATCTTCAAAAGAAATTTCACCTAAGCTTTTATCTGCAGTTAAAGCGAGGCCTTTTTTAATTATTAAGCCTTCGCGTAAGAAAGGTTCGGTGATGCCAAGTTCATCAAAAAGCTCCAATGAAACAGGATGAATACCAAGTGAACGAGAATCAGGAACGGGCTCTTTACGCTTTTCCAAGACTCTGCATTTAATTCCCTTTTTCAGCAAACTTATGGCAAGAAATAGTCCAACCGGGCCTCCTCCTACAATGACAACCGGTATGTCAGTTTTAGCTTTTTTCATAGGTCAGAAGTAATCGAAATGGGAACATTTGCTTGACCTTCCAACCCTGAGGAGCACGTTTTAGTAGTTCACGGTAAGTGAAGCTTTTCTTAATTGAAGTGAGTCCATCTTCTGTAATAAACGAGCTTTTAAATATAAAAGGGGTAATCACTTTGAAAAGACCATATCCAATTGCGCTTCTCTCAATATCAGAGAAAATTATCTTTTTGGTAGCAAGCTTTCTGCTTTCTTTCAGAAGAGTGGGGATCTGGTTTTCAGAGAGGTGGTGCAGAACATGATTTGAAATCACAAAGTCATACTTCTCCTTATTCAACACCAGATCCGTGGAGGAACAGTGTTTCCAGTTAACAAGTCCTTCGGGATATATTTCCCGTACAAAATTAAAAGCTCTGATATCTGTATCAATCGCTGTGATATTTAGCTGAATGCCATCTTTTTTAGCCCACTGAGCAAGTTTAATGGGGATATCACCACCACCAAAACCAATATCTAACAGTGAATAGATCCTATTTTCTGACATCTCGGGCAGCAGCTCTTTCTTATAAACCTTCTTCCATTTAGAAAGTAATGTGTTGATGAGCGGAAACTGCTCATAGGTGTTTTTTAACAAGATTCGGTTACAATTCTCCCGATCCATTTGCTCCACTAAGTCGGGCTGTCTCTGTGAAAGAAAGGTTGCCATGACTACAAAGACTGGGGATGATGAACACTAAAAAGACCGCTTTCAATGGTTAGTCCGGGACCGAAAGCCATTGATAAAATGCGTTGTTCGGGCTGCAAATCAGACTGCATTAGTTTCTTTAGCACAAATAGTATAGTAGCGCTGCTCATATTTCCATATTCGGCAAGCACCTCGCGGGAAGCTGAAATTTGGTTTGGCTTCAACTCAAGATTGCTCTCAATTTTGTCAAGGATTGAGCGTCCGCCGGGGTGAAGGGCCCAATGGTTGATGTCATCATTCGTTATTCCGTATTCATGATAGAGCGGTTTGATAACGGTCTCCAGGTTTTCCTGTATGATATCTGGAACATAGGTCGATAATATCATGTCGAAGCCGGAATCACCGATGGTCCAGGCCATATCTTTTTCGCCTTTTGGGGCGAGAGAGGAAGCAAACTTGCTGATTTCAAACGCTTGCTTCTTGGGCTGTTTTGAAGAGACAATCATCCCCCCGGCACCATCAGCAAAAACAGATCCGGAAAGTAGATTATCGACATCATTCTTGAATTGAAAATGCAGGGTACATAGTTCAGCACTAACGACTAATACCACAGCATCTGGATCAGAAATACAAAATGATTTAGCCATTTTCATAGCCGGAAAAGCGGCATAACAGCCCATAAAACCGACGTGAAAGCGTTCTGTAGAAGGTTTTAGTTTCAGGGCTTTTACGATTTCATAATCCGGGCCGGGAGCATAAAAACCGGTACAGGAAACGGTAATTACATGGGTAATTTCATTCGAAGAAATGTGTGGGTTATCAGCGAGAAGCTTTCGAGCCACATCTACAAACAGCTTTTTTGATTCTTTCTCATAAACCTTGTTTCGGGCTGCTGTTCCGGGGTCACTTTTAACCTGTCCGTTGAAGAATAACTGCCCGTATTTGTTGGGTTCAAAATCTTGTACTACAGAATGGCGTTTCTCAATTCCGGATTGAGTATAAATGCGGTGGATTATAGCTTCAGATTTCCGATCCGTGCCGATATGCTTCTTCATGACCTCGCGAATATGCTGCTGATCACTGAAAAATGGGGGAACCGAAGTCGCTATGTCATGAATGAAAACGGGCATGCAGAAGGATAACAATTTGCGTGTGTTATCCAAACCTTTTGGGGGCAGGCTTCATTCAAATCTTAGGATCTGATTTTCGTGAGTTTATTGAATCGATAATTATGCAAGATAGCGGCGACAGAAAGCCCTCCAATCAACCCAATCCATAATCCTTCAGGACCAAAGCCAAGATAAATTCCAAGAATATATCCCGTTGGGAAGCCAACGAGCCAGTAGGAGATGAAATTCACAATCATGGGAACGCGCGTATCTTTTAATCCGCGAAGAGCACCGAATGCTCCTACCTGAAGTCCATCAGAGATTTGGAATATAGCGGCCATAAAAACCAGCGTAACAGCAACTCCCGCTACTTCGATGTCATCGGTGTAAATACTGATGATGAATTCCGGAGCGAGAAATAGAAGCATGGCCGTGAGGGTCATGACTCCGGCACAAATAGCAATCCCCACAAATCCCCGAAAACGAGCCTTTTCCATTGAACCTTGACCCAGAGAAAACCCTACTCTTTGGGAGATAGCCATGGAAAGTCCAAAGGGGATCATAAACATGGTAGCCGCAACATTTATAGCAATTTGGTGAGCAGCGGCAGCCTTCACGCTGAGTGTCCCCATCAATAAACTGACCGTAGCAAAAAGAAGTACCTCCATAGAAGAACTGATCCCATTAGGAACTCCTACCGTAATTAACTCTCGGATGTACTTCCACTCCGGGCCTTTAGTCCGGGCAAAAATATTGAATCGCTTAAAAGGTTTAAAAGAAGCCGTGAAAGCAATAAATACAATGGCCCCGAATAAGTTTATGATGGAAGTAGCATATCCTGTTCCAACAGCACCAAGCTGAGGGAAACCTAATTTCCCATACATAAGCACATAATTTGCACCCACATTTAAAACCAAGCTGGCCGCAGCAATGTACATAGCCGGTCTGGTGACTGATAATCCTTCACTGAAATACCGAACACCTGCATAGGCTAGTAATGGTAATATGCCCCAGGAGATCGCTTTGAGGTATCCATCAGCAATGGGGATAATTTCAGCAGTTACACCCATAAGCTGCATTACAATCTCAAGGTTTCGGATAAGGAAGAAACATGGAATAGCCAGCATCAAAACCAGCCAAAACATTTGGCGGGCACTTTTCCCAATCAGGTCAAATTCACGGGCTCCTAAAAACTGAGATACAATGGGGTTGATGGCAATGAGGGTAGCCATGCAGAAAATCCCGATAGGCATGTAGATAGCATTTCCAATAGCTACAGAGGCGAGGTCAAGGGCTGACAGGTTTCCAGCCATTACGGTGTCGGTGAAGTTAAGCCCCATGCGAAGTAGCTGAGTAGCAATAATAGGGCTGCCAATCGCTACAAGTTTGAGCCCTTCTTTTTTTATTTCTTTTTGGGAATTGTTCATCAGGGCAGCAAAGGTACGGACAAATATTCACCAATAGAGATTAAGTTTGAATAAAAATCCTAACGACCGGCTTTTAATCCTTGCGGTACTTGGATTCTTTGTGGTGAATTGGAAGGCTGATTTTAAAGGTGGTTTTTTCACCCGGGGTAGATTCAAAAGAAATCTTACCGTCATGTTCTTCAATAATCTTTTTGGAGATCGCTAATCCCAGACCTGTTCCGCTTGACTTGGTTGAGAAATTAGGCACAAAGATGTCCTCGCTGTTTTCTTTCGGAATTCCCTCCCCATTATCAATAACTTCGATCAAAACGAAAGACTTGTCATCATCTGTAAGAGAACAGAGCGTTATCTCTCCGCCGTTGGGCATTGCTTCAGTCGCATTTTTCACGAGGTTTACCAATACCCGTCTAAGTTCCTCTTTCACTCCCATTACATAAAGTTCCTCGGGATAGAGTTCAGATACTATCTTTAGTTGATCTTCAGACTTATACAGTTCAGCAATAGATTCCAATAAAGCATTGACTTCAATCTCGTTGAATTCCTGCTCGGTTGGCTGCGCAAACTTTGAGAAGTCGGAAGCTATTTTACTTAGCGATTCAATCTGATCAATCATGTTCGTGGCAACTTTCTCAATTTGCGGCTTCATTTTTATGAAGTCTTCTTCTGAAACGTTCAGTTGCCTTTGAAGATGTTGTAGGTTGAGCTTCATTGGGGTTAACGGATTCTTGATTTCATGAGCAACTTGCTGCGCCATTTCTTTCCATGCCGCTTCCCGTTCGGCTTTGGCTAAATCTTGTTGCAGATCTTTAAGACGGTAAACCATCACATTATAGGCATTGGTAAGAGAACCAATTTCGTCCTTACTCTTAACAGGTAAAGTCGTTTCTAAATCACCGCCGGAAATCTTTTTAAGTCCTTCCCGCAAAGCCTCAAGGGGAGAGGTTAGCTGAGTTGAGATAAGGGCAGCTCCAATAATGAAAAACCCAAATATCACTACATAGAAACCAAGAAGGTAGCTGGTAGTTGAAAGTAGCTGTTCATTAAACTTAGGGGCTTCTAGGAAGGTCGGAATCGCAACAATGCCAGCAATTTCACTATCCTCATTAAGCCAGGGCTGATATCCTATAAGTAACTGCTGACTCCCCAGGGTTACTTTCCGTGTTACCTGCTGGTTGCCACGGCTATATATAGACTCATACACATCCCAGGGCAGCATACGGGGCAATAAATTTTGATTATAAATTTGGCTTGTTGTAGAAATATCAACGGTATTATCACGGTATAGGGCAGCATCAGCATCCAGGGTAGAAGTCAATTCACTGAGGGGAATGCGGGACTCTTCGGGCGAGAGAGATTCCTGAAATGATATAGATTCCGTGAGGTTATCAAGCTTGCTCAGCAATTGATCCTGAACGCCTTTCTGGTTTTGACTTTTTATGGCATAGTAGGTTGTTCCAATTAATGCCATCAGGCAAATCAGCGAAGCAAAAATAAAGCGGTCAATCAGGCGATCTCGGAAGCGTCGATTATGCCCTAATATATTGAGATCCTTTTTCCAGAATAATGAACCTAAAACCAACAGCCCAATTATGAGTACGCAAAAGAAAAACCGGATCACTGAAAAAAGGTGATTATCAAAACCGGGATCGTTGGTTGCTGCTCGTATAATTTGATTAGCTGAAGATGCCACAAAGTACTCGCGGATATGTTGATTGCCCAACCCCGTTGTTCGATAAAAAGAGGAGTCAGATTTGGTCTCTGAGAGAATCTCTGAGGGTAAGCTTAGATATCCGGGAATGTCTAAAGGTGTTCCAACAATATTCCGGCGTGCAGCAAGGCCGTCGATATACTCGATAATGCTGATGGAGGCATTCCAGCTTTCACTCCCTTCAGAAGCAATAACAGCACGGAGGGGTTTCTCATATTGAGGACGCTCGCGATACACTGAGCACAATATCCAGCCGATGCGTTGTTCAGTATTTCCATCCTGATAAAGAGGAATCCACGCCCGGCGGAAGGAAGAGTAGTTTGAGTTGGCTTCATTAAGTGGACGCTCCCGGACAATAGGGCGAAGATTTTCAACACGGATTTGTTCCTCTTCAAAAGGAATGACCAGCGAGAGCATATTAAAGGCACGAGTCCAGGCCGGAGAATCCAGATCAGAGGAATATTCTCCAATAATTTCACCCTGATTATTTACAAGCTGAGTTGAAATCGAAAAACGCTCCCAGTCTTGTTGCAAAAGGTTCTGGGTTTGCTGAGTAAAATAATTTTCTACAAAAGCAGGCCGCTGAATAAAGTCATTCAAAGTGAGATTAGATACGGACTGCTCTAACTGAGTTAGCAAGTTTCGGGCAATTATTTCAGCCTGTGTTGCTTCTTCATCAACAAAAAGCTGAGCTGCTTTTTCCATTTGGCTGTTCAGGCGTATGGAGTAACCTTTGTAAACGGCGATATAGGAAATACAAACTGCGATGTAGCTAAAAAGGAGCAGAAGCCTGAGCCGGGATGCAAAAGTAAATAGGGCCGGGTTTCGGTGTGCCAGAAAAATGAAAACAAGTATAGTCGCAAAGAATAAAGTGGTAGTGAGTACCAGCCATCCCGCTTTTTCGGGATATAAACTCAAAACAAAAATGACAAAAAGCCCAATCAAATATCCACCCAGCATAATCAATAATGAAACAGACAGGGACTGAGGAGTGAGTTTCATCAGAAACCATCCTAAAATGGTGAGCAGTGTAATAGATGAAATGCAGAATACTCCGGAAATCACATAAAAAAGAAAGGTCTCCAAGTGTGGGAAAACTTCAAGATCTAAAACAGCAATGGATGTCTCTGTAAATAAGGAATAGGTTTCCAATAAATAAAAATGAAGCAGGGTAGCGCTGAGAAAACCAAAGAAAGCTATTAGAACGGTAGTGATTACACTTGAGGAATTCTTGACTTCAAGACTTGAACTTAACAATGGATTGAAGCAAACGATTGTCAAAAGCAGAATAAAGAACGAATGTACCCCATATTTGACAAGGGGTTTTATTGCTTCGAAGTCTTGTTGACCCAGAGCATAAAAGATTTCAATCCATCCCACTCCATAGTCGATGTTGGAGAAGAAAAGCCATGCCAGAGTAATAGCAAATAACTTCAACAATAAAGATTTCCAGGTAGTGAGTTCTCGAGAAATAGAGATAAGGAAAAGCGTGATCAGGCTTATCAGTACAACATAGAAAATGGCCCGGTACAAAAAGTATTGGTTTTGCTTAATGGAGCGATATTCAGAGTAGTCATCCTTTAGAGTATAAATAACGCCGGCTGAATCTACACTTTGAGTCGATATCCTTGTAATGAATTGCGGGTTTTGGGGTGGTTCTTCAAAAAAGCTGAAGTGGACCGGATAATCGGCCTCAGGCTGTAAAAAGTCAGAAGGCATTAGTTCGGAATCATCGCCAATGGGCAGAATGTTTTCCTGCTTCACCTTTTTACGGGTGATTACTGTGTATTGAATCAATGTGTCATTCAGTTGAGCTGTAATATGCGTGCTATAATTCAGAAAAGTCACATTATTGCTTTGCTCAATGCTTACATAGGCATTATTACCGGTAGGCTTTACTTCAGGTGAAACTTGTTGTGGAGAGAATCCCGTCCAAAGAATATTTTCATTCCCTTTAAATAAAGAAATACCCCAAAAATCATATTCCTTATCTGCTTCAGTTGTTATTGAACTAAGAGGTTCGTTATTCTGAAGCTGTTGCTTTGCAAACACTGAAAACTGGTTGCTTTGGTTTACAAACTCCTGCTCAAAATTGAGATAGTTTTGAAGTGCGGTATTAATCGCTTCATTGGCCAGGGTGGTTTGCTCCAGCTCGGTAAGGTCGCCTTGTTCTGTCCAAATCTCGAATATCCCATACATTAGAGCAACTAATGTAAGAAGGAAGGCAAGCGCCCAGGTATTGTTGTGAATGGGGGATTTCAAGATAGCTTTGCTCATAATTTATTCAACGAATATGAGCGTAAATTAGGGGCTAATCAAGTTTGGTATTTTATGATCAGCTTTGCCATCAAGAACGGAGGTGATTGCTTCTGCGGCCAGCATTCCGATATCCTCTCTCGTTCGGTGGGTAGCACTCGCAATATGGGGAAGCAAGACGGTGTTAGGTGCAGAAAGCAGATTAGGATGAACTTTTGGTTCTTCTTCAAAAACATCCAGAGCGGCACCGGCTATAGTTTTATTATGAAGTGCTTCTGCTAAAGCTGCCTCATCAATAACGGCCCCTCTTGAAATATTAACCAGCAAGGCATGACCGGGAAGTGTTTCCAAAAACTTTTTATCCACCAAATGATGAGTTTCTGGGGTGAGCGGGCAATTCAAACTAATCACATCAGACCGCCGTGCAAGCTCTTTGTGGTCTTTGATATATTCAGCCTTAAGTTCCTGTTCAGTTTCAGAGTCGATAGGAGTACGGTTGTGATAAATGATATTCATCCCAAAAGCTTTGGCGCGATGGGCAAAAGCCTGACCTATTCTCCCCATTCCAATGATCCCTAAAGTTCGGTCTCTCAACTCCATCCCAAGAAACCCAAGTGGTTCCCAGCCTTTGAACTTACCATCCCTTAAGTATTGCTCAGCCTCTTTGAACTTTCTTGAAAGGGCCAGAAGTAAACCCATGGCATAGTCGCCACAAGCTTCGGTAAGAACATCGGGCGTGTTGGCTACTTTAACGCCTCTCTTATGCGCAGCCTCAACATCGATATTATCATATCCGACGGCAAAGTTTGCCACTACCTGAAGTTTCTCACCTGCTTCTAAAACCTTTTCAGTAACCGGGCTAGAAAGCATGCACAAAAGAGCATCATAAGAAGGAATGTCTCGGATAAGGTCTTCTTCAGTCTGATAAGTGCCTTTCTCTGCTACGGTAACTGTACCGTGCTCCCTTAGAAATGAAATTACATTTTTAGGAATGGGTTCTGTAACAAGGATATGCGGTAACGAAGAACTCAAGAAAGTTTACTCCTCGTCCTCATCTTTTATATAAGTCACCTCTGCATCATTCCACATGCGCTCAAGACCGTAAAAGTCGCGCTTCTCTTTACTCATTACGTGGACTACAATGTTTACAAAGTCGAGGATAACCCATGAGCGACCCTGAAGTCCCTCTTTCTTCCAAGCTCTTTCACCCATCTTTTCTCTGATGTCTTCTTCAACAGCATCAGAAAGAGCCTTAACCTGTACATCAGAGTTACCGTGGCAGACTACAAAATAATCGGTAAGTGTGGTAAGCTTTGAAACATCCAGCACGGTAATTTCTTTACCTTTTCGGCTTAGTAAAGCTTCTGTGATAACTTCCACCATTTCTTGTGAATTTGGAGAGTCATCCGAATAGGAATTTTTAAATTGTTTCTTTGCCGGTTGTTTAATGTCTGTCATAAATTAATCAGTATTAAGTTTTTCAAAGTCATGTCCTATAATTACGCTTACATCGAGATAAAAGTCGGGAGAGGATTCTCTTATTACGTTAGCCTGTGATACTCCCAAGGCATTTGCTACCCGGTAGGCATTATCCATAACACCGCTCCTTGATATTATAATGGTTTCTTGGAGGTCAAACGTTTCAAAATTACCGGTTTCAACTACATCGAAACCATTTTTACGCAATAAACCGGTATATGAATTTGCTATTCCTGAAATCCCGCACCCATTCAGGACTTCAATTTGGATGATTTCGCTTATCAGCTCTGATTGTAGTTCAGCTCTTTCATTAAATATTCTGGGATAAATAATACGAGTGAAAAGTGCGGCGACCAGAACAATTAAGAGTACACTTAAAAACCCGATGGCAGCATTTAAAAAAAGTTCGTTTGTACCGGAAGAGCTTTTGCCGTTTGTATCTGCCATCAACTAATCATTTCTACTAGTACCAGGTATTGCCAAAACGATTATTACCATAAGGACTAAAGCCATAACCATAGGGATTGAAGTACCCGTAGTTGCTAGGTAACTGCTGGTAACGAAGCTGAATATGAGCGTTATCACTTATCTTGTAATTCAACTCAGCATTTCTGATGAGCACCTCTCCACCAATGTTATTATCTGTGTCAACAAAATTGGAGGCTCCGAAAGGAGAATGAAGAAAAGAAACATCCATGCGCCCGGTTAAATTTTCTGTAAAGAGAAAATTGAGCGTGTTTGTGTATGAATTCACATTCTGATAATTGCCGCCAACCGATCCAAAGTTCATGGAATAAGAGTGACTCATCGTTACGTTATTCTGAAAAAAATTACTAAGCCATGTCTGAACGGTAGCCTCTTGGTTATTGATAACAGGCCCTGAAAAGTCGTTATAGGCAGGTAAGTCCTCTCTGAGTTGGGCAGAAAGTTGAAAGCTCAAAAATAGAGCGAATACAAAAGTGAGTGTGAATAATTTTTTCATGGTGCTCGCAAAGGTTTACAGTTGAACGCAAGAGCAATTACATAAGTATAACGAATTGGCAAATAATAATAAACAAGAGAGAATGTAGGGGTGCATTGAAATCGCCAAAAAAAAAGGCTATTTTAATCAACTTTTCTAACTGTACTGAAAAACCTATAGAAAGCTAATGAAGCTCACCGATTTCAAATTTGAGACTGACGATTTAAACATTCCTGAAGAACCGCTGAAAAAAAGAGATTCAGCAAAGTTGATGGTTCTTAATCGTGCAGAAAGAACAATCGAACATACAACCTTCGATAAAATTCATGAGTATCTGAATAAAGATGACATCATGATTTATAATAATACGAAAGTATTCCCTGCACGCCTCAATGGTAAAAAGGAGAAAACCGAAGCGGATATTGAAGTTTTCTTACTCAGAGAGCTCATGCCTGAAAATATGCTTTGGGATGTACTGGTAGAACCGGCGCGTAAAATCAGAATCGGAAACAAGCTGTATTTCGGAGAAGAAGACGAAGAACTGATGGCTGAGGTAGTGGATAACACAACTTCCCGTGGCCGTACAATTCGTTTCCTATATGAAGGTCCAAATCAGGAGCTTTATAATCGATTAGATGAGCTCGGTAAGATGCCACTTCCTCCTTATGTGGAAAGAGAGCCTGTTGAAGAAGATAAAGAGCGTTATCAAACAATATTTGCTACTGAGCGAGGAGCAGTTGCTGCACCGGCAGCAGGCATGCATTTTACCCAAGAGCTGGTAGACAAAATCAAAAAGAAAGGTGTAGAGTTTTTACCTACAACTCTTCATATAGGTTGGGGTATTTTCAGAAATGTGGAAGTTGAAGATTTGACTAAGCACCGCATGGACTCAGATAACTTCTTTATCTCTAAAGATACTTCTGACAAGATCAACGAAACGCTCAAGAAAAAGAAAAACCGAGTTATTGCCATCGGCTCAAGTTCTTGTAGAACCATTGAAACCAGTGTAATGGCAAGCGGAATGTCAAAAGCCGGAACAGGTTGGACAGATAAGTTTATTTATCCTCCGTATAACTTCAAGATTACAGAAGGGTTGATTATCAATTTCCATCAGCCTGAGTCTACTCGCTTGATGCTTTCTGCTGCTTTTGCAGGATATGATTTCTTGATGGAAGCTTACGAAGAAGCCAAAAAGAATGATTACCGACTGTTTACATTCGGTGATGCAATGTTGATTCTTTAAGAATGTCAAAACTGTCGGTCATAATACCGGCGGCAGGATCGGGCGAGAGAATGGTTTCTGCAATTCCCAAGCCGTTTATAAAGGTGGGAGAGAAATCCATTCTTGAGCACACGATTGCCCGGTTTCTAGAATTCTCTGAAGTAAAACAGATAATTGTAGCAACCTCCAAAAGCTATATTAATGAGATAGAGAATATAGTTGGCCATTTCGTTACCGATGTGCATTTCGATATTGTGGAGGGAGGAAAAGAGCGGCAATTTTCTATATATAATGCCCTCAAGCATGTAGGTGAAGAAATAGACTTGGTTGCAGTGCACGATGCCGTTCGTCCTTTTGTGCGGGTTGAATTGATTGAAGAATGTTGCCGTGCAGCAGAGAAGGTTGGCGGTGCTGTGCTTGGGGTGCCTGCAAAAGACACTATAAAAAGAGTAGATGAGTCCTTAACTATTCAAGAAACACCTAACCGATCTTTTCTTTGGCAAGCGCAAACTCCTCAGGTTTTTCAGCGCCAACTGTTAATAGATGCATACGAGTCAGCCATCAGTGATGGGTATGTTGGTACGGACGACGCTTCATTGGTGGAGCGCATCAGCGGAAAGGTACAGATGGTGGAAGGTGACCGGGAAAATTTAAAAATTACCTATCCTGTAGATTTAAAAATTGCCGAACTAATTATAGGAAAAGGGTCATGAATAAAATCAGGATTGGGTACGGTTATGATGTTCACCGCTTTCAAGAAGGTCGAAGGCTGATTCTTGGAGGAGTTGAAATTCCATACGAAAAGGGTTTGCTTGGTCATTCCGATGCCGATGTTTTACTTCATGCCATAACCGATGCACTCTTGGGGGCGCTCGCTCTTGGAGATATTGGGTCTCACTTTCCGGACACTGATCCGGCATTCAAAAATGCAGACAGCCGTAAGTTGCTTCGCGAAAGTTATAATCTAATCCAGGACCGAGGCTATAAACTAGGTAACCTTGATGCGACAGTCGTAGCAGAGCAGCCTAAACTTCGTCCTTATATTGATGAAATCAGAAAAAGTATAGCGAGCGAACTAGACTGTTCGGCTGAGGACATATCAGTGAAGGCTACAACTTCTGAAAAAATGGGTTTTGCAGGAAGGGAAGAAGGGATAATTGCCCAGGCAGTTGCACTCATTGTTAAAGCAAGCTGATGGCAGATCAAATTGTACAGAGTATTGTTGATTGGATTAGTGTAGTACCTCCATTGGGAGTGTATCTTATCTTTTTTGGAATTGCTTATGTAGAGAATTTGGTCCCGCCGATGCCTGGCGACGTAATTGTTGCCTTTGGCGGGTATCTTGCGGCAGAAGGGTTGATTCAGATTTTCCCAATTTGGAGTCTTACTGTCATTTCTTCGGTTGCAGGATTCATGACGATGTATTGGCTTGGCCACAGATGGGGTGGGCAAATTGAAGAAAATCGAGATAGCCATTTTCTACTTAGATTTATTGACTATAAATATTTTGCACGAGGTAAGAAGTGGATGGAAAAGTGGGGCCAGGGCGTTGTTGTTCTAAATCGATTTTTGGCCGGTACCCGTTCTGTAATTTCGCTCACAGCTGGCATCTCACATCTCAAAGTGATACCCACAATTCTCAGTTCTTTGGTGAGTTCGATTCTGTGGAATAGTCTATTGCTGGGAATGGGGTGGGTAATACGTGACAATTGGCCGGTTATCGGCGAGTACTTATCTAACTATGGGAAGGTGATATTGGCCTTAATCGTGCTGTTCGTGGGGGGTAAGGCATACTTTTCTTATCGCAGAAAGAAAAGTAACGTAAAAGATGAGAAAGAGTGAAAGTTTTTCACAAAAGCTTATTGACAATCAAAGCTATCATACTTAATTTTGAAGTCTTTCGCGAAAAGCCAGTGTAGCTCAGTTGGTAGAGCAACGGTTTTGTAAACCGTCGGTCATCGGTTCGAATCCGGTCACTGGCTCAGCGGACTAAATTTTACTGTTATTCTGGGGAGATACCAAAGCGGCCAACTGGGGCAGACTGTAAATCTGTTGTCGTAAGACTTCGCAGGTTCGAATCCTGCTCTCCCCACGCGTAAGCGAGCGTAACTCAATTGGTAGAGTGTCACCCTTCCAAGGTGAATGTTGCCGGTTCGATCCCGGTCGCTCGCTCAACGATGCCGATATAGCTCAGAGGTAGAGCACTTCCATGGTAAGGAAGGGGTCCTCGGTTCAAATCCGAGTATCGGCTCAGGTCGAATATTTTTTTGATGAATTTATAAACAATACTTAACAAAACAGCTTAATCATGGCAAAAGAGACCTTTCAACGGAATAAGCCCCATGTGAACGTGGGCACGATTGGACACGTAGATCACGGGAAGACGACCTTGACGGCGGCCA